>JAUMYR010000060.1:10325-15439 GCA_030528545.1 Propionibacteriaceae bacterium
CTACCGGGACCGGCCGCTCCCGCATCTTCTCCTGCCGGGTTAGGCTTCAAAGGTGAACATGGAAAAGGTGGTGTTCGGCTTCTTCGTCGTGCTGGCGGCGACGCTGAACTTCGGGTTCTTCCTCGGCGACATCAGCAATCCGGAGATGCACAACGCCTACGAGTTGTATGCGGCGGTGGTGGTCAACCTCATCGCGACCGTATTGAAGTTCGGTGACCGGACGCAGATCGGTGCGGTTCACCTGGCGACCAGCCTGGTCGCCGACATCCAGCTGATCGTCGCCGCCGGTGTGTACGTGTGGGCGACGCAGGGTTCCCCAGGCGGGCTGAGCGTCGAGGCGACCTCGTCGGTGGTGTCGCTATCGGGCGGTGCGCTGCTGGCCAACCTGGTCTCGATCGTGCTGCTGGTCATTGAGACCGTGAGCTACCGGCACCGCTGACATGGACGGTCCCATGCTGCGGCTGCGTGCCCCCCGCGGGCGGCGGTCGCTGCGCCGCCGGGAGGTCGCGATCCCCTCCGAGATTCCCAGCACGGACACGCTGTTCCTGGTGTTGCGGCGCATCCGGGGGCCGCTGGTGACCCTGATCGTCATCTTCGCGGTCTCGGTGCTCGGGCTGACCCTGATCCCTGGGGTGGACGCGCAGGGCAACAAGAGTTATCTCAGCGCCTTCGACGCCTTCTATTTCATGAGCTATACCGCGACCACCATCGGTTTCGGCGAATTGCCGGTGCCCTTCAGCACCGCGCAGCGGATGTGGGTGACGGTGTGCATCTTCGCCTCGGTCACCGGCTGGGCGTACTGCATCGGTGCGCTCTTCGGCCTATTCCGAGACCCGAGTTTCCAGCGCGCGGTCGAGTTGCAGCGCTTCCGGCGCGCGGTGGCCCGGCTGCGGGAACCCTTCGTCCTCATCGTCGGCTACGGCGAGGCCGGACGCACGCTGGCCGCGGCCCTGGACCGCAGCGGACGCCGCATCGTCGTCATCGACGAGGACCCCAGCCGTATCGACCTTCTGGTCCGCGACCAGCTCTTTCGGGACGCCCCCTGTTTCGCCGGCGATCCGCGCGACCCGTCCCTGCTAGGCATCGGTGGCCTCGCCAACCCCCAGTGCGAAGCGGTGCTGGCCCTCACCGACAAGGACGAGATGAACCTGGCCGCGCTGATGGCCACCCACCTGCTGCGTCCCGACCTGCCGGTCATCAGCCGCTGCACCGAGCAGCGCAACATGGGCTGGATGCACGACTTCGGGCCCGAGGCCGTCATCAACCCCTTCGACCGGTACGGCAACTACCTGGTGCTGGGGCTGCTGCAGCCGACGACGCACCGGCTGGTGTCGTGGCTGCTGTCGGAGCCGGGGACGCCGCTGCCCGAGGCCCACGCCGGGCTGTCCCGCGGCACCTGGGTGGTCGTGGCCGACAGCGAGTTCGGGTCCGAGGTCGCCCGCGACCTGCGGGCCGCGGGCATGAAGGTGCGGATCGTCGACCCGGCCGACGGCGACCCGGACGTCCACGACGCGGTCGGCATGGTCGCGGGCAGCGAGTCCGACACCATCAACATGTCGATGGCCGCGCACGCGCGCCTGCAGCGTCCCGGCATCTACATCTCGGTGCGGCAGAAGTCGGCCCGGATGGGCGCGCTGGTGCGGGCTTTCGCCCCCGATTCGGTGTTCGTGGCCACCGACCTCGTGGCCTTCGAGGCTTTGGCCCGGCTGGAGGCGCCCATGTTTTGGGGCTTCATCGAACACATCCGCACCCAGGACGATGCCTGGTCCCGGAAGGTGCTGGCCAGCGTCATCGACCGGGTCGGGGAACGCGCGCCGACGGCGGGCAAGGTCACCATCGACAAGTCCGACGCCCCGGCGGTGGTGCGCTGGCTGAACCGCGGCGGCAAGCTGACGCTCGGCCAGTTGTTGAGCCACCCCACCGACCGGGAGCGCCACCTGCCGGTCTTCCCGACGGTGCTGTCCCGGCGGGGCAAGCTGATCTACCTGCCGGACGAGGATCTCGAACTGCGCGAGGACGACCAGGTCGGGTTCGTCGCCCGCAGCATCGGCCGCGGCCTGCTGCGGCAGTGCGCCAATTACGACTCCGTGGTGGAATATCTGGCCACCGGTGACCGGGTGCCCGATACCTGGCTGTGGCGGCTCTTCAGCCACCGCTCGCGGCGCGGCTCACGACCAGCAGGCAACGATCGGCGCTCACGCTGAGCGTCGACACCTCCCCCGCGACGTCCCCATCGACGTGGCACAGCGCGGGCGCGCCGAACCCCACCCGGTGGGTCCTGGCCCTGGATACCGTGACCGTGCGGTGATGCCCGCGTCCGCGAAGGACCGCACCGATACAGCCCATGACTTCGGCGCTGCTGCGGGGCGCCGCGGTCAGCATCTCGATCTCCCCGTCGCACGGGTCGGCGCCGGGGAAGAAGGTCAGCCCCGGGCTCAGCCCGGCGACATTGCCGATCAGCACCTGGCTGACCCGCCCCACGGTGGTCTCCAGTGGCCGGGGGCGGAGGTGGCCGAGCCCGGCGAGCAGGTAGGCGACCGGCCCGGCGACCCATTTCAGCGAGTCGGAGGTGTCACGCAGCACCGCCGCGTCCGCGCCCACCCCGGCCATGGTGAGGCAGGTCTCCTCGCGTCCGTCCAGGGTCACGGTGAGCACATCGATGCGGCGGGCCTCGCCGTCCAGGCCCAGCCGGGAGGCTTCCGCCAGGTCTGGGGGGATGCCCAGGCTGGCGGCCAGCACATTGCCCGACCCCAGCGGCAGGATCCCGACGGGGGTCTGGGTACCGGCCACGGCCCCGGCGACCTGGCGCAGCGTCCCGTCCCCACCCGCGACGAGGACGCGGTTCACCCCGGCCGCGAGCGCGGCCCGGGCCTGGGCTGACCCGGTTTCCTGGGCGGTGGTGGGCAGCAGCAGCGCCCCAGGCGCCACCCGGGAGGCCAGCCATCCCGGCAGGCGGCCCGGGTGGTAGACCAGTGCGGTGCCGCGCGCCTGCGCGGGCAGCCGCCGCGGACGAGCCAGCACCACGGCGAGTGCGGCGGCCGTGAATCCGAGCACGGTCCCGGTGACGAGGTCGGAGATCCAGTGCGCGTTGATCGCCCACCGGTTCACGGCGACCACCGCGATGCCACCGGCGGCGGCCCACCGCCAGCGGCGGCTCAGGCGTAGCACCCCGGCGGTCACCCCCAGCAGCCCGGCGCTCGCCGCGACGCCCGTCATGTGCCCGGACGGGAAGGCGAAGTCGACATAGGTGATGGTCTCGGCGAACAGCGATGGCGGGCGGGGGCGCCGCACGAGGGCCCGGATCACCTGGTGGGCGGACGCCGCGAGCACGCTCCCCAGCAGCAGCGTCGCGGCCAGCGTCCGCAACCCGGAACGGGCGAAGACCGCGGCCAGCACCACCCAGACGGAGTACAGCACCACGGGGGAGGTCACGACCGCGATCACCCTCAGGACCCAGCCCAGCGCCCCGTCCGGGTCGATCTCGGGGGCCGTCAGCAGCGCGTCCCACTGGGCGAGCCACGGCTGGAGGGACGCCAGCACCACGATCAGCGCGACGCCCAGGAGGAGACCCGGCCAGCGAAACATCCCCATATTCTGCCCGCTCTGCTCCCGGACCGCTCCCGGACCACCAGCGGATATCCGACCGGCCTGAATCCGCCACCGGATGAAGTGCCAGAGTGGCACGATCATGACGTACCGTAGATAGGGACTGTGCTGTGAAAGAGGGGTGCCATGACCGGTCAGATACATGTCCAGACCGACGAAGCGCTGACGGCGCTGAACGCGCTGCGGGAGGCGGACTCGTGCCTCGACTCAGCGATCAACGCGACCACGGACTCCAGCCACAGCCAGACCTCAAGCAAGTGGGGAGCCGAACAGGGACCGATGGCCTTCCAGGACCAGTACCGGACGGTCACGAGCGAGGCGGGCGCCATCATGGAGTCCCTGCGCATGCAGCTGAGCGCCTTCGAAGGCGGCATCCGCAAGGCCATCGACCGGCTCAACAACGCCGACAGCGACGCGGCCGCGGCGCAGGCCGTCCTTGAGGCCAGGACAAATTACGAGGCAGAGGCGAGCAAGCCCCCACCGCCCCTGGGCTTCCACCCCGGCATGGGCGGCCCGATGATGGCAACCCCACTCTGAGAAAGCACGAGGTTCGCGATGGGTGTCTACTACGACCGGCTGCGCAAGATGGCCGAGGTGGTCAACGACGAGTTCGACGATCCCGATCTGAGGACTGCCCTGGAGAAGCTCCAGTCCACGGCCGAGTGGCTCGACAACTACTGCGCCAAGATGGGTCTGGTCGGCCAGACCGCCCAGGCCGTGCAGGGCTGGGCCAGGGAGTTCCAGGAGGCGCTGGCGACCCGGATCCAGGAGTTCGAGGCCGTGCTGGAGCGCCACCAGGCCGCCCGCACCGCGATGGCGAACGCCAAGTCCGCGTTCAACAGCCTCGATCACCAGCTGATGTCCTCGACGGAGCGGAAACTTTATGCCGCCAATGGACCCTTCCTGGTCGGCGGCCGGGAGATATCGGGGGACGCCTACGCCGCGCAGGTCTACCAGCAACTGGACCAGGCCCGCGATGCCGAGGCCGCGGAAATCCTGTCCACGATGAACACCGAGGTCTCAGACCACGCCTCCCAGATCACCGTCTCTGAGCACGAACGCCTGTCCTCCCCCGGTTCGGGAGCCTCGGATGGCGCCGGAAGGTCCAGGGCGGGCGGGTCTTCCGGCGGTGGCGGCGGGTTCTCCGGCGGCCGGGGTTCGGCAGGGGCTCATACCGGTGGGGCTCACACGAGTGGGGTTCACACCGGTGCCCAACACCAGCACCACTCCCCCCAGACCGTCGGAGTGGCCGTCCCCGACCAGAGACTGGACAGCCCTGGCCCAGGCCTCACTGGCATCACCGCGACCCCTCACTCTCCGGCCCAGGCGCTGCCAGGGGAGATCCAGATGGTCCCGAACGCGCCGGGCGATGGCTACATCCCGGGGACCCCGGTCTCACCCGGGGTGGCGACCATACCGGGTGGTCCCGGAAGCACCGTTGCCGCACCTAACCCCGCTGGCGGGGCCATCGTGGGAGGCATCCTTGGCGGCGGAGCGGCGGTAGCCGG
>JAUMYR010000325.1 GCA_030528545.1 Propionibacteriaceae bacterium
TCCGGGTGTTCTGGAGCATCGCCCTTCCCATGTCCCGGCCCGCCATCGCGACGATCGTCATTCTCACCGCCTTGGGCACCTGGAACGAGTTCATCCTGGCCTCGGTCGTCTTCAACGACCAGAGCCTGCTCCCGCTACAAGTGGGGCTCCAGACCTTCCAGGGCGCCTATTTCACCCAGTACGGCCTCATGATGGCCGCCACCACCATCGCGACGATACCTATCCTCTTGGTCTATCTGGTCTTCCAGAAGAGCATCATCAGCGGCGTCGCCGCTGGTGCTCTCAAGGGCTGAATCCACCTAAGGAGTCATCTATGGCCGCACCCGTCCTCATCGATTCCTTCCGCCATGGGATCTTCGTCTCCTGCCAGGCCGATCCCGGCACCCCGCTGGATCGCAGCGACCACATCGCGGCCCTCGCGGCCGCCGCGGAACTGGGCGGGGCGTGTGGGTTCCGCGTCAACGGCACCTTCGACGTGGCGGCCGTGCGGGCCGTCTCGGCCTTGCCGATCATCGGGATCGTCAAGGTGGACACCCCGGGCCTGAGCCTGCGTATCACCCCAACTCTGGCCTCCGCCCTCAGCGTGGTGGAGGCTGGAGCAGAGATCGTGGCCCTCGATGCGACCGGACGTCAGCGTCCGGGAAAGGAGGAGCTGGGCGCGATCGTGGGCGCCCTCCATGAACGGGGCGTGGCGGTCATGGGAGACGTCGCCTCGGTCGAACAGGGCAGGATCGCCCGGGACGCCGGGGTTGACCTGGTGAGCTGCACCCTCGCGGGCTATACCGAGGAGACGGCCGCCATGGACCAGTCCGGTCCGGCGCTGGACGTCATCGCCGGGCTGGGACAGCATGGTCTGCCCGTGATCGCCGAGGGGCGGATCTGGACGCTGGAGCATGCCCAGGCCTGTTTCGCGGCTGGCGCGCATGCGCTCGTCATTGGTTCGGCGATTACCGCCCCCGACAAGATCACCCGCCGTTTCGTGGCGGGTACGGCGTTCGCCGGGCACCTGCCCTGAACGCGCTGAGAGGACCGCTGCCGCGACGGCGGCCCCAACAGTTTCATTAAGTTCGGCGTCGCACGACGCCTGACGAATCTGGAATGTTCTTATGCATAAACACACTATTTTCCGAACCGCGGCAGTTTTCCTGCTCACGCTGGTGCTGTCACTGACCTCCCTTCCGGCGGAGGCCAAAGGGCCGCGGGACCGTATCGATACTCAGATCAAGTTCCTGGCGAGCAAACAACTCGACGACGGAGCCATCCTCACCTTCGACGACCGCATCAACCCCTATTTCGCCAATATCGCCTCCCTCGGGCTGCTATCGACCAGGCGTCACGATGCCAAAGACATCGTGCTGAAGTGGATGGGGTGGTACCTGAATCACATGGAGCGTCCCGATGCCTCCGGGCTGACCGGTACCGTGTACGACTGGGCCTACGATCCGGCGACAGGAGCCCAGACCCCAACCAAGGACTACGACTCCGTCGATTCCTATGCCTCCACATCCCTCAACCTCGCCTATCGGGCCTACCTGTCAGGAG
>JAUMYR010000326.1 GCA_030528545.1 Propionibacteriaceae bacterium
CGAATAGCTGCGCCCCTCCAGGCCCCATCCCCACCACTTCTGCTGTTTGACTCCGCCAATCATGACTCCCCCTCATCATCAGACGTTGCGCTTTCCTGGCGGGCCTCCTCCTTGAGGGCTCTTTCGATCGCCACATTGCGGGCGTATTCGGCGAGCGTCTTGCGCCCATAGGCCCGGGCCGTCGAATCGTGCAATTCGATGAGCTGCCGACGCATGCGCTCGTTGAACTCGTGGGCGATCTCGCCCGGGCCCGGGCGAAGCGGACGCCCGAACACCACATGCACCTCGGGACGCCCCTTCGGCAGCCCCCGCTGGGTGGGCGGCCAGGCCTCGTAGGCCCCGACCAGGGCCACCGGCACGGCCTGCACGCCCCTGGAGATGCACAGCGCCGCGACACCAGGCTTGAAGGGGGCCATCGCGCCGGTGCGGGAGCGCGTCCCCTCGGGGAAGATCAGCACCGGTACGCCCTCGCTGAGCAGCGACCCCGACAGGCCGCGCCGTGAGGTCCGGGCACCGCTGCGCTCGACCGGGTAGGCGTTGAAGAACAACGAGGTCGGCAGGGCCTTCCACCACTTGTCGAAGAAGTAGTCGGCGGCTGCTCCCGTCGCGAGGTACTGGGACAGCCTGCGTGGCAGCGCGCCGAAGATCAGGGGACCGTCGAAATGGGAGGAGTGATTTCCGTAGATGACATAGGGGGTCTCGACCGAGGCGAGATGCTCCTTGCCGTGCACCCGGACCGTCAGCAGCCGCCATAGGGCCGGTTTGAGCAGCAGCATCTGCGCGGCCTGCCGGGCGACCGCATTCGTCCTGGAGGTGTAGCGTCCCTGTTTGCCGTTCGGCCGGGCCATCACGGTTTCTTCCGGGACGCACTCAGCTTGGCCGAGATGCCGCGCAGGATGCCGCGCGGCGCGATGTGGGCCAGCGCCATCGCAACCTTCCATTTGAGAGTGGGCACCGAGATGTACTTACCTTTCTCGGCATCGTCCAAAGCCTCTTTGACTAGCGCCTCTGGGTCGATCCACACCACCGGAGGCAGGTTCGAGGACCTGATTCCGGCACGCTGGTGGAACTCGGTGCGCACCCACCCGGGGCACACTGCGGTGACGCTCACCCCGGTGCCCGCCAACTGGATTCCCAGGCCCTGGGAGTAACTGGTCACCCACGCCTTGATCGCCGAATAGTTGCCGGTCATGATCTCGCCCGAGGTGCTGGACACGTTGATGATCCGGCCATGGCCCCGCGCCTTCATGGCCCGGCCCGCGGCGCCAGCGAGCACCAGCACCGCCAGGCACATCACGTCCATCGCGCGTTCGTGGATGCTGAAGTCGGGGTCGAGCACGTCGGAATGCAGCCCGAAACCCGCGTTGTTGACGAGCACCTCGATGGGGGCCTCGGCGCTCTCCACCCGGTCCCGGACGCGCAGCAGGTCGTCCCGCTCGGCCAGGTCGGCGGCCAACACTTCGGCGTGCACCCCAAAATCCGTCCGCAGGCTGGCCGCGACCGCCGCGAGGCGGTCGGTGTCTCGTGCGACGCGGACGAC
>JAUMYR010000061.1 GCA_030528545.1 Propionibacteriaceae bacterium
TATTCATCCCCAATAGTGCGCTTGCCGTGATGCTGCTGGCCGGTCTGTTGCTCGGTGTGATGGTGGGTGTCTTGACCGCTGGTCTTGGCTATGCGATGTCGGGAGGCAAGCGGGATTTCAACTCAGTCCGCCACACCGTGGCGATGAAGTATGAGCTGCTCGCCGAGCACAACGTCGTGGCCAAGGCCCGTGAGCTGCTGGCTCAAGAGCCCGGAACCCGTGCGGCGATGTTCCAGTGAGCGTCGAGTATTGGAATCAGCGGTATTCCCACCCGAACTATGTTTACGGCTACCGGCCCAATGATTTCCTGAAGCAGCAGGCGCTGTTGCTGCGTCCGTCTTCCCGGGTCCTGTGTCTGGCCGATGGGGAGGGGCGTAATGGGGTCTGGCTGGCTGGGCAGGGTCATCGCGTGACCAGCGTCGACTGGTCTGGGGCCGGAGTGGACAAGGCTCTCGCGCTCGCCGCCGAGAGGGGCGTAGAGATTGACGCGCAGCTGGGTGACCTCGCCGAATGGGTGAACTCCGATGCCGCGGCGGGTCCCTGGGACGCGCTGGTGGTGATCTTCCCGCACCTGCCTGGGCCCATGCGGCGGCTGATCGCTCATGCGCTGACGCCCCGCATGGGTGCGAGGGGGCTATTGCTGATGGAGGAGTTCACGCCGGGCCAGCTGTCGCTCAGTTCCGGCGGGCCAGATGACGAATCGGTGCTGATGACCCGGGAACGGGTACTTGCCGAGTGGCCGGGCTGGCGCCTCGACGTGCGTCTGAACGAGCGAAGAATCTTCGAGGGCATGGCACATCAAGGGTTGTGCAGCGTGGTCCAAGTGCTCGGCCAGCTGAACTGAATCCGGCTTCAGCCTGGCAGAAACACGACGGAGGTCTGAACGCTTGTATAGTATATTGAATGTGAGTTCAACTGATCTGACCGCGTCGGCGCGGATCCGCCAAGCTGCACTCGAACTCTTCGGGCAGCAGGGTTTCGGCGCTACGACGATGCGCCAGATCGCCCAGCGAGCCGAGGTGTCTCTCGGACTCATCAACCACCACTTCGGCAGCAAGGAAGGACTCCGTAGCGCCTGCGACGAGTGGGTGCTCGACTACTTCTTCCGGGAGAAGATGCTGGTCGTGGCCTCAGGCTCGCTGCCGGAACTGCGGCGTTACATAGCCGAGCGTCCCGCCATCGCCCCGATGCTGGCCTACCTGACCCGCGCGCTGCGAGACGGTGGGCCCGTCGCCGATTCCGTCTTCGACGCCCTGGCATCGCTCACCCGCGACCTGAGCCGCGAGGGCGTGAAGGCCGGAAGGATGACGCCGGGCCAGGACGAGGAAGGCCGGGCGGCGCTGCTGGTCGCCTACGGCGCCGGGGTGTTGCTCCTCGCAGACCAGGTCGCGCGCCATCTCGGTGGGACCGACCTCATGGACCCGCAGGTCCAGGCCCGCTATGCGCGGGTCAGTTTGGAGATATTCACTGGCGGCATCATGGCTGAGGATGCCTTCAGCGTCACGGAGGAATGAATCATGGCAGCGATCGAGGTGAGAGGGCTCATCAAGAACTTCGGGCGAACGCGCGCCCTCGACGGGCTGGATCTCACGGTCGGGCAGGGGCAGGTGCACGGCTTCCTCGGTCCCAATGGAGCTGGTAAATCCACCACGATCCGGGTGCTGCTCGGCCTGCTCCGCGCGGATGCGGGCACGGTGCGCCTGCTCGGCGGCGACCCCTGGGCCGATGCCCCCAGCCTGCATCGCCGCCTCGCCTACGTCCCAGGCGACGTCAGCCTGTGGCCCAACCTGACCGGGGGTGAGGCCATCGACATCATCGGGGGCGCCAGGGGAGGGATCGACCGGGCCAGAAGAGACGAGCTCATCGAACGCTTCGATCTGGACCCGCGCAAGAAGGGGCGCTCCTATTCGAAGGGAAATAGGCAGAAAGTCGCGCTGATCGCCGCTCTGGCTGCGGATGTCGAGTTGCTGCTGCTGGACGAGCCGACTTCGGGCCTCGACCCGCTTATGGAACGCACCTTCGCGGAGTGCATCAGGAGCGAGCGCGATCGCACGGTGCTGTTGAGCTCCCACATCCTGAGCGAGGTCGAGGCGCTGTGCGACCACGTATCGATCATCAAGGCGGGCCGGATCGTCGAAACCGGGAGCCTCGAAGAGCTCCGTCACCTGCACCACACCCGGGTGGCGGCGGAGTTAGAGTCCGTTCCCGACCTATCGAGGGTTGCGGGAGTGAGCGAGGTTTCCGTGGCCGGTAACCGGATCGAGTTGTCGGTTGCCGCCGAGGCGATGCCCGCAGTGATGGAACTGCTGGCCTCATCAGGCATCCGTTCGCTGACGAGCGCGCCGCCATCCCTCGAAGAGCTATTCGTTTCCCATTACAGCAGGGCGGGGACATGACCGGTTTCGGCGTTGTTTTCGGCCTAGCCTGGCGACGCAGCCGGGCTTTCTATCTATGGTGGCTCCTGGGCCTGGTGTGGCTCATGCCGCTGACGGTGCAGCAATACGACCGGATCGTCTGGTCCGGTCCGCACCCCGAGATCATGCTGAACCTGCTCGCGGATAATCCCACGATGAGGGCGCTGCTTGGACCCCCATTCGATCTGCTGAGCCCGGGTGGATTTACGTTCTGGCGGGTCGGGATCTTCGTCGCGGTGGGAGCCGCGATGATGGCTGGGCTAGGCGTCGTGCGGGCAACGAGGGCCGATGAGGAGGCGGGACGCTGTGAGCTGATCCGGGCCGGTGCTCTGGCCCGGCATGCTCCGCTCGTGGCCGGGCTCGTGCTCGCACTGCTGGCCTGTGCCGCGCTGGCCCTACTCGTCGCGGTCTCGATGGTGGCCTTGGGAGAGGCCGTCGCCGGGTCCGTGGCGGCGGGCCTGGGGATTGGGCTGACCGGTGCGGTATATGCCGGTGTGGCAGCTGTCTTGTGTCAGGTCTTCGAGAGTGCGCGCACCGTGCGGGCATGGACTCTCGGGATCTTTCTGGGAGGTTCCTTCCTCGCCCGGGCGCTGATCGATGGGATGGGTGCCCAGTCCTTCGTCCAGCCGCTGCAATGGGCCGTTCCGCTGCAATGGGCGGCGCTGGTAAGGCCCTACGCGGGTGAGCGGTGGGAGGTGCTCGTCCTACCCGCCGGGCTGACTCTGGTCCTCACCGGGTTAGCCTTGCTGCTGGAGGACCGGCGCGACCACGGAGCCGGACTGATGCCCGCCCGGGGTGGGCCCGCCACAGCCGGGCCCTGGATGAGCCGTGGACTAGGGCTGGCGTGGCGCCTGCAACGCCTAGGAATCGTCGGATGGCTCGCCGGGCTCGGCGTCTCCGCGTTGGGGCTCGGCTACCTTGCCAGAATGATGGAGCAGGTCTTGGCCGAGAACCCCCGTTTCGTGGAGATGATGCGCCTCCTCGGCGGTGGCTCACAGCAGTTTCGGGAGGCCTACCTGATCTCAATGAGGGGTTTGATGGCAGTGGTGGTCGCCATCTTCGCGGCACAACTGCTTTCCCGTGCGCGTT
This sequence comes from Propionibacteriaceae bacterium, assembly GCA_030528545.1. The sequence continues at coordinate 3,504 of JAUMYR010000061.1, forward strand.
TGGAGGAATCCCAGGGCCGCCTCGAACTGTTGCTGTCGACGGCTTTGCCGCGCGCCCGGTTCCTGGGTGGTCATGTGGTGCTGTCCCTGATCGCCTCCGGCATCGGCTTCCTTGGGGTCGGGATGCTGTTGGCCCTGCCCGAGGCGCTGCGTTCCGGGAAGCTGTCCGAGATCTGGGACAGCCTCGCCGCGGTGGGGGTGCTCTACGCCGGTGTGGTCCTCATCGTCGGGCTCGTGACTAGCCTGATTGGCTGGGCACCGCGGTGGATGCCCGTGGCCTGGCTGGTCCTGTGCTGGTCGGTGGTCGCGGTCTGGATCGGACCGCTGTTTTCGCTGCCGGGATGGCTGGTCGAGATGAGCCCTTGGGGCTATCTGCCACAACTGCCTGGGGAAGACATGTCCTGGCCCCCGGTGCTGATTCAGACGCTCGCCGCCGTCGGCCTGATCCTCCTGGGATGGGCAGGCTACCGGCGGCGGGACATCCCCGACAGCTGAGCCTTGGGCGGTGACCACGGCCCGGCCGAACCGCGGCTGGCTCTGCCGGGCCGTGGTGACCCGCTCGGCTTCGCTCGTGGGGCCACGATGTCACTGCGGCGATATCCGTCGGCGAAATGGTTTGCCCAGGCGCTCCCGTGGGGTGAGGGCCTCCTGGGCCGAGCTAGCGCCTCGACGGTGGCTGTCCAGGGATTTCCCGAGGGCTCTGGGTCGCGGCCTCCTGGCAGCGGTGGCCGGGGCTGTCCCTGGGGCGATCCTGGGTTCCGCGCTGCCCATGGGATGGGTAGTTCTCCCCGGTGCCCTCCGCGCAACTGGCCCGGCGCCCGGATCGCCCCATGGGTAAGGTCTCAATCCCAGGCCACCGCTGGCTGGCTGCCAAGAGGGGTGGAGCCCTAGGTGATTTCCTGGAACGGCCCCGCGGTATTCTCTGGCCCGGCGGGACGGTTCAAAGGCGGCTCTGGGGTGGGCCCGGTGGGCCGAATCAATAGGCCGGATAGTCCGGGCAATGATGCTTGGCAAGGACCAGCCTTGCCTTGTGGCCGCAGCGTTGCGAGCGGTTTCAATCGAGACGGCCGCCAGGGCCAAGATATTGTCTGAGTCGCCGCGAAGGCGCCAAAAAATCGCGGAATCCTTCGCCGTCGTAGGAAACACCGCTAACCACTTTAACATGGACCAGATTAGCGAATCGGGGGTCACCTTCGTCCTACTGGGGCCGGTGTGAGCCGACTCCCCGAAGTGGCCCGTTGCCCTCCTAAGCTGCCGACAGAACGGAGCCGGGAAAACCGGCCTTCACGAGTCTTGGGGAATCTCCGGGGGGGAGCGATGACAAGAATCGTCTTTGACTATGCGCGTGTCAACAGGCGGGTGCGCCTTTTGGCTATGGTGGCGGCCGCGTCGGTGCTGGCGATGCCGGTGCAGGCGTTACCGGCTAGCGCCGCAGCGGTACCAGCGGATGTCGCGTTGAACATCCTTGTGCTCGACGATGGTTCGCCCTCTACCGCGGCGATCAAGGAGCGGCTGTCGGCGGAAGGGCAGCACTACACCGAGGTCGACCTGGCCGCGAGCGGAAGGCAGAACATCACGAGTGAGTTCCTCGTCGATGTGGATCGTAGAGGCGCCCATGGCAAGTATTCGGGCATCGTCGTGCCCAATGAGGCGCCGCCCCAGCTGTCCGCGCAGGAGCAAGGCATCCTTGAGGCCTATGCCGCCGGTTTCAAGGTGCGCACGGTTCTGGCCTACACCTGGGCCCATCCGGGGGTAGGTCTCAACTACGCTGGCGAAACGGGATACACGGGCCCGGTCGACGGGATGAAGGCCTCGGTGACCTCTGCGGGTGCCGCCGATGCGTTCAGCTATCTGCGTGGTGTGCCCTTCGACGACATCTCGCCCGATGTCTCAGAATCCTACGGTTACCTGGCGACCCCGGCACCCGCGACGGCCGAGTCCTCCTTCACTCCGCTGCTCACGGCACCGATCCCCGGTACCCAGGAACAAGGGTCACTGATTGGGGTTCACTCTCACAAGGGTCAAGAGCGCCTGGTGCTGACCTTCTCGGCCAACAAATATCAGAACCATTGGCGTACTCTGTCACACGGCGTGGTGCGCTGGCTGACCCGCGGTATCTCGACGAGCTTCAACAGGAATTACCTCAGCGTTCACATCGACGATGTCTTCGAAAACGACGCGCTGTGGAGCGAGGAAGGCAACTGCACGATTGGCGACGGCTGTGATTTGACCGCCTACCCGCCGGACGCTCCGGGGGCCACGAGCCGGATGGTTCCCTCCGACGTGGATCGGCTGGTGAACTGGCAGCGGGCGAGTGGGGTCAAACTGGAGATGGTCTATAACGGTAACGGTGCCGCTCGGCACCGGGCCGAGTTCGGATCTGACCCCCTGGAGGACGCGCTGCTTGCCCGGAAGCGGGACCTGCGCTGGGTCAACCACACCTGGTCTCATCCCTACCTGGGCTGTATCCAGAACGAGGCGGTCTCACCGTGGCAGTGCGTCCGGGACGCCGAGGGACGCATCCAATACGCGAGCGGACTCACCATCCACAACGAGATCGTCACCAACTCGTGGTACGCGCTGCGCAAGAAACTTCCAAACTATGACTATGGGGTGCTGGTCACGGGAGAGCATTCTGGTCTGAAATCGTTGCCCCAGATGGAAAATGACAACCCAAACCTGGCCCGAGTGCTGAACTACGATCGAATCGACTGGATCGCCTCAGACGCTTCGCGTGAAAAAGACATCCGCAAGATTGGCCGGGCAACCACCGTGCCTCGCTATCCGATGAACATTTACTATAATAACGAAACCAAGGCCCAGGCGGTTGACGAGTATAACTGGATTTATACATCGGAAGCCGATGGCGGCTCAGGTTTGTGTGAGCGTCATCCCGACATCATGACCTGTATCAAGCCATTGGATAAGCCTGCGGGATTCGATTCTTACATTGTTCCGATTGAGGCGAGGATCGCGCTCAGCCATCTGCTCAGCAACGACCCGCGTCCCCACTACGCGCATCAGTCAAATCTCGCCGCCGATGGGATTCTCTATCCCGTGCTGGATAGTGTCCTCAGCCAGTATCGGGAGTCCTTCGCCGATAGTGCGCCGGTAATCAATCCGACGATGCGTGAGGCCGGTATCCAGCTGGAGCGGCAGGCGAAGTGGGCAAAGGCCAAAGGCAAGGTCGTGGGCAAGGTGAGCGGCTCGAAGGTGAGGTTGCACAATACCTCGGGAAGCAGGGTCACGGTACCGGTGACCATGCCAGCTGGGACGCGTCAGGCGCGCAGTGGCTTCGGTGAGTCCTATGGTGGGGAGTCCTCCGCCTGGGTGGATTTCCGGCGTGGCCAGCAGCGCACTTATAACCTCGCCGCTGAGTCCGGGTTCGCGACATCGGTGGTCTGGCCGCCTGTCCTGCCAGTGCAAGAGCAGATTCCGGCCCTTCGTAAAGCCACGGCTCCGGCGGTATTGGATCCCAAGAACGAAGCAGACATTGCGGTGCTGGAGGCCGCCGATGCAGCCGCCTAGGTCAGTTAGCGGGAGGAGACATGCGGATCGCTCTGGTCAACGAGGGAACCTATCCCGTCACGACCGGCGGCGTGAGCACTTGGTGCCATCGACTCGTCGAGACCCTGTTCGAGCATGAGTTTCATGTGGTGACCCTGGTCGGGCTGGAGAGAGACAATCTCTGGCCCGATTTGGGCAATATCCGTAGCGTGACTACGGTTCCCCTGTGGGATCCACCGGCCTTCGGTAGAACGACGGCGGCGCAGCGCCGCGAGGTGGGCGATGCCCTCCGGCTGCTGTGGCGGGCGGTGCTTCCTGCCGACCGGGAGGACACCAATGTTGACCTTTTACGGGTGGCTCTGAAGCACATCGCCGACTCCGGGCAGGCGAGACTGTCTACGGTGTTCGACAGGGTCACCTCGACGCGGGCCATCATGGAGGCCTGGGCGGCCCATATCCGTTCCCGCCCCGAACTGCCTGCGCTTCCCGCCGGGGTCGCCGCGGAGGTGGCCCGGCACGCTGACCGGGTGCTTGCCGTGATGGACACCGAGATGCCGGAGGTGGATCTGGTCACCGCCACGGCCAACGGCCCCGCGGGGCTTTTGTCCTTGGTCCCTTTCTGGCGCCGGGGAACGCCCCTAGTGCTGGCCGAACATGGCGTGTACCTGCGGGAGAGGTACCTCGCGCTCGGCGCGGCGGACTGGCCCTGGCTCACCAGATATGCGCTGCTGGCGTTCCTGCGCGGCATCAGCCAGCTGGTCTACGCCGACGCCGCGGCGCTGGCACCCGTCAGCGAGTTCAATGCCCGCTGGGAGATCAAGCTGGGAGCCGACCCGGCGATCATTGTCCCGATTCCCAACGCGATCGACCATGCCGAGTTCCCGCTGGTCACCTGGGAGCCACCGGTACCCACTGTCTCCTTCGTGGGACGCATTGATCCGTTGAAGGACCTAGACAACCTCGTCACGGCCTTCGCATATGTCCGGCAGGCGATTCCCGCCGCGGTCCTTCGCCTGTTTGGCCCAACGCCTCAGGGTAACGAGGGATACCGGGAACGTCTCCAGGAGCGGATCAGAACCCTGGGGCTGGAGGAAGCCGTCATTTTCGAGGGCCCATGCAAGGGGCCCCAACCCGCGATTCTCGCCGGTCATGTCGTGGCTTTGTCGAGCATCTCCGAGGGGATGCCTTTCTCGGTGATCGAGGCGATGATGAGCGGACGCGCGACCGTGAGCACCGACGTCGGGGGCGTAGCCGAGTGCGTCGGGCGAGACGGTAAGTACGGCATCGTCGTCCCAGCCCGCGACCCGAAGGCTTTCGCCAGTGCACTGATCTGGTTGCTCACCGAGCATGAGTCCAGGCGTGCCATGGGCAGGGCGGCGCGGGAGCGTGCGCTGGATCGGTTCAGCATCGAGGTGTTCCGGCACCGTTACCAGACCCTCTACGACTGCCTTGGACCGCGGCGTTCCGCGCCGGGGGAGGCGCAGAGAGACGAACCCAAGTTTCCTCGTCGGGCCGCTTTGATGGAGGGGATGCTGTGAGCGCCGCGCTCTCCCTGCTCACCGATGGGCTATCGCCCACCGACCCGGAGCCCGATCGCAACGACCCCGTCGATCTTTTCGACGCCGCGGCCCGCCTGGAGTCCTCTGGGGGAGGGGACGCCGCGGCCGAGCGTTTAGGTTATGCCGACGTGTTCCACCAGGCGGCCGAACAATATCGGACGCCGCAGAGCTGGTCTCCGCCCCCAGTGACGGCCTCCGGCTGGGTCAGTGGGATCTGGCGCGCGGCGACGATGCTCGCCGGGGTCGTCATCTGCCTGACCACGCTGAGCGTGGCTCCACAGCCGGTGCAGACCTTCATCGCCGGAGCGAGTTGCTGGCTGGCGGTCCAGGTGGTCGGTTCGATGCTGTGGTGGGGCATCGGCCGGGGCCAGATCTCCGCCGCCGCCCGGTCCGCCTTGGTCGCCCTGCCGATGATCGCCGTTCCCGCCGCGATCATGAGTCTGCTATGGATGGATCCGGTCATCCTGGCGTGGGCCTTGTGGGGCTGGAGCGTGGCGGTCTGTGCTTGCCTGGCGCCCGGAAGATGGCTCGCTGCGGCGTGTGCGCTCGGTGCGATCCTGTCCGTGACCATGCGTTTCGCCGTGGTGCCGCAGTTTCCGGTTCTTGGAGGGCTGGTGGTGATCGGGGCCGGAACATGTGCGGCGGCGCTGATGCTGCTGCGGCGTGGGGCGACCAAGACGATCAAGCCTTTGAGCGTGTATTACCCCGTGAGCTGGGCACTGGCGTTCGTGATCTTGCAATTGCTTGGTATCTGGATGGCCTATCTAGCGCTGGAGAACTCCTTCATCGCGGTTGCCATCGGCGCGATCGTGGGTACCGCGGTCAGCGAGGTCGCCCTCGACCTGTCCGGTTATCTCGCCCGGGTAGCCGTGATGCAGACTTCCCGCTGGTCCTCTGCTCGCTGGCTGGCAGCCGGTGCCGGGTTGCTTGGCGTTGCGCTGGTCGCGCTGTGCAGTGCAGCCTCCGCGTGGTGGTTCGCTCACTGGTGGGGCGTCCTCGTCACGATGGAACTGGTGAGCTGCGTGTTGCTGATATCGGCTATCAGCAGCGGTGTGAGCTACGCGCTAAGACTCGGCTCGGTGTCTCAGGCTACCGCCATGGCCGGGCTCAGCGTGGTCTTGATGCTGGCGGTCCTCCTCGGACATAGAGTGGAATCGGTCGCGGTTCAGGTGGCGATCGCGGTGGTAGTCGTTGGCGTCGCGGTGGTGATCGCTGCGACGCGGCTGTCCTCGACGAAAGCGTGGTGATATGGCTTTAGCGGCACCCTGGTATGTGCATCCGGTGCGAAGAGCGCACTGGGAATGGCTGCGCGGGGCTGACATCGGGATCGCGGTCCTGAACGTCCAGGACGGGCCTGGGGACCAGATCGAGCCAAGCTACCAGGATGCCGTGTCGGGTTCCTTCCGTCCGAGGGTGCTCGGCTATGTGGATACCGCCTATGGGCGCCGATCCGTGCGAGAGGTCTTCCGGGACGCCGAACGCTGGCGCGAGTGGTACGGGGTGAGCGGCATCTTCTTGGACCAGGTCCCGACCTCGGCTCTCTGCGGTCACTGGAGGATCGGCTGGGTGCGGGAGTTGAGACGCGAGGGTTTCAGTTTCGTCGCCGCCAACTGTGGGACCGCTCCCGAGGATGTGGTGCTGGAGACCGCTGACCTGACTTGCGTGTGCGAGGCGGACTGGCACAGCTATCAGATGTTCCCCCCTCCGGAGCGGTTGCTGAGTCATCCTCCGGAGCGGCAATGGCATCTGGTGCATTCGGTCCCGGCGTGGGCACCGCTGGACCTGAAGGCCCAGGCAAGAGCGCGCGGAGCGTCCTGGACCTGGGCAACCCGGGGGGTGCTGCCGAACCCGTGGTCTGTGGGATGGGAAGGGCAATGAGGGTCAGATATGCCTTATTCATTCTGCTCCTGGCAGGTTGTGCCGGACCCTCCGGGATCGCACCTGCCCCGTCGCCGACGCGCACCGTATCGGTGACGCCGGAGGTGGGTATCACCTCCTCACCGCCCACTGCTTCCACCGCAGCCAGCCCGGCACCTCCTTCCGGAGCAGCGCCCAAGCCGGTTGAGCAGCCACCGCCAGCCACCGCAGATGCCCCGCCCCCGCCGGAAGCGACCCCACGGCAGGCGCCCGGGAATACCCCGGCGGACCAGCCGCCGTCTGGGGCCTCGTGGCAGGTTCAATACACGGGACCGCTCACGACAGCCGGGGCCCGGATCGTGGACATCGACGGTGCCGACTCTTCTAAGGAAGTGGTCTCTCAGATCCGTTCCGCTGGAGGGTATGCGGTGTGCTACTTCAACGCCGGAGCTTTCGAAGACTGGCGCTCGGATGCCTCCCGGTATCCGGCTCAACTCCTCGGCCGGAGCATGGCGGGCTGGCCACGGGAACGATGGGTGGACATCCGTCGGCTGGACGAGCTGATGCCCATCCTCGAACAGCGCATGGATCTATGCCGTAGCAAGGGTTTCCAGGCCATCGATCCCGATAACGTTGACGGCTGGGCCCACGACACCGGATTCGACCTGACCCGGACGGATTCCATCCGGCTGGTGCGCGCGCTGGCTGAAGCCGCGCATGCCCGGGGGCTGGCGATCGGGCTCAAGAACAGCATCGAGATCATCGGGGAGGTCGTAGACACCGTCGATTTCGCGGTCAACGAGCAGTGCCTCGCACATGGTGAGTGCGGCGCTTACCAGCCCTTCCTGGACCGGGGCAAAGCGGTGTTGCACGTGGAATACGAGGGTAGCGAGGAGACCGTGTGCCGGGCGCGTCCGGAAGGTTTCAGCACCGTCATCAAAGACCAGGCTCTGGGCGCCGAACGGGTCGGTTGTCCCTGATCGGGCCGCAGCCTGGGAACCTTCCCTAGCGGGACCAGATACCGCTGATCCAGGCTTCGACCTCGTCGGGCCTGCGGGGCAGCATCGCGGACAGGTTCTCGTTGCCCTGTTCGGTGATGAGGATGTCGTCCTCGATGCGGACGCCGATGCCGCGGAGCCGCTCGGGGACCATGAGATCGGTTGATTTGAAGTACAGGCCGGGCTCGACCGTGATGATCATGCCGGGGGCGAGCACTCCGTCGCGGTAGTTCTCTTGCCGGGCCTGAGCGCAGTCGTGCACATCGATGCCGAGATGATGGCTGGTGCCGTGCACCATCCACCGCCGGTGGAATCCCCCCTCGCTTGATAGGGACTCTTCCGCGCTGCCGGGCAGCAGTCCGAGAGAGGCCAGGTAGCCGGCGATCACCGCGATCGCCGCCTCGTGCACTTGTTTGAAAGTCACACCGGCCCGGGCGGCCTTGATCCCGGCCTCCTGGGCCGCGAGTACCACCTCATAGACCTCGCGCTGGTCGGCGGAGTAACGCCCGCTGACCGGCAGCGTTCGGGTGATGTCGGCGGTGTAGAGGGAATTGACCTCGACGCCTGCATCTAGCAGCAGCAGGTCACCCGGACGCAGGTTGCCGTCGTTGCGGATCCAGTGCAGGGTATTGGCATGGTCTCCGCTCGCGGCGATGGTGTCATAGCCGACGGCGTTGCCGAGGTGGCGGGCGTGCAGGCCGAAGATGCCCTCGACCCAGCGCTCACCGCGACCCCTTTTCACCGCTTCCGGCAGGTCGGCTACCACCGCTTCGAAACCGACCGCCGTGGCCGCGCAGGCTGAGCGCATCTCGTCGATCTCGAAAGCGTCCTTGATGAGCCGGGCCTCGCTCAGCGCGACCTCTAGCTCGTGGTCGGCCTCATCGTGGGAGCCGGAGCGAACCTCGTTGACCTGGGCGGTGATGGCTGGGTCGGCCTCGGCGAGGACACGGATCGGTGCCCCCTGATCTAACTCGGCGCCGAAAGAGTCGATGTGGCGGCACTCCAGCCCGGTCAGCGCGGCCATCTCCTCAAGGGATTCGCGCTGCCCGACCCACATCTCCCCATATCGGGCGGAGGCATAGAACTCGGGATCGGTGCGTGGAGCGCGCGGTTTGAAGTACAGCACGGATTCACCCGAGGAGTGCAGCACCAAGACCGAATCGGGTTCCCGGTCCTCGCCCAGGCCGGACAGGTGGGCGAAAGCGGAATGGGGCCGGAACCGGTAGTCGGTGTCGTTTGAGCGGACCTTATAGGGCCCAGCCGGGATCACCAGGGTTTCGCCGGGGAAGAGAGCGGCTATCGCGGCCCGGCGGGCTGGCGTCCAGGAGGCGGCGGGCAAGGGGTCGGGCAGAGCGGACGGATAGGGCGCCCAGTCGCCGACGATAAACTCACGAAAAGCCGCCGAGAATGGGGTCTGGCGATTCGGGACTTCTGGCTGGGCCGGGGTGCTCGGGGTCTCGCTCATGAGCCGACAGCCTACCTCGCCGGGCGCCATGACTGACACGCCACCACCTTGTCGGGGATCATCCGAGCGTGGGAGGGGTTTGCCTTGTACGCTTCAGTAATATGCTCGCCGAACCAAGCGCCCAGCGACGCCTTCTTGACCTTGCCGCGGTCGATACCGAGATCGCCCAGCTAACGCACCGGCGTAAGACGCTGCCGGTGCACACCGAAATCGCCCGGCTCGCCGAGGCCCGGAAACGGGTTACCGAGCGGCTGGTGGCGGCGACGACTCAGGTCAGCGACGCCCAATACCAGCTCGACAAGCTGGAGCGTGAGATCGAGCCGATCCGGATAAGGATTGAGCGCGACCAGGAGAGGCTCGACAAGGGAAGCGTGAGCGACCCCAAGGTCGTTGAGCGTCTGGTGGCGGAGGTGGCCAAGATGCGCCAGCGGCTGAGCGATCTCGAAGAGGTCCAGCTCGAAGCCATGCAGGCGGTTGAGGATGCCACGGCGCGCCAGTCGGAGATCCAGGCGAAGCGGGACTCGGGAGACGTCGAGCTGCGGGAACTGGTCGTCCAGCGTGACCGTGCCGTAGCGAAGCTAGACGCTGAGATCGCCGACCGCGGTGCCGAGCGGGTGATCGTGGCAGGGGAGATCCCCGCCGATCTACTGGCCGCCTACGACAAGTCTTTCCAGAGGACCGGGCTAGGCGCCGCCAGGCTGCATCAGGGACGATGCAGCGGCTGCGGGCTGGAGCTGAACCCGGCTGAGTTACGCAGGCTCCAAGGGGTACTCAGCAACGAGGTCCTCCGATGCGAGGAGTGCGGGCGTATCCTGATCCGCACCGCTGAATCGGGTGTGTGATGCCCAAGACCTGGTTCCGCACCCGGGAGGAACTGCCGAGGGACATCGCCGCGAGGCTGGCTGAACTGCAACGCGAACTCGGAGTCCCCGGGGAGTTCTCGGCCCAGGTGCGCTCGGAGGCTGAGGCCCTCGCGCGTGGTGGGGCGAGTTGTGCGGGCCACCGTGACCTGACCGGTGTGCCTTTCGTCACGATCGACCCGGCGGCATCGACTGACCTCGACCAGGCCGTGCATATCGAGGCTGACGGCAATGGCTACCTGGTCAGTTACGCGATCGCCGATGTCGGGGCGTGGATACCGCCGGGAAGCCAACTCGACCAGGAGGTCCGGCGCCGGGGACAGACCTACTACCTGCCCTCCGGACGGGTGCCGCTGCATCCGCCGGTCTTGAGCGAGGCCGCGGCCTCCTTGCTGGCCGATGGGGCACAGCGTCCGGCGATGGTGTGGCGGATGCGCCTAGACCGGGAGGGAGAACTTACCGGCATTGAGTTGCACCGGGCGATGGTTCGCAGCCGCGCCAAGCTCAGCTATCAGCAGGTGCAGCGCGACCTCGATGCCGGAACGGCCCCAGAACCGTTGCGGCTGCTTCGGGAGGTCGGGCTGTTGCGTCAGGGATTGGAGTCGGCTCGGGGCGGAGTCAGCCTCAACCTTCCCCAGCAGGAGGTGGAGGCCACCGGTCACGGGTGGCGACTGACCTATCGCCGGGTGCTGCCGGTGGAAGACTGGAACGCCCAGATCTCACTGCTGACCGGACACGCGGCCGCCACCCTCATGCTGGGGGCAGGCACGGGGGTGTTGAGGACGCTGCCTTCGGCCGAGGAGCCTGGCATCAGGCGGTTGCGCCGGATCGCTCGCTCCCTGCGAATCTTGTGGGAGCCCGGTGTGGGCTACCCGGAGTTCGTCCGGTCACTGGACCCGGACGAGCCCCGCCACCTCGCGATGATGGCGGCCTGTGTCACGCTGTTCCGCGGCGCGGCCTATACGGTGCTCACTGGCTCCATCGCCCCGGGGGCGGTGAGTCACGGAGCCCTGGCCATGTCCTATGCGCACGCGACCGCGCCGCTGCGGCGTTTGGTGGACCGCTATGTGCTGGAGGTGTGCCATTCGGTGGCGAACGGCGAAGAGGTGCCGGAATGGGCGGCATCGGCGTTGCCGGACCTGCCGGAGGCCATGGCGGTGAGCGAGCAGCGGGCGAAGAAGCTGGAGCGGGCCGTGATCGACCTGACCGAGGTCTGGTTGCTGCGGGAAAGGGTCGGTGAAGAGTTCGAGGCGGTGGCCACACACGTGGATACCGGACGCGGGGGAGCCGAGGTGTACCTGTCCGACCCCGCGGTCGCGGCCGTCGCCTTCGGGGTTCCCGGGGACGCGCTGGGCAGCCGGATTAGCGTCCGGGCCAGCAGCGCCGATGTGGCGAGGGCTCGGGTCCGCTTCGACTACGTCGGCCAGATTGAGGGTTAGACTGGTGCCAGGACGAGCCAGCCAGATGATCGCGGCCGTAGTGCCGAGGAAAGTCCGGACTCCACAGGGCAGGGTGGTGGGTAACGCCCACCCGGGGTGA
>JAUMYR010000327.1 GCA_030528545.1 Propionibacteriaceae bacterium
GGCTGTAGATGTGTCATTGCACTTCTCCTTTGAGGTCGATCCCCTCGGCCGCCACGAAGGTGACCTCCACGAACTCTCCCACACCGGCCTCTGGCTGGCCAATGATCTCCACCACGCCGTCGGTCTCGGGGCCCTGGTGCGGGGCACGGCCGAGCAGGGTCGGTCCGCTCTCCTCCACCAGCACCCTCGCCTGCTCCCCCACCCGCTCGGCGGCCCGCTCCTCGCACACCGTCGTGGCGACATCGGCGAGCATCTCCCGCCTGGCCTCGATCTCCTCGGCGTCGAGGTGGCCATCCAGGCCCGCCCCCTCGGTGCCCTCCTCGTCCGAGTAGCTGAACACCCCGAGCACATCGAGGTTCGCATCGATGATGAACTGCCGGAGCACCTCGACGTCGTGCTCGCTCTCCCCCGGGAACCCGGCGATGACGTTGCTGCGGATCCCCGCCTCAGGGGCGGCTGCCCTGATCCGGGAGATGATCTCCAGGAAGCTCTCGGGGTCCCCGAAGCGCCGCATCCTGCGCAGCACGGCCGGGGCGGCGTGCTGGAAGGACAGGTCGAAGTAGGGCACCACCTTCGCCGTGGTGAGCATGGCCTCCAGCATCCCGGGGCGCAGCTCCGCCGGTTGGAGGTAGGAGACCCGGATCCACTCCAGCCCCTCCACCTCGGACAGCTCCCGTAGCAGCTGCTCCAGGCTCGCATCGGAGAGGTCCTTGCCGTAGCTGGAGGTGTTCTCCGAGACCAGCAGGATCTCCTTGGCCCCCTCGGAGACCAGCCAGCGCGCCTCGGCCACCAGCTCCGCCACGGGACGCGACAGGTAGGAGCCGCGGAAGGCGGGGATCGCGCAGAAGGAGCAACGACGGTCACACCCGGAGGCGATCTTGAGCGATGCCGCCGGGCCGGAACCGATACGGCGACGCTGCACCCTGGGGCCGCTGGCCGGGGCCAGCCCGTGAGGCAGCGGGGCGTGCCCCGGGGTGGCCACACCGTGCGCGGCGGCCGGACGCTCCGCCGGGGCCAGCGGCAGCAGGGTGCGTCGGTCCCTGGGGATGTGGGACTCGTGGCTGCCCCCGGCCAGGATGTGCCGCAGCCGGTCCGCGATGTCGGCGTAGTCGTCGAAACCGAGCACCGCGTCGGCCTCGGGGAGCTCCTGGGCCAGCTGCACCCCGTAGCGCTCCGCCATGCAGCCGACCGCCACCACCGCCCGGGTGTGGCCGTCCTCCTTGAGGTCGGCGGCCGCCAGCAGCGTGTCGATGGAATCCTTCTTCGCCTGCTCCACGAAACCGCAGGTGTTGACCACCACCGTCTCGGCCTCGGCGGGGTCGTCGACGAGCTGGAATCCCCCGGCCTCGAGCCGACCGGCGAGCTCCTCGGAGTCGACGTCGTTGCGGGCGCAGCCGAGGGTCTGGATGTGGACCTTGTTCTTCATCGCTTCCAAGTATCACTCACCCGGCCGACAGGGAGGCCAACAGCTCGTCCAGGTCCTCGGGCTTGACCAGCACCTCGCGGGCCTTCGACCCCTC
>JAUMYR010000062.1 GCA_030528545.1 Propionibacteriaceae bacterium
TGCTGGATTTTGCGCGCATGACGCGGGCGAACCTGTTGTGGTTGCTGTTGTTCGTTCTTCTGGGCACCGGAGTGGCCGCGGCCTATACGCTGACTCTGCCTGTGAAGTACTCGGCCAAATCGACCGGCTATGTGGTGGTCGCTGGCGCCGACCCATTCTCGGCCCAGGCCGCGGCCGAGCAGAAGGCTGAATCCTACGTGCCATTCGTCGGCAGCGAGGGAGTCAACGCCCGGATCCAAGCCGAACTCGGTTCCGTGCCGGGAAGCGTCTCGGCTCACGTGGTTCCCAACACCCGTTCCCTGGTCATCACGGCGGTCGGCAGCGACCCTCAGCAGAGCGCCGACCTGGCCAATGCGGCGATGAAAGCGACCGCGGAAGAGATCGTGAAGCTGGAGACCCTCGGGCTGGAGCCGGGAGCGACGTCCATGGTGACGCTGTATCCGCTCTATGACGCGAAACCGGCCGCCGCGCCGTTCTCTCCGAACTGGCTGGTCAACCTCGGCATCGGGGCCGGTGTCGGCCTGGTCTTGGGATATGCCTTCGCTTTCGTGCGGCGTTCCCTCGACGGCAAGATCCGCTATGCGGCCGATGTCGAGTCCCTCACCGGACGCAGTGCGCTCGGGGTGATCCCCAAGGTCGATGCGCTGCGCAAGCAGCGCGCCAACGGCAGTTCCGATACCGGCATCGCGGCGGAGGCACTGCGGCAGTTGCGCACCAACCTGCGGTTCGTCGACGTGGACCGTCGTCCCAAATCGATCGTCGTCACCAGCTGCAATCCCGGTGAGGGCAAGTCGACGGTCTCGGCCAACCTGGCGCGGCTGCTCGCCGAGGCCGGGCAGCGCACGATCCTCATCGACGCCGACCTGCGCCGACCCCAGCTGCATCGGGCCTTCCAGATCGACAACGTCGTCGGCCTGACCCAGGTGCTGGCCGGGGACGCCACGGTGGCCGATGCGGTGCAGATGACCGACACCCGCGATCTGTTGCTGATGCCATCGGGACGCATCCCACCCAACCCCAGCGAACTGGTGGGCAGCCATCGGATGCAGCGGCTGATCGAGGCGCTGGCGGTCGACTACACGGTCATCATCGACGCGCCACCGCTGCTACCGGTGACCGACGCCGGGCTGTTGACGAAGGCCAGCGACGGGGCCCTGCTCGTCGTGGCGGTCGGCAAGACCTTCAAGGAGCAGCTGCGGCTCGCCACCAAGCTGTTGGGACAGATCAACGGGCACCTGCTCGGCTCGGTGCTCAACCTGGCCCCCAAGCGGGGACTCGGGGCGGTCGTCTACGGCTACGGCAACGGCAACTACGGCCAGTCTTATTCCTCATACGAGAGTGAGCCCGAGAAGGAGGCGCTGCCGCAGGTGCCAGCCGTCCGGCCCATCCCGGCGACGCCGGTAGCGCGGCCGATGCCCGCCACGCAGCCCGGACACCGGCCTTCATCCACGCCCCCGGAAGACACCGCCCCGGTCAGTGATTCGCCAGCTTGGCCACCTCGTCGCGCAATCGCTGGATGAACTGGCGCTCGGAGAACTGGTCCACATGCGCGGTGATCGCCGCGGCGTCCCAGCCGTCGTGGTCGGCGCGCACCGCCTCGGCGATCGCCGCCGCGGTCGGGGTGTCGAAGAAGGCCCCGCTGACCCCCTCGGCGATGGTGTCCAGGTAGCCGCCGCCGCGTAGCGCCAGCGTCGGTTTGCCGAACACCCCGCCCTCCAGCGGCGTCAGGCCGTAGTCCTCGATGCTTGGCGCGATGACGGCCCGGCAGTGGCGGTAGGCGTAGCGCATCTGGGCGTCGCTCAGCCCCCGCAGCAGCGTCACATTGGCGGGTAGTTCCGCCAGCAGGGCCTCCCGCAGCGGCCCATCGCCGATGATGACGAGCCGGTGGTGCGGCAGCTGGCGGAACGCCTCGACGACCTCGGTGACGTTCTTGTAGGGCAGCAGCCGGGAGACCACCAGGTAGTAGCCGTCCTGGCCAGCCAGTTCGCCTATGGTCTCAAGGGGCCGGGAGGCATCGAAGCTGTGCGGTGCGGGCACGACCGTGGAGTCCATGCCGTAGCAGGCGCGAATCCGGTCCTGGACCACCCGGGAGATCGCCAGATAATTGCCCGCATCCCGGGCCCGTTTGCGGTCCCACCGGCGCAGGAAGGGACGCAAGGCCAGCAGCACCACACCCTTGAGGGAGCGGCTGGCCTTCCCGCCGAGGTAGGTCTCGGTCTGGTATAGCCACCGCGCCGGGGAATAGCAGTACACCACCCGGCGGCCGCGGGTCGGGAAACCGTGTGCCCAGCCGCTGGTGGACACCACCACGATGTCGGCGTCCACCCGGAGGGAGTTCGCGGCGAAGGCCAGCAGCGGGAGGGCCTTGCGGTGGTCGCGGCGGAACACCCCGAACCGGTTGAGCCAGGAGGTACGGATCGTCGCGGCCGCGAAGTCGGGATAGGTGCCCTCCGGGTGGTACAGGGTGGTGTAGATCACCGCCTCGGGGAAGGCCCGTGACATGGCCAGGACGACGCGTTCGGCGCCGCCGCGCTGGGTCAGGTAGTCGTGGGCGATGGCGACCCTGGGCGCGGTCATGACAGGTCCGCCTCCACCATCGCGGCGACCAGCTCGGGGAAGGTGAGGCTGGGCCGCCACCCCAGCACCTGCCTGGCCCGGCTGGCGTCTCCCACCTGCTCGCCCGGCTCAACAGGCCGGTACAAAGCCGGGTCGACAACGACATATGGTTCCCAATCGGTGATCCCGACATGGGCGAAAGCAGCCGAGACGAAATCGCGGACGCTGTGCGAGACCCCGGTCGCGATCACGAAATCGCCCGGCTCGGCGCCGGCCGCCAACCGCATCGCCCGAACATAGTCGGGTGCCCAGCCCCAGTCGCGCCGGGCGTCCAGGTTCCCCAGCCGCAGCTGGCGGGCCTCACCGCGGGCGATGCGGGCCACGGTCGAGGTGATCTTGCGGCTCACGAAGGTCTCGGGACGCCGGGGCGACTCGTGGTTGTACAGCAGGAGGCTGGAGGCACCGAGGCCGCGTCCGCGGTAGACCCCGACGGCCAGATGAGCCAGGGCTTTGGCGGCCCCATAGGGGTTGGCCGGACGCAGCGGGGTCTCCTCGTTCTGCGGCGGTGCGGCCTCCCCGAAAACCTCCGCGGTGGCGGCCTGCACGAACCTGACCTGCTGCCCGCTGGAACGCTGCGACTGCCAACAGGCCTCTAGCAGGGCGACGCTGGCCGTGCCGTTGACCTCACAGGTGCCGACCGGGTCCGCCCAGGACGCCGCGACCGAACTCACCGCGGCCAGGTGAAACACCTGGTCTGGCCGGACCTCCTGGACGAGTGCCACCAGCCGCTCCCGGTCGCTGAGGTCGAGGGGGCTCAGCCGCACTCCGGCGGGCAGACAGGTGGGCTCTTCCCCGAAATAGGTGCCGAATACCTCGATCCCGTCGGCGGTGAGGGACTCGGCGAGGTAGCTGCCGTCCTGACCGCTGATCCCGGTGACCAACGCCCTCATCTCACACCCCCGCGAGCTTCTTCTGCCGGTCCAGGTCGTGGTCGACCATCATGGCGATCAGCTCCTGGAAGGAAACCTCGGGGCGCCAGCCGAGTACGCGCCGGGCCTTGGAGGCGTCGCCGATCAGCAGGTCCACCTCGGCAGGACGCATGAAGGCCGGGTCTTGGCGGACATAACCAGACCAATCGTCGATGCCGACGTGGCCGAACGCGACGTCCAACAGGTCCCGGATGGAGTGGGTCTCACCCGTGGCGACCACATAGTCGTCTGGCTGGTCGGCCTGGAGCATCAGCCACATCGCCCGCACATAGTCACCGGCGAATCCCCAGTCACGCCTGGCGTCTAGGTTGCCCATGACCAGTTCGTTCTGCAGGCCTAGCCGGATGCGCGCGACCGCCTGAGAAACCTTCCGGGTCACGAACTCGATGCCGCGGCGCGGCGACTCGTGATTGAACAGGATGCCGCTGCACGCGAACATCCCGTAGGACTCCCGATAGTTGATCGTCATGTAGTGGCCATAGACTTTGCTCACCCCGTAGGGGGAGCGTGGCCACAGCAGCGTGGTCTCCCGCTGGGGCACCTCCTGAACCTTGCCGAACATCTCCGAGCTGGAGGCCTGATAGAACCTCACCTTGCCGGAATCGTTGCCGGCATAGAGCCGGATCGCCTCCAGCATGTTCAAGACCCCCTGGCCGGTCACCTGCGAGGTGAGCAGGGCGTTGTCCCAGGAGTAGGCGACGAAGGAGATCGCCCCGAGGTTATAGACCTCATCGGGCTGGGCGGCCTGCATCGCCCGGACGAGGCTGGACAGGTCCATGAGATCGCCGGTGTGCAGGTGGACCTCGGGCACCAGGGAGCGGACCAGGCCAATCTTTGGATTGTTCTGTCCCCGGATGATGGCGTGTACTTCATAACCCTTGCTGAGCAGCAATTCGGCCAGGTAGAGGCCGTCTTGACCGGTGATGCCAGTGATGAGCGCGCGTTTCATGGTGTCCTTCTGGTCGGTGGTTCAGTAGGCGCCGCGGGAGAACAGGACGGCCCCCACGGTTCGGGTAAGGATGCTGAGGTCCTGGAACAGGGACCAGTTGTCGACGTAGTAAAGGTCGAGCCGGACCGTTTCGGACCAGGACAGATCGGAGCGCCCCGAGACCTGGGCTAGACCGGTGAGCCCGGGACGGACATGGAGGCGGCGGCGCACCGCCGCGTCGTAATTGGCGACCTCGCTGGGCAGCGCGGGCCGCGGGCCAATCAGGCTCATGCTGCCGCTGAGAACGTTGAACAGCTGGGGCAGCTCGTCGATGGAAAAGCGGCGGATAATCTTGCCGACCCGGGTCACCCGTGGGTCCTTCGCCATCTTGAACAACAGCCCATCGGTCTCGTTCAGGTCCTTGATCTCGGCGAGCCGGGCCTCGGCGTCCACCACCATGGAACGGAACTTGTAGCAGAAGAACACCCGCCCATTGAGCCCGACCCGGATCTGGCGAAACAGCACCGGGCCGCGATCTTCCAGTTTGATCGCCAGCGCGGTCACCGCCATGACCGGGGAGGTCAGCAGGATCGCCACCAGGGCGCCGACGATGTCGATCAGCCGCTTGCGCCAGTGGGCGGCGTGCCGTGTGGTCGGCGGGTGGACATACATGAGCGGAAGACCCGCGAGGGGACGCACGTCGAGACGGGCCGCCGCGACATCGGTCATATTGGGCACCACGATCAGCTGGACCGTGGTGTCCTCGAACTGCCAGGCCGTCTGCCGGAAGTCCTCTGAGGCGGGGAAGGAGCCGCTGGTGAGCAGAAGATAGTCGGGGCGGCGGTGTTTGACCAGGGGCACGAGGTCGCTGACCGGCCCGATCACCGGCAGGCAGGAATCCGGGAGCGGGGCGGCGTCCGTGGTGATGACTCCCGATACGCGATAACCCAGCCAGCGTTCCCGCTGCATGACCTTCGCGATGTCGTGCACCGCGGCCGGGCTGCCCGCGATCACCATGTCCGAGAGCAGGTATCCGCGCCCGCGGATCCGGTGGATCACCCGGCGGGCGAAGAATCTCCCGACCAGCAGCACCGGCACCGCGAGGGCGAAGAGCATTAGATAGTAGGCCCGGGAGATCGGATACTGCGCCAGGAAGGCCAACTGGGCGACCAGCGCCCAGACGAAGATGGAGGCGGCCATGACCCGCCGGTACTCGATCATTCCGGTACCCAGCTGGCTCGAATCGTAAGTACCGAAGGTGACCATCGCCAGCAGCCAAAGCCCGATGATGACCATCGATGCGGGCTGCACCAAAGCCTCAACATCGGGGGCCTCGGAGAAGACACCCCAGTTAGCCCGGGCATAGAGGGCCAGCCAACTGCATCCGGCGAGCAGCAGCGCGTCCAGCACCAGCAGCATGAGCGGGATCATCCGCCACGCTTTCATGATCGCTCACCCCCGCCGGGGCATCCTGGGAACTGGACGGCCATCATGCGCCTCCCGCTTGGGACAGCACCCGGGAATAGAGCGCTGCGATCTGGGCGCACATATCCGAGACCGTGGGCCAAGCCTCCAGCCGCGGCCTTTCGGCGACCTGGGTGCCTTGCCTGACGATGGCCGCGGCGATCTCGCCGGGGTCGTCGCCGTCGACGAGGCAGCGCCGTGGCAACAGTTCGGGATTACCGCCGACCCGGGTCGCGACCACCCCTAGGCCAGCGGCCTGGGCATCCAGCAGGGTGTAGGAACAGTTCTCCCAGAGCGACAGCTGGGCGATGACATCGGCCTGGGACAACACCTGCTCGGCCGGGACGAAACCGGGAAAACGGACCCGCTCACCCAGCGGCCGGGCGAGTTCGGTGAGACGGTCGCGCAGCGGGCCGTCCCCCGCGATGGTCAGACTCGCCTGAGGGTGATCTCGCACCAGTACCCCGAACGCTTCGATCAGGGACTCAATGCCCTTCTCCTTCGACAGCCGCGCCAGGGAGGCCACCCGCAGCCCCGGCCTGGGGGAGGCAACGGTGAGGTGGTCCACGCCGTTGTGGACCACCTCGACCTGGCATCGCGGCCGCCATTTGGCGATCATGGCCTCCTTGGTCGCATTCGAGACCGCGATGACCTGCTGGAATCGGCGCAACCGGATGCTGTGAGCTGCCGCCATGACCCGGGAACGCAGCACCGAGCCGTGGTAAACCAGGTCATCGGCCGCGATCCCATGCTCGGTGCTGACCAGCCTGGTCCCGGTGCCGACGGTCGCGATCGAAGCGACGATGTCGGCATAGCTGAGATGGGTGTGCACCAGCTGTGGACGCAGCCGCTCGATCGTCGCCCGCAGCGTCCGCGCCGAGGCAGGCAGACCCGCACCCGGCCCGAACCGGGCCTCCACCACGGCAGCGCCGACGCCCCGCAGCCGCTCGGCGAGATCGCCGGGCGGGGTGAGGAAGACCACTCTCCAGCCGGGAATCTGGGAACCAGCCACATCGATGAAGTGCCTCGCGACTCCGCCGATGTCCGAGACGGGGCTGACCCACAAAGCGGTCAGAACCACTGTTCCAGCCGTTCCAGCGCGGTCCAGAAACCCTCACCGTTGTTGACGTGGCCCTGCCAGATCTCTGGAATGAAACTCGCTGTGGGGGCGAGCCGGTCGAGCTGGTGGGCGAGCATCGCCCAGTCGATCTCTCCCTCGCCGACCTGCACTCCTTCGCCGTCGACTCCGGTCGAGTCGACCAGGTGCAGGTGCTCGGCGTGCGGGGCCAGCAACTCCACATATTCGCTGAACGGCCGTCTGGTGAAATTGGCCGAAAGCTTGGAATGAGACACGTCGAGGCACAGCTTGCGCCCATAAGTGCTGGCGAACTCGGCGGTGTCCTCAGCCCGGACGAACAGATTGCAGAACAGCTGTCCTCCCATGTACCACGGGAATGGCGGCAGGGTTTGAGCGCAGAGCCGGACCCCAGAATCGTCCACCCGGGCCAGCCCGTCAGCCACCCGCCGATACATGCGCGGCAGCTCCTCGGGGGACACGAAAGCGTCCTTGGTGAAACCACCGAGAGAGGCAACGACCACCGGGTCGGCGTCGCAGGAGAACCATTGACGCATCTGCCGGGTGATATCGACCACGCGCTGCAATTCGGCGATGGAACGTTCCCAGTGCTCGTCGTCGAAACTCGCGAGGTTCAACAAGAAATCCCCCGAGAACAGGTCGGGGCTGTGAGTGGTATAGAACATGTCGAGCGTGGTATCGAATACCGACTCCAGCGGAATCTCCAGGTCTTTATAGGAGAAATGGAACTCCAGGAAGTCTGGGCTGGAATGCTCCAGCAGTGCGCCGAAATCGTGGTAGCGCACCGGAAGCCCCCACGGACGGCGGAAGGTGTAGTCGCGTCCGCGCACGGCCCGGTCGGTGAGGTCGGTGGCGTAGAAGAAGTCTCCGGCTTCGATCACCCGCTGGGCGGTCCGGCCGATCAGTTCCGCCAGCCGGTTGGGCTGGATGCCCCGGCCCGGTGATTTCACGGCCACGTCCTCGGCGGTGATGCTGTGGCCGATCTCGATCCGTCTGGCCGCGACGAGGGACTTGGCCAGATTCACCCGGTTCATCATCTCCCCGGTCGAGACCGCCCGCGGAGCCGGCGAACCGATCGCGTCCTCGACCTCCCGGATCTGACGCACCATCGCCGCGAACTCGTCGGGCAGCAGCGACACCTTATGGTCGTTGCCCTCCATGGAACGGTCGACCGTGAAGTGCTTCTCGATGATCCTGGCACCGCGGGCGACGGCCGCGATCGGCACGTGATACCCGCGCTCGTGACCGGAGTAGCCGACCGGACACTGCCCGATCTCGGCGAGCCGGTCCAGGTAGGCCAGATTCACGTCCTTGAACGGGGCGGGGTAGGTCGATTGGCAGTGGAGCAGCGCGAACGGGGTGCCGGTGGAGCGCACCAACGCCGTCGAGGCGGTGATCTCTTCCTCTGTGCTCATCCCGGTCGAAATCACCAGCGGCAAGCGGTAACTCGCGGCATGACGCAGCAGGGTGTGGTTGGTGAGGTCGGCCGAGGCGATCTTGAGCGCTGGCGTCCCGTAGTTGGCTAGGGCGGTGACGCTGGGCTCATCCCATGGGGTGCAGATGACATCGATGTCGCGCCGGGCGCAGTGGTCGAATACGTCGAACAGGTCCTCGGCGCTCAGGGAGAACCGGCTGAGCAGGTCCAGGGTGTATTGCGGTCCGAGGTCCTCACCAGCCGCCAGGTCGGAGGCGTCGTTGCGATACAGCGTCTCCAGGTCGCGCAGCTGGAACTTCACCAGGTCCGCTCCGGCGTCAGCGGCCAGATCGACCAGGTGACGCGCCAGCTCCACCGAGCCGTTGTGATTGATGCCGATCTCGGCGATCAGGACGCTCGGGTGACCCGGACCGACGAGGTGGCGCCCCAGGCGCAGCTCGCGTTCGTCGCGGGTCGCGATCGCGACGATGTGTCCCCGCTTCGAGACCAGCGGGAGCACATCGATGCCGGGTGCGAACAGCTCGGCCAGCTCCGCGGCGCTGGCATCCTCGGGCGCGGTGCGCGGAGCCAGGTTAGCCACCTCCAGGCACGGGCGGTTCACGTCGAGCGGGTGACCGCTCAACACCCAGCGGCGAAAATCACCGTCGGAGATAGCCCCGGTTAGTAGCCCATGCTGGTCGACGCAGAACACAATGCCGTGTTTGTTCGTTCCGATTTTGTTCAAAGCGGACAAGATCGAGTCTTCCGCGAAGACCACGAAGTCCATGATGATTCTGTTGATGCTCAAAGCCCCTCCCTAACGGGCATTGTGCCACGCAGGAGGGCCACCCCAGCCGGGTCGCTAGGGCCTCCTTTTCACGCAGTTGACAAGGCCCGCAGCCGGGCTTCGGCGAGTTCCCAGTCGAGAAGGGTATCGACATCGGAGCCCTCGATATCGGCCATCACGAAAAGCCCGATCCGGCCGCCCAGCCGGTTGTGCTCTCGCTCGTAGATCTCGGTCTTGGTGAGATAGACAGACCCGGTCTCGCGATATCGGAAGTCTGAACTCTTAAGCTCTTGGCGCCTGGGCCTGCGGGTGTGATCATAATCGGCGCGGGTGGGGAAACCCCAATGCCACAGGAACGGGGCCTGAGGCACCACGCCGAGCATCGCGTCGGCCCCCGAAGAGACGAACTCGGCGATGGCCCGCTCCAAGGTGCCCTCCAGCCGGATCGGTGAGGTCGCCTGCAGCAGCATCACCGCGTCGGGGCGTTCCCCGCGGGCGCTCAGCTGAGCGATCACGTGCTCCACCACCGGTTCCGTCGCTGTGGTGTCGAGGGCCAGCTCGGCCGGACGTTCCATCACCTCGGCTCCGGCTGTGGCAGCGGTGGCCGCGATCTCGGCGTCCTCGGTCGAGACTATGACCCGCAGGCCGGGTACCGCTAGGGCCTGGCCGATCGTCCATTCGATCAGCGGACGCCCCGCGATGGGCTTGAGATTCTTGCGGGGGATGCCCTTGGAACCTCCCCTAGCTGGGATGATCGCCACGATGTTCACGGTGCACAGCCTAGGCCGGAGGGGTTCAACTCAGCCGGGCGGACACCCACGACGCGATGGCCTTAGCCGGTTCGGTGTCGGGGATCGGTGGGGAGGGGGTCGCCTCGCCTCCCCACCGCCGCATCTGGTAGCGCTCCCAGAACTCGCCCAGCCAGCGCGGAGGCCGGGGATAGGACACATAGGCGTCCAGCCCGGCCGCGGCGGCTTCCAGCACCCCGGTCGAGAACACACTAATGACCGGGGCTCCAGCCTGGGCGAGGGAAGGCCCCCCTGCCATCACGGTGATGCCCGAAAGGCCCATCAGCCGGTGGGTCCAGCGCGAGATCCGGTCCTTCTCCGCCGGGTGCGGGCGATAGATCGCCTGCGCCGCGCGGCAAGTGCTGAACGCGGCCCTCGTCATCGAGGAACGGGGCAACTCCGCGCCGTGCAGCTGACCGAGATACAACGGACGCTCGGTGCGGGCCGGTACCTGCTGTTGCGCCGCCGTCCACAGCAGCTGCGACCCGAGTACGTGGCTGTGGGTGTCTGCCCGCCCCGAGGTGTAGAACTCCGCGTCGGCGCGGGACCAGGCCAGGAGCGTCGCGTCCCGTGGCAGCGGAGGCGCCAGGGGGGTCAGCAGGCCGTGCTGGACCACGACGAGGCGGGCGTCCCGCATCCGCGGGGCCGCCGCGGCCGCGAGTGGCAGGTGGGAGCCCAGGCACAGCACCATGCGGACCCCGCCGAGGCCGCGGGCCGGGTCGGCGGAGTCGACCTCGGTGCGCCGGGCCAAACCCAGGTCGAGCCCGGCCGGGCCGAGCACCGCGAACGGCAGCTTCAGGTGGGCAAGCACCTCGCCCAATGCCTGGGCGGGGGTCGATCCACCACTCTCGACGATGACCAGAAGCACCGGATCGTCCTCGCCTTCGTGCCAGAGCCAGGCGGTGGGTGCCGGTTTCCCTGGCAGGATGGCATGGCGGACCCGGCGGGCCAGGTGCTGGCGCGACTGCCAGTTTCGCCACTCGTCCAAAGATGTGAACCTCAGCGCCATAGCCGCTCCAATACCTCCATCCGGTGATCGAAGGTGTGCTCGGACAGGGTGCGTTTCCGCGCCCGGACCCGGATCGCCTCGGCCCAGCGCGGATCCCGGAAACACTTCATCGCCAGGTCGATCAGCTCTTCCTCGTCGTCGAAGCAGAGGACTTCGGCGCCATCGTCGTAGAGGCCCTGCAGGTCGCGGCGGTCGATGAGCTGCACCGCGCCCACCCCGCACGCCTCGAAGGTCCTCATGGTGAACCCGTCCTGGTCGCTGTGGCTGTTGAGTGTCGCCGGTGCCCCAGCCATCAGGGCATAGCCCTCGGTGAGGGTCACGTCGCGGCCCCAGGGAAGCTGGGGGCGGGACCACTGAAGGGAACGGAGCCGGTCGACGGGATGAGCCGACCAGTCGCGTCCGTAGGCCCGTACCGGGACCCCCGCGGAGGCCAGCGCACCCAGTAGAGAGACCCGTTTGGGGTAGCGGGCCCCGATGAACACCAGCTCCGAGGCCGGTCTCGGAGCCGGGGTGAGGGAGGGGTCGAAGGCATTGGCCAAGAACGCGGTGACATAACCCGAGGCGGACAGCTGGGCGACGTCAAGCGGGCTATAGGAGGCGATCGCGTCATAGGCACCGAGGGACTCGGGGCTGTGGCGGGTGCGGCGCAACTCGTCATAGAGCCACAGGACGCTGCGGTGGGCAGCGATCGCGTCCAGGAAATCGGGGCCGAGGAGATCGCCCTTGATGACTACGACGACTTCGGGAGAGGCGTCCCGGACGGCCTGGACGGCACGGCGGGTGAGCTGGCTAGATTCCACAGCATCGGTGTTGGCGCCGAGGCGGCGGGGCAACTCGAGGATGGCCTTGCGCAGCACCTTGCTGGCTGGTGGGAAAGAGTCGTAGCAGAAGGTCACTACGTCGTGTCCGCGCCGTTCGATGGCGGCGGCGATCGAACGCCAGTACCCGTGGAACTGCGGGGAGACGAGCAGGACGCGGCTCAACGTATGGCTCCGTTTCTCGCGAGGTCGGTGCAGGGAGACGATATGAGGTGGTGCCGGGAGAAGACGCGCGCTGAACCCGTGGTGGCCGGCCGACTGGCTCGGAGCGCTCCCGCCCTGAATCTAGCGGCCTACCGGTTCGGTGCCACCCTCGGGCAGCCATTACCGCCAGATCAGCGCTAGTTCCTCCCGGGCGGTGCGGATCGGGTGGACTGGCCGCCCGAGCGCGGCCCGCCCAGCGTTCCAGATCAGGTTCACCGCGGTCGCGGCCGTGAGCCCGGCCCGGAGGCGGTGACTCCCACCCCAGGTGCGGGCGTAACGGAGCCGGGAATCCATCAGCCATTCCCGGCGGCGGACCGGGTCGGAGGAGGCCCCACCCTCGTGGACGACGCTCGGCTCTGGCAGCCACACCCGAGGCAGGCCCCGGTCGGCCAACCGCCGTTGAAGGTCGACCTCCTCGGCGTTCATGAAATAACCCTCGTCGAAACCGGAGACCTCCCGGAACCAGGCCAGGGGCAGCAGCAGGGCGGCCCCGACCAGCCAATCGGCCGGTGCCGCGGTCCGACCCACCTGTTCGTGGCCGACCCCGCGATGCCACCACCGGGTGTCCCGGAACCGAGCCAGCGGGGTGAGCCACTCGACGACCTGGTGGGAGACCGCTGGGAACCGTCTCGCGGTGAAGGCGGGCCTGCCATCTGGGTCGAGGACCCTGGGGCCGATCACCGCGGGCATCCATGGGGTGGCCGCCTCCACCAGATCGGCGAGGAAACTCGGGCTGACCTCCAGATCGGAGTTGAGGACGAGCAGCCAGTCCCCAGTCGCGACGGCCGCGCCAGCGTTGACCGCAGAACCGAAACCGCCGTTGCGTTCCCGCCGGATGACCTGGACCCCCTCGGTCTGCGGGAATGGCACCGGGGAACAGTCGTCGCTGACGATGAGCTGATGCGGACGCTGGGGCAGCAGCGCCCGGACCAGCGGCATGGTCGTTTCGGGGTCCCCGTAGTGGGGGATGACGACGCTGATGCGCATGCTGACTCCCTGGGTCTGGTGATGGCGGCGAGTGCTGCCGGGTCTAGTCTCACGGATCGGCGGGCCACCTAGTCGCGCCGCGGTGCCTCCCTGCACCCCCGGTGCTTTAGGGTCGCAGGCGTAGCCGCGCTGCGGGTACTCGGAACCGGGGGAACGAGGTCGACGTGGGGATCGGGGAGAAGGCTCTAGCCGAACTGAGGCAACGCCTGTGGTGGGCCAAACTGTACCGGGACAGGACGGACCGGCGGCGGCAACGCCTGGTCAACGCCCAGCTCGTGATGGCCTCCCCGCTGCCGCGGGCGCGCAGGCGGCCGGGTTCGGTGTGGGCGGTCACGATGGTGCGCAACGAGCAGGACATCATCGGGCTCACCATCGCCCACCTGTTCGGCCAGGGCGTGGACCACGTCGTGGTCGCGGACAACAACTCCACCGACGCCACCCCGGAGATCCTGCGCGACCTCGCCGCGGAGTACCCGCGGCTGCATCTGGCGCGCGACGCCGAGCCCGCCTACTACCAGTCCCAGAAGATGACCCGGCTGGCGCAGCTGGCCGCGCGGGCGGGCGCGGACTGGGTGATCCCCTTCGACGCCGACGAGTGGTGGTTCGCTCCCGGGGCGTCGCTCAAGGAGTGGCTCACCCGTGAGGCCGAGAACTTCCCCGAGGTGGCGATGGTGAAGGCCGCGCTGCACAACATGGTGCCGACCGGTCTCGGGCTGGGCGGGCCAGCGACGGAGTTCCTCATGGGCTCCCCGGCATCCCTGCCCGGCAAGGTCGCGGTCAGGGCGCGCCCCTATGCCGTCATCGCCATGGGAAACCACGGCGCGGCCAGGGTGGGGACGATTCGGGAGGGGCTGAGGATTGCGCACGCCGCTTACCGCAGCGTCGAGCAGGTCGCGCGGAAGGTCACTCTCGGGCGCAGGCGGTAGAGCTAGCCGGGGGACCCGAAACGGTGGCGACCCACTGGAGGGCTGGTACGCGGATCGGGGCCGCCGAGCACCGGCAGATCTGGGACAACCTGCGCAGCGGCGGCTCGGACGCCCGGCTGAACTATTTCGTCCGCGGGCCCATGGCCCGGGTCCGCCCCGGAGCCTGGGCGACCTGGGACCCGGACGGCGGAGTGCCGGAGGTGGCACCCCACGAGAACGTGCCGGCGGAGGACTCGGCCGGCTGAGGGCGTGGGGACTCGTCGTCTGGGCCGCGGTTTCCCGGCACAGCATCGAGCGGCCGAGTGAGGGCCCGGTCAGGAATCCCAGCCGCCTGGGATGTCCTCGACGATGCTCCAGCGCGGATCGAGCTGGTAGGCGCGTCCCTGGTCGATGTGGCGGGCGTGGAAGCGGGGTGCCCAGACCTGGTGGTGGTTGTCGCCGTGGAGGGCTGTGCTCAGGTAGGCACCCCAGTAGGAGAAGGTCGAATTGGTGACGATGAGGCGCCGGGCGCCGATCAGCGTCGCGAAATGGCCGATCGGGTCGGCTCCGGTGACGTAGCTCACCTCTCCGAAGCGGGAGAGCCAGGAGAGCCGGGCCTGGCACCAGGCGATGTCATCGCTGACGATAGTGAGCCGGTCGGTCCCGCCCTGCTGGGCCGCACCGGCGAGCGCCGTCTCCAGGTAGGCGATCTGGTCGAAACTGTACTTGCCACGGAACCGGTAGTCGTTGAAGTAGTCGCCGCGACGGATGTTGAGGACCAGCGTGGACGAGTCGCTGACCTGGGCGGGGACGGCCGAGGCCAGCGGTTCGGTGGCCAGGAGCGCTTGGGCGAAGACCCGCAGCTCCTCCTCGGTGAAGTCCGACCCGAAGCGCTGGTTACTCGTGTGCACCCGGCGGTCGCGGAAACGGATCTGTCCCGTCTCGACCATGAGATCGCCGCAGATGCCACGGAACCGTTCGGCCCAGGGGCGGAGGTATCCGGTGTAGCGCACCACGGCGTCCTCGCCCGCGCGCTGCCGGGAGAAGGCCCACAGCCACAGGTACAAGATGTTGCCGAGGCCCATCTTGAACTCCTCGGTCCACAACACCGTGCGGGGGCCCCGCCGGATGGGTGCGAGCAGTCCGCTCTTCAGATCGGCAAACCTGGCGCTGA
>JAUMYR010000063.1 GCA_030528545.1 Propionibacteriaceae bacterium
TCCTCGGTGAACCGGGCGCGCAGCATCGGGTGGATCTCCTGGAGCTCTTCCCAGGCCCGAGCCAGGCGCTCCGGGTCGACGCCGTGGCCGTCGACCTCCAGGTAGCCGTGGCAGCCCACCCCGCCCAGGTACTGCCCGGGCCGCCGCCCGACCCAGTAGGCCCGCTGCACCTCGGTGAGGTCGAAGGGCTCCGACTGGTCGATCACGACCCGGCGCTTGCGCCTGGTCCGGCGCACCGGGGCTGAGGCCATGACGGTGCGCCACTGGGCGATGGTGGGAGCGGACATAAACCCACCGAACGTCGCCTCGTGGCCCGCGGCACGCAACTCGCCCACGAGATTCATGACCTGCAGCGAGCTGAGGCCCTGCTCGATGAGGTTGTCGTCATCAGCGACCGGGTGGCCCAGCGCCTCGCTGACCATCCGGGCCAAGTCCACCGTGGTGTCATCGATGGTGTCACTCATTGTCAGCTCGTCCTCCGAGGTCGCCGCGCACCGCTTTCGCGAGCTCGTCACGCAGCATGTTCTTGTCGATCTTTCCGATGTTCTTGTGGGGCATGGTCTCCCGGACCACCAGGTGGTCCGGCCACTTGTAGGACGCGACGCCGAGTTCCCGGAGGAACCCGGCGAGTCCGGCCCGGTCGAGACCCTGGGCGGCGCCGGTGAGGGTGACGACGGCCCACGTGGCCTCGCCGAGAGCCGGGTCGGGCATCCCAATCACCGCGACCTCGCCGATCCCCGGATGCCGGGATAGGAGTTCCTCGACTTCGGAGGGGATGACGTTCTCCCCCGCCCTGTTGATCTGCTCGCGGATGCGCCCGGTGATGACCAGTTGTCCGTCGGCACCGACGAATCCCGCGTCTCCGGTGTGGAAGAAGCCCTGGTCGTTGAAGGCTCGCTCGTTGAGGTGGGGTGCGGCGTGGTAGCCGTAAAAGGTATAGGGGCCCCTCTCGATGACCTCCCCGATCTCCCCCGCGGGCAGTTGCGTCCCGTCCGGCCCGACGATGCGCAGCTCGTCGCTGTCGAGGACCGGAGTTCCCTGGGTGTTCCACGCGATCTCATCGGGGTCGCCGGGGCGCGTGAGGCAGGTGATACCCTCGCCCAGCCCGTAACCCTGGACGATCCGGGCGCCGAAGGTCTCGACGAGGCGCTGGGCGAGTTGCGTGCCGACCTTGGCCGCGCCGAGGATCAGCTTGCCGATGTGCCAGTCTGCGCGCTGCCGCTCGGGGGCGCCTTGTGCCTCCCGCAGCCACTGGGAGACCACGGCGGGGACAGCCTGGGTGAAGGTGACCTCCTCACCCTCCAGCCAGCCGGAGACCTCGTCGAAGCTGGCGGTGGCGGACAGGATCACCCGGCCGCCGGTGAACAGCGTTCCGAGGATCCCGGGCGAGCTGAGCGGGAAGTCATGGCTGGCCGACAGCACCACGAGGCACGTGTCGTCGGGACCGATCTCGCAACGGCGCGCGCTGGCGAGGGCGACGCAGGAGTACGCGGCGTGCACCTTCGGGATGATCTTGGGCACGGCCGTGGTCCCCCCGGACAGCAGGTAGAGGGCCGTGTCCCACGGGCGCACCGAGGGGTCGGGGGAGGCGGGACGGGCCTCAATCTCGTCCAGCCCGACCGCCCCCGGGTGTGCGGCGGTGCCCTCGACGAGGACCACTGGGCTGCCGTCCAGTTCCCGGCTGACCCGCAGGGCCATCTCTTCGTGGTCGAAACCGAGGTGGGTTCCGGTGGTGACAATGGCCTTCACCCCGATCAGTCTGCCCACGTGGAGCAACTCCTGGTCGCGGTGCTGCATCAGCAGCAGGACCGGCCTGATGCCCAGGCACAGGCAGGCGAACAGCACGGCCAGGTATTCGGCGTGGTTGGGCATCTGCAGCAGGACGTCGTCGCCCTTGCCCAGGCCGACCGACGACAGCCGTCCCGCGGTGAGCCGGATGCGTTCGTCGAGTTCCGAGAAGGTCAGCGATGTCCTCGCGTCAAGCACCGCCTCGACGTTGCCTCGTTCAGCGACCTGGCGCTGGAGCACCTCGTAGAGGGTCTCGGCCGTGAAGACCCCTTGCTCGATGAGGGATCGCACGTCGGCTTTGATTCCGCTCGGGTCGTCCCAGCGTGGGACGACCCGAGGGGTCCGGGCATCAGCGGGACGCGTCATCGGGAACCTCCTTCGCGGCGATGCGGCATCTGGCGCCGTGCGAGACTAGGGCCTCGATGACGGCGGCGGGGTCGACCGCATCCAGGGCGCTACAGACATGGCACGGGCCACCGGAGCCTGCCCCGGCGCGGAGGGCCAGCAGCGTCGCTGCCGCGACCCAGCCGGAGCCGGTGTTCCAGTCAGTAGGCAGCAAGATCGCGCCGTCGACGCGGGTCGGCGTGCCACCTCGCCGTCCGCGAGCGGAGACGAACACCATGCAGTGACCGTCCTGCCCAGCGGGCGGGTTGTGGGCACTCATGCGCACCGCGAGGTCGCGCGGGAGCACACCTGTGTCCAGTTCCGCGCGCACGGCCATCATCTGTTCGAGGGCCGCCGAGTCGGAGAACGTGTTGTAATAAACGGCCCGGCCGATACGGCGACGCGCGGCGAGGGCCCGCAGCCCCGGGCCGACCACCGGCAGGGCGCGAACCCGTCCTACAGGCGGGGGCAGGACCACGCTACGTACCCCCTCGGCTGCAACCACAGTCTGCTCAGCGACGAGGTGCGCCATGGCCACCGTCGTGCCGTCGGCCAGACTGGCCAGCACATCAAGGTTCCCGGTGGCGGAAAATCCCCCGTTGCCAGCGAGATAGATCTCGACCCGCTGGCACTCATCCAGGCTCGTCGAGATGACGTGGTCGGCCCAGACCTCGGTGAGCCCTGGATAGACACCGGCCGAGTGGACGCACCTGCCCTCGCCACCGGCGGCGACACCGGCGTACAGCTCGCCGCCGGTGACATCGACGACTAGGCTCCCGGCCGCCAGCGCGGCGGCACAGACCCGGTCTCCCACCAGGCCCGCCGGGCCCGCGGCCTGAACGACGTGCCGGTGTCCGGCCAGGATATGGGCGAGCCCGGTAGGGTCCCCAAGATCGAGGACTCTGGCAGCAACGCCGTAGCGCGAGGCCAGCGCGTCCGCTCCTGCCTGGGTACTGGAGGAGACTGTGAATTGAACCCCTTCAGTGGAGGCGAGGAACTGGGCTGCCCCACCTCCGACCGTGCCACTGGCCCCGATCACCAGAATCTGGTCGTGCGGCATCTCACTCACCCGGGGCCTCTAACGATTCCCTGAGCAGTTCGCCGAGCCGGTCCACGACGTGGTCGGCGTTCTCCTCCACCTCGACGCACGTGATGTGGTTTCCGGGGGTCTCCTCAACGGCCATGCCCCCAAGGAAAGCTTCCTGCCAGAAGTCGATGATCTCTCGCGGGTCGGCGAAGAGGAAGTCCATGGGTTCCGCAGCCTGTAGGTAGGTGACCGGCCCGAAGTACGGTTCAGGGGCGATCGCCGATGACAGGAAGCTGTGCACATACATTTCGTAGTAGCTAAGCAGCATATCCTCCGGCAGTTGCTGCCCAGTCCGCCGTTCGATGATCTCGGTGTAGGCAGCGAAACGCTGCTGTCGCGTCATGGCGTCAAGCTCTGCAAGGGCCCGGGCAGCCGGAGTAGCGGGAGAGGCGAGGTGGGCGGCAACATCGGCGGCAGTAAGCCTGCCACCCGCTTGCTGGAACCAGTCGACGATCTCAGTCATCATCGCTGTTTCATCGATCTGGTCGAACACGTCGCCGATGGTGAGGTAGAAGTTCGGCAGGAAGACCGATTCCAGGACGATCGAGTCCTCGATCTCGTGGGTCAGTGGCGTCGAGTCGATCAGCGTGAGGTCCACGACCTCGACCCCCTTGTCGGTCAGGGCCCTAGCCATCTCGACCGCGATGAACCCGCCCATGCAGTAGCCCACCAGCTGGACGCAGGTGAACCCAGCGTCCACGACCAGCTGGGCATACTCCCGTCCAAGCTGTGGGATCAGTTGATCAGTGGGAATCTCACAGTACGCGCGCACATCAGCGACCGTGAACCCGATCACCCGGCCCAGGTTCTGAGCGGTCAGGCCTGCATTGAGGAAGCGGAAGGCGTTCATGGTGCCCAAACCCGCGTGCGGCACCAGGCGAACCACCTCGCCGCCGGAGCCACCCAGATCGATCATCCGCCCGATCGCGCCCCTGCCCAGTTCCCCGTCCGGCGCGACCGCCGAGGAAGTCTCGTTCGTCGGCTGGCGCATGAGCCTGACCATGGTGAGCGTCTCGTCTAAAGTCGGCCCGTCGAGCAGGCCTCGCAGGATGGCGTCGAAGGCGACCCGGGCGCCAGGGGATTCCTCCTCGAGGAGGTCGCGCAACCGGCCCGCGACCTGGGCCAGCACCAGCGAGTCCGCTCCGTAATCGTAGTAGCTGGTGTTCGAGCCCATGCCGCGCCGCCCCAGGCAGGATTCGACGATGTCGCGCACCGAAGCGTCGAATGAGTCGTCCACGCCCTCTACCCGAGCTCTTTCTTCCCCGGAGGCCGATACCCACCAACCGGCCATCGTGCGCCGGTCGATCTTCTGGTTCGCGCCCACCGGCAGGTCGTCGACGATCTGCACCTGGCCGGGGACCATGTAGGCGGGCAAGACCTGAGACAGCCCGCGACGGACGTCGTCGGGACGAAGCGGGTGGCGACCCCGATTCCCGCTGCGTAACTCGCAGCCGTCGACCCCGACGGCTAGTACGGCCCCACCGTAGGCCAGCACGTCGCCGACGTCGTCCCTGGTGAGGCTCGGCTGGTCGGTGACGACCAGGTCGAAACCGTGTGGAGCGATCCCCTGCTCCCGTGGATCGGACCCCAGCACGAAGCCCTCGCGGTGGGCCGCGGGGCCGGTGCGGGCCCACACCCGCACCCCCGGGAACGCGTCCCGGATCGCTGCGCACACCGGTTCCAGGGCCCCGCAGGAGTCCGGTCCCGACCCGTGCAGCAGTACGGCGCCACCGCCGGAGGCGAACAGGCCGATGCTTCGTAGGGCGTTCGCCACCTCTCCGGCCCCAAGCGCGCGGACCTCGTCGGTGGGGGTCTGCGGTTGGGGGACGACCGCGGCGAGCAGTTGCTGTTCCCCGTCCACCTGGCACATCACCACCGCGGCCCGGGCGACTCCCTCCAGCCGCACCGCGGCGGACTCGATCTCGGCGAGCTCAACCCGGAATCCGCGCAGCTTGACCTGGCTGTCCAGGCGTCCGAGGAACTCGATCTCGCCGTTGGGCAGGTAGCGGCCCCGGTCACCGGTGAGGTAGCACCTGGTCCCCCGGAGGGTGGGGAACCGTTCGGCGGTCTGCTCTTCGTCGTTTAGCAGGCCCATCGCCAGGCCCCTGCCGGTGATGACGAGGTCGCCGGGCACCCACACGGGCCGGTCCGCGCCGTCGGGGCCCACCACCCTGAATCCCTGGTTCGCCAGCGGGTAGCCGTAGGGGACGCTGACCCGCTGCTCGTCCTCGAGCACACAGGTGTGATGGTTCGACCAGATTGACGCCTCGGTCGCCCCGCCCAGCGCGATGACCGTGGCGTTCGGTGCCAGAGTCCGGGCGCGCCCAGGCAGCCGCACCGGCACCCAGTCGCCGGACAGCAGGCAGGTGCGCAGCGAGTCCAGCTGGGCTCCGGGGTGACGTTCCAGGTGGGAGACGAGCAGTTCCAGCATGGCGGGGACGGTGTTCCACACTGTCACCGCGTGGGTCTGGATCAGCCTGGCCCAGTCGCTGGCGTCCAGGGCCGTGCCGGTGCTGGGAAGGACGATGGCTCCCCCGGCGGCAAGCATCCCGAATAGGTCGTAGACCGACAGGTCGAAGCTGAACCTGGACAGCGCGAGGACCCGGTCTCTGGGGCCGATGCCGTACCTGTGGTTGATGTCGGCGATGGTGTTCCAGGCGGCATCGTGGCTGATCATCACGCCTTTGGGCACGCCGGTCGACCCGGAGGTGTGGATCACGTAGGCCAGCTGAGAGGGGTCGGTCTCGGCCGGGGACCAGTCGTGGGGCGCGGGTGACCCCGTGGCCTGGTCGATGAGGATCCTGGTGCCCGCCCAGCCCCCGGGTTCCTCGATCTGGTCGTCGGTGAGCAGATACCTTGCCCCGGAGCGGTCCAGCAGTTCGTGGCGGCGGGTGGCCGGCTGGTCGGCGTCGATGGGCATGTAGGCGC
The DNA here is from genome assembly GCA_030528545.1 of Propionibacteriaceae bacterium. The sequence continues at coordinate 6,188 of JAUMYR010000063.1, forward strand.
CACCGGCCATCAGGATGCCCAGGATCGCCGCGATCTGTTCGCCACGTTTGCGTCCGCAGATCGCAACGACCTGGCCGGGCGTCACACCTGCCTCCGCGAGCAGTGCCCCATAACGGCGGGCGGCGGCGTGCAGTTCCGCGTGGCTCCAGACCTTGTCGTCCTCGAAGATCGCGGGAGCATCGCCCCGGGCCCGCACCGTCTGGAGCCAGTCCTGCAGCAGGGTCCGGGATTCGATGGGACGCGCCGTGTCGTTGGCCGCGTTGCAGGAGTCGAGCTGCCACCGCGGCAGGCCCACCTCCAGCGGTTCTGCCCAGTCGCTGCCATCAGCGATGGCCCGCACCACCGTGCACATGGTCTCGAACATGTCCTCAACGACCCGGTCGGGGAACACGCCTTGCCGGTGATCCCAGTTAATCCGCAGGCCAGTCCCTGAGTCCATGACCTGGCAGTCGATGAACACCTGAGGGGTTTCGCTGCGGCCGTAGCCGCCCACACTGGAGCTGGCACCGTGGGAAACCACGCCGATGGAACTGGTGAACACGTAGGGGTAGAAGGCCGCTTCCTGTCCGCGGCGGCGGGCGATCTCCCGGATCACCTCGACCCCGGAGAAGCGGCGGTGGTCGAGGTCGCTCATCATCCGGCGGTGTACCTCCCGCGCGAGTTCCACCAGCGGACGTCGGCCCGACAGGTCGAGTTCCAGCAGGGACACCGATGTGAAGTCACCCACGACGGCATCGACCGCCGGATGCACGGGTGGCCTGTTCAGTAAGGTGAGGTTGATACAGAATCGGGGTTCCTCACTCCAAGCGGCCAGAACCGAGCCATAAACGGTGGCCAACGCCACGGTGGGGGTCACGTGGTTGGCTCGGCACTTTTCCTGGAACCGCTGCCAGCTCGCGGCGTCCAGCTCGTGGGCAAGTCTGCCGAACCGCCTCTGGTCTGCGTCTTCGGGCAGCACCGGGATCTGGGCCCGGCCAGGTAGGGCGTCCACCCTGCCCATCCAGTAGGCGCGATCCCGGTCGTATTCGACGCCATCGCGCATGGCCGCCTCAAGATCGAGGTATTCCCGGAAGGTGAGTTCCACCTCAGGCAGGGTCTCCCCTGCCATCAGCCTGGCGAACTCGTCAACCAGCAGCCAGATGGATGCCCAGTCCGCGATCATGAAGTCGACGTCCAGATGGAGCACCGTCAGGTCCGGTAGGTCGGTGAGTTCGACGGTGAAGAACGGCCACGCGTCGACCGGGTACTTGTGGTGGCTCAGCCTATCGCGCACCTCAGCGATGCGCGGCCCCGATCGGTCCTCGTCGGTGCCCACCGCGATCTCGACCCGGGGCGCATCCTGGAGGATCTCCATGGTGCCGTCGGAGCGGATGACGGCGCGCAACATCTCGTGTCGTTCGACGAGGGACTGCCACGCGTTCCGCACGGCGTCGGCGTCCAGCCGCGGGTACTCCAGCTCGAAATAGACATGGCACCCTACGGAGCCGTAGGCATAGGTGTCGTCACGCCCGACCAGGTAGGCGGACTGGATCTCGGTGAGCGGCACCAGCCGATCCGAGTCCTGTCTGCCCAGCAGCGCCAGGATCTCGTCGCGGTGCGCGGCGAGGAATGCCTTCTGCTCCTCCGAGATCCCGCCCGCTGCCGCACGGAAACGCAGTTTCGCGTCCTGCGCCCACACGTGGATACCTTGGTCGCGCAGGCGACGCAGTGACCTGCTGATCTGCTGATCGGACATTGTTGCCTCAGTTCTTCAGTGCTTCTTGTCGGGTCGGTCGGGGTCAAACGGGTCGAAGAGGACTCCGGATACCTGGATCGGTTCCTGAAGGCCTGCGAGGCTGAGCCCCATCTCAGATGGCCTGATCACCCTGAGCACCCTGTCGGGGCGCTCACTGACCAAGGCCAGCAGCATCTGCCACTCCGCTTCGCCGAAGACGAAACGGAGTTCCTCAATGGACCTTGCCCCATTGCGGTGCGGTGGATCGTTCACTGGTCTCTGGTCGATGTCGTGGGCCGATGCGACAAAAGGCAGGCCCCGAGGTAGCAGACCCATGAAGGAAAAGCGCACCCTCCCCCCGGATTCCGCAGGCCGGTGAGCAGTCATGACTCGCGATGGTCTCACCCCGGGGACTCGGTCGATCAGCCTGCGGCAGCCCGAGAGTTCATCGACCTGGCGTAGGACCGGGTCCAGCGGCTCAATGGCCAGATCGCATAGGCCGACCGGGGAGTCGATCCATTTGTTGAACCGCTGCGCCATAGGTCGGCCGAAGAAGATCCCCAGCACCGGCGTGAGGAAACGCAGACGATTGTGCATCGTCATGATTTCGACAAAAGGCCCATCAGGAAACCAGATGAAGGCGTTCGGCGCCCGCACCGCCTCGTTCCAGTGGACGACGAATCCGGCATCCCGAAAGTCCGCCACGGCCTTACGGATGTCCCTCACCCGAATCTGGATATGACTGATCCGGAACATCCCGCGTGTCATGGGTGGCTCTCCTTCGTGTTCCGGGGTTTGCGCCCAACCCACTGGCTGGATGCGGCAAGAGCCGTTACGACCTCAGCCGCGAGTTCGACACCGTTTTCTGGGAGCAGCCTTGCCGACAGCTCCGATGCCCGGATGTCGTACCTTCCCGAGATCAGGTCCGCGATTCGTCCCGCGACCAGGTCGTCGCCGAGCCCGTCGCGCGGCACGTCGACATAGGCCGGCCCCGCGCCGGAGCGGACGACTGACTGTCCGTGGAACTGCTGATCGCCGCCGAAGGCGAAGACCAGGCAGGGGCGCCCCGCGCGCAGGGCGGCGCCCGTGGTGCCGAGGCTGCCGTGGCACACCACTGCCCGGCACCGGGGCAGCAATGGGCGGAAGGGAACCCAGGGAAGGGTCAGCACCTGGTGGGGATGGGAGCCGGAGACCTCGGAACCGATGACGATGATGCGCTGGCCCTGGGCGAACAGGCAACGCTGCACTACCTCGTGTACCTCGCGCATGGAAGAGGAGACCACCGAGCCGAACCCGACCAGTACGGGAGCAGGACCGGACGCCAGGAAGTCCTCGACCTGCTGGGGCAATTCTTCCGAGGACGGTGGCTCCTCCAGCCATTCCCCGGTCACGTGGATGTGGTCTCCCCATGCGGGGTCCGGCGGCACCAGGATGGGGCTGAACTGGTACAGGGTGGGGATGGGTTCGCCGCCCATGGCCCGGGCGTCTGAGAAGAGGCCCCAGCGCGACAGCCCGAGCCGCGAGCGCCAGGTGCGGACACGGGGGAGCAGGGCCCAGTTCATCATCAGATCGGCCATCCGGTGCAGCACTGGGGCACGCCAGGTTCCATCGTTGCGGCGGGGGTCCATCATGGAGTACGACCGGCTGGGGTCGGTGGGATAGACCTGAACCCTTACGCATGGGAGACCCGCGGCCTCGGCGAGGTGCCGGGCGGCGATGCCGAACTGGGTGTAGAGAACGATGTCGACCCTGCGTACCGCTCCCTCGAGCGCATCGAAGATCGCCGGATCTCCCAGCAACTCGCGCACGCCCTTGACCGCGTCCGCGACGCCGGAGGCGTCACCGAGCAAGCGTTTCATCCAGGCCTTGGAGTCCCCGGGGACCTCAACGAAGCCCAGTCCCGCCGAGAGCACTGTTTCCCCGAACTCGGGGAAACAGGCAATCGCCAGGTCGTGTCCGTCGCGGGCCAATCTGTGTCCCAGAGCGATGAACGGTGTCACGTCACCGGTCGATCCGAGGACGACGGCGAGAACCCTCATGACTGGTCGACGGCCTCGTCGACATCCTCGCCGCTGCCCTGGAGAACTCGGTCCTGCGGGCCGATGGGACGGATCACCCGGCACGGGTTGCCCGCCGCGATGACGTTCGCGGGGATGTCCTTAGTGACGACGCTGCCTGCCCCGATGACGCTGTTGTCGCCAATAGTGACCCCGGCCGTCACGATGCTATGGCCACCGAGCCACACGTTCTCGCCGATGGTGATCGCGCCGGGGGTGCAGATCAGGTTCTTGCGCTCGTCAGGATCGATCGAGTGGTTACCCGCATAAAGCGAGCAGTAGGGGCCGATCATCGCGTTGCTGCCGATCGTCACCGGCGACATGTCGAGGATTTGCACACCTAGGTTGAAAGTCACATCATCGCCCAGCGTGATGTTGGTGCCGTACTGGCAGTAGAATGGCGTGAAGATCATGAGCCGCTCACCCATGGAACCGAACAGGTCTTGGAACGCCGCCCTACGTTCCTCCCACTGGGTAGGACGCAGCTGGTTGAGCGCGAAGCATTTCTCCGTGCCTGCCATCATGTCCTCGAAGAGCGATAAATCGTCGAGCACCCGGAACGGCTGGTTGTTGCGGATCTTCTCTTCGATCTGTTCACGCGTGTCCATGGTTACTTCTCCTTCGGTGTGGTGGGTGGGTCATCCGACGGCGTTCGCCCTCGGGTGGGAGGGAGCGATTCGGGTGTGCGCCCGAGGACTCCCAGCGCTGATACAAAGGTCTTCATCTTGGCGGCGGTCTCCAGCAGTTCCAGCCGCGGATCGGAGGCCGCCACGATCCCGGCCCCCGCAAACATGGTCGCCCGATGCCCTTGAAGCAGGCCCGCGCGTAGGACGAGGGCCCATTCACAGTCCCCGCGGGCGTCTACCCAGCCGACCAGGCCCGCAAACACTCCCCTGTCGAATCCTTCGTTACGGGCGATGAAGTCTCGTGCCTCGGCGGAAGGCCACCCGCACACAGCGGGAGTGGGGTGCAGGTCGTAGAGCAGGTGCAGGGGTGAATGCCCCGGCTTCAAGCGACCCCTGACTGGGGTGCCGAGGTGCCAGACGACGGGTGTGGCCACCAGTTGCGGACGTTCCGGCAGTTCGACATCGTCGGCGTGACGGCCGAACGCCTCAGCCACTGCCTGGACGACATGGGAGTGCTCGGTGAGATCCTTACGCGACCTCAGCAGCGCTTGGGCTGCGGCCTGGTCCGCCACCGGGTCTACGCCTCGGGGGGTGGTGCCCGCCAGGGGCAGGGTCTCGACCAGGGAGCCGGTGCACGACAGGACGAGTTCGGGGCTGGCCCCCAGCAGGACGCCCGGCTCCTCGAAGCACCCGCCCAGTTCCACTCGGGACACGTAGGCGTCCGGGTTGCCCCGGCGCAACCGCGCGAACACCTCATCGGCGCAGGGCTCACGGGGACTATCTACCGTCACGCATCGTCCCAGCACGACTTTGTCCAGCGCGGATGAGCCGATGGAGGCTACTGCCCGGCCCACGATCTCGCGGTAGCCGTCGGGGTCCGGATGCTGTTCGGCCACCTCAAGCGGGAAGGCTACGTCGCCGCCTTGCCCCGGGCCGGGATTCTCTTGCCTGACCACCCGTGCCGGACGGTAGAGGTATGCGGGCCGCCTGGTGTCGAAAGGAATCACCCCGACAACAACTGTTGGGGCGTCCTCGTGGCCCTCGACCGTCGTGTTCAGTACCCGGTCGACCGCGTTGGCGATGTCCTGCCCGGTCCAGGAATCGGGGACGACGGGCATGACGTTCCCGGTCGCGACCAGGCTGCGCTGTCTGGCCACGAAGTCGAACCGCGTCATAGAACCTCGCCTTCACAGGGACGCCCACACCACCGACAGGTCATCGGCGATATCCGATCGCCTTGCGAGTCAGCACGACCACGCTGAAGACAATCAGCCCGCCGAACCAGGTAGCGAACGAGAAAACGTGGTCCGCCATCGAAGAACCGGCGACCAAAGAGTCGACCAGCCCAGTGACTGCCGTCACCGGCGAGAGGTCGACGATTGGCCGAAGCACCTCGGCGTACATGTCTCGGGGCATCATCGCGGTGTTGAAGAACATCGCCGCCATCACCAGCGGGGCGAAGCTCACAGCCCCCTGTGGGGTGTCGACCACGAAACCCAGCATCACGCCCACTGCGCCGGCCGCAACAGCAACTATGGCGAGCACCGTAAGGGCCCCGAGCAGACCTGCAACAGTACCGAAATCGGCGCCGTAAGCGAATCCGGTCCCGAGCGCGGCGAGCATTGAGGCGAACGACTTGGTCGATTCGGCCAGGATGCGCCCAGCCATTGCAGTCGACTGCTTGCCGGGCAACGTGGCCAAGCGGTCTGGCAATCCCTCGTGACGCTCTTGGACGATGCTGCCAGCGCCCATGAGTGCCGCGGTGAAGGACTGCGCAACGGCGATCATCACGCACACCCCCGTCATGTCCATGGGTGCACCGCTGAATTGCTCAACCATGCCGGAGAACATGACATTAAGGATGACCATCATCATGACGGGCATGCCGAGGGTCGACAAGATGTCGGCTGGCGAACGCAACCACCGGGTCAGGAGTCGCCCTGCGTGCACCCACACTGCGGAAAACCATCCGATATGCGCTACCTCAGAGCTGCTCATGCCTGTCTCCTAAAGGTTTTGGAAACCCAAAAGGCTCCGATCGTCAGGCCGACCAGCAGCCATGCCAGCGTCTCCCATCCCTCGTTGCCTGGCGTGAGACCGCTGAGGAAGGCCCGGTTAGTGTCGATCATCACGGAGAAGGGCATGTGAACGATGATCGGTTCAAGCCAGTCGGGCAGAGCCTGGGAGGGAATGAAGGCCGTTGAGAGCATCAGTAACGGCAGCTCGATACCCTGGATGAGGCTGGCTACCTGGACCGGATGACGCGATCTCAGTGCAAGCCCGCAGAAGGTGAGCACGAGCACCTCTCCCATCACCAACGCCACCACACAGGCGAGCAGCAGCCCGCTAAGACTGTCGGGTTTCGCTCCACAAGCCAGGCCGATGGCTACGACGGCCCCCACGGAGATGACCGATCGGACGAGGTCGGTGAGCATACGTCCCCCGATGGCTACCATCGCGTGAATGGGCATGGCCCGTAACCGTGACAACAGCCCACAGTCCATATCGACGGCTAACGCCATCGCGGATCCGCCCGCGGCGAACATAACCGCCTGGAACATAGAGGCCGCCATGAGGAACAGTGCGTAGTCGAATCCCGACGAACTGGCCGCGTGTCCGAATACGACCCAGAAAGCCAGCATCGACATCCCGGGGATGACCAGGGCCGACACCAGCGAGGCGCTGTTGCGACGGAGACGCAGGTTGTTGCGCCAGGTGGCTCCGGCAAGTGCCCGGATGCTCGCTGCTCCCCCGCCGACTCTCAGTTCGGGTACCAAGGCCATGCTCAGACTCTCTCGACCAACTCAGCGCGGGGAGCGAAAGCCGTACCCAGAAAGACGTCGTCGAGAGATGGCGGGTTGAGTGAGGCTTGTACGATCTGCGCGCCGGTCTCCGAGGCGATGGCTCCGGCAGCCGCCACCAGGTCATCCATGCCATGGTTAGCGGTAAAGCAGATCTCTAAACCATCGACCACGAAGTCATCGGTCGGCCTGCCCAGGATGCTGGGGAGCACCGTCGCCGCGATCCTGCCGAGATGATTCTGTCCGTCGACGGCGATGCGGCAGATAGGCGCGCCAAATCTTCGCCGCAACTCGCTGGGAGATCCCTGGGCGACCTTGACCCCCTCCCTCAGGAGCACGATGTCGTCGGAGAGACGCTCCGCCTCATCCAGGTACTGAGTGGTGAGCAGGACGGCAACGCCCTGATCCCGCAGCTCTTCGACCATCTCCCACAGCTCGCGACGTGACAAGGGGTCCAGCCCAGTGGTGGGTTCGTCAAGAAACAGCAGGCGCGGTTCGACGATGAGAGAGGCAGCGATATCCAGCCGCCTCCTCATTCCTCCGGAGTACCTGGCGACCCGCTGATTGCCCACGTCCGCCAACCGGAAGCGTTCCAACAGTTCATCAGCCCGCTGCTTGGCCCGTCGTCGGCTCAGACCGTTGAGCCGGGCAAAGAAGACCAGGTTTTCCCTACCGGTAAGCTCTCCATCCACCGCTGCGAACTGACCGGTCAGTGAGATGACCTCACGGACCGCGCGAGCCTGCGTGACGACATCGGCCCCGCACACCGTGACGGTTCCGGCGGTGGGCAGCATCAACGTCGAGGCGATGTTAACCAGGGTGGTCTTTCCCGCACCGTTGGCACCCAGCAGCGATACCACTTGGGCAGGCTGAACCTCGAAGGTCAGGCCTTTCAACACGTCCTTCGCCTTAGCACCGCATCCGAAGGTCTTGTGGAGATCTAGCACGCGCAGAGGCACGGCCTCCGGGGTTTCGGGGTCCAACATGCACCTTCCTTCCGCGTTGCCTACCGTGGCCGCCAATAGGCTAGCTTAGGCTTACCTAATTCACCTAAACTGTTTTGCTCTCTGGAACCGAGCCAGGCAAACGCGCGGGCACTAGGGGTCATCCAGAGCACGGGGCGGGGCATCCTGGGTCATCCGGTTGCCGGTTTCCCGCTTCTGGCGTCCCCATGGCCCTTTCCGCAGCGGCCCGGTGATCGGCCGCGGGTGCGAAGGCTCCCAGAGTCAGCCCGGCACCGGTGCCAGGCTCGTCCAGGGCCACGTCGGTGAGGGTCCGGTTAGCGGTGTGAGTGGTGGTTTCTGCTGGTGGGTGTTTGCTGTGGGCATGTGGCCGGTGAAAGCGGTAGCGAACGCGTTCAGGGCGGGCTTCCAACGGGTCTGTCCGGTGCCCTCTGCTTCCTGGACGTCTAGCCGGTGCTGCATACAGCACGTGGATCAGACAGGCCTAGACCCTCGCAGCCGGGAAATGGGGCGTGTCAGATGGTCTGTGTAAGAGGTCGGTCCGAACTGAAGGAGATTGACTG
>JAUMYR010000064.1:0-6203 GCA_030528545.1 Propionibacteriaceae bacterium
CGCTCGGCCGGTGGCGCCACGTTCGCCAGAAGGTCGTCGATAACCCGCTCCGCCGCCACGCCGCTGAACTGTGCCTCGGGGTTGAGGATCAGCCGGTGGCTCATGATCGGCACGGCGAGTTCCTTGATGTCGTCCGGGGTCACGTAGCTGCGGCCCTTGGAGGCCGCCCAGGTCTTGGCCGCCCGAACATAGGCCAGACAGCCACGCATCGACACCCCCAGCCTCACGTGGGGGTGCGTGCGCGATTCCGACGCGAGGCGGCTCACATACGACAAGATCGCCTGTTCCACATGCACCTCGTTGGCGAAGCTGGACATCTGGCTCACCGCGTGGGCCGCGATGACGGAGGTCACCTGCGCCGCCCGGTCCCGGTTGGCCGCCTGAGCCATCAGTTCAACCGCGACATCGTGGTCGGGGTAGCCGATGGAGGTCTTCATCAAGAACCGGTCCAGCTGAGCCTCCGGCAACCGATAAGTACCCGCCTGCTCAATCGGATTCTGCGTCGCGATCACCATGAACGGACGCCCCACCTCATGACGCACCCCATCCACCGTCGCCTTCGACTCCTCCATCACCTCCAGCAACGCCGACTGAGTCTTCGGCGACGCCCGGTTGATCTCATCGGCCAACACGATCGAGGCGAAGATCGGCCCCTTGTGGAACTCGAAGGTCTGCTTCTGCTGGTCGTAGACGGTGACTCCGATGAGGTCGGAGGGCAGCAGGTCGGGGGTGAACTGGATCCGGCTGTGCGAACCCTGCACGGTATTGGCGATCGCCTTGGCCAGCACGGTCTTGCCGGTGCCGGGGTTGTCCTCCAGCAGTAGGTGGCCCTCGCTCAGCATGCAGGTCAGGGCGAGCCGGATGACATCGCTCTTGCCCCTGATCGCGAGTTCGACATTGCTGACCAGATGCTCAAAAGTCTGGTGAAACCAACGGGCCTGTTCGTTGGTGATCATGGCTCCCCCACCTGCCTCATATCGCCGCTGCCAATCGTCCTATGGTCGCCAGTCGTCATTGGTTCCACTGACTCCGTTACAGGTGACCGTGATCGAGTCTCCACCATAGATCTGTCCGGCCGCCGATGCACGCTCATTGCCACCCTGAGTCCAGGGACGGCCGAAATCGCCGAACAGGTCGCTGTCCGAGATCCGGCAGCGGACCGGTCCGGGGAAGCCTGAGGTCTCCACCATGATGAGAGCGCACCAGGCAGACCGGCAGGTCGGGCCTTGCTGGAGCCTGCCCCTGGTCACCTTCACCTTCTTGGGGGGTGGGGCCGGATCCGATCTCAAGATCACCGACACCGGCCCGGCACGGCGGCTGCCATCGCTGGCGGTCGCCACGAAGACCACTTCCTCATCCCACTCCTCTAGGTCCACCGTCTGGATCGTCGTCCATGGCCCACTGGGACCAGTCAGGAATTCCTTGCCGTTCACCCTGACCACTACCGGCCTACCATTCGGGTCCACCGACACGGCATAGCTCACCTTCTGGCCGTCGCTACCGGCGTCCTTGATCGTGAGGTCTTTGATCGGACCGTAGGCACTGACCGTGGCGGCGGGGGATTCCGGGCCGCAGTTGTGCTCATTGCACAGCTGGGTCTTGATCTGCGTGGAAATGTTGTTCCCCTTGAGCATCACCCTCTTGTCGAAGGCCCCGCCCCGGGTGATCGGACCGGAGAAGACCTCCTCGTCGTCGGCCAGGATCCTCAGCCTCGCCTGGTTGCCCCGGGCCGCTCCGACCCGGCCGATGACCCTCACCTCGCGGTCGTTTCCGGTTGGCGAGACATCCGGCTTGGGCGGCTGTTCCGGCAGGCCCGTCGCGTCCCATATCTTCGACGACGAAGCCGAATGCTTCGCTCCGTTGGTAGCGACCACCATGTAGGTGTGGCGTCTGCCGTCGAAGGAGACCCGGTCGTCGGTGCACTGGGTGCCAGAGGTGGGCCCACAGACCCGCTCGCCGTCGCGGGTGAGGGTATAGCTCAAGTCCGGTGGGCCATTCCGGTCGGGTTCGTTCCAGGTGACGATCACCACAGCCGCGTCTCCGGTGTCCACCTTGGGACGCAGCACCGGAGGCTGCAGGCCCAGAGGTTTGCCCGCCGACTGTCCGGTGATGCTGGCCCGCGGGCCCGCACCAGCGGCGTTCCTCGCCCAGACCTGGATCTGGTACTCCTTGTTGTTGTCCGGCATGGTCACGACATGGCTCAGCGCCCCAGGCCCAGCGGCTTTCTGCACCTTGCCGTCCACCAAGATGAGGATCTCCTGCAAAGCGCTGCCCTCGAACACCACTGGGTTCCATGACAACGTGATCTTCCCGTCCTGGGGGTTCGACACCCTGAGGCCGGTGAGGGCGGGAGGTTTGACGTCGGGCACCGCCGGGCCCGAAAGCGGGCTGCTCTCGCTCCAGCCGGCCTTGTTGCGGGCCCGCACCTTGAAGCGGACCTCCTGACCATTGGTCAGGCCGGTGATCTGGCAGGGAGGTCCGGCCGAACATGCCGAAGCCACCCGGCCCCGATCGTCGGTGACTTCCCATTCGGTGATCGGCGAACCGTTGTTTCCGGGCACGCCCCAGGAGATAGTCGCGGTGCCGCTGGACACCGACTGGATCACCGGAGCCCCGGGAGTCTCGGGCAGGCCATAGACCTGCAACCTGATCGTGCCGCTGACGTGCCGGTCGGTGCGCCCGTGGTCGGCCACGTCCGTGGCGACCACCTGGTACACCAGATCACCATGGGCGCCAGCGTCCGGAGTGATCGTGAGGGTGGTTCTATTCACCGCCACGGTGGCCTCGGGACCGCTGGTCTTCGTGACGGACACGACCTGGGGTTTGGCGTCGAGCAGCGGAGAGTCGATGCCCAACGGAATCGAGACCGGGGTACCCGCCTTGATGTCGTTGAGGCTCTGGCTGCGCATCGTGGGCGCAGGAGCTTCCCGGACGACGACCGTCACCGGCTGGGCCGGGGTGTTGTACCCCTGAATCTTGATCATCAGTTTCCCGGTAGCTCCAGGCTCGGCCGCACCTCCGGCGCGCAGCTGAAGCTTTTTGCCTCCCTGAACCTGGACCCCATTCAGCCCCCCGCCACTCTCCCAGGCCGCTTCGTAGGACAGGTCGAGGGGTTCCTCACCCGCGGGTATCCAGAGATAGCAGAGCTTGGCCACGTCGAACTCCTTGCCGCTTCCGTTCGCGGTGAGTTCAATGGGTTGGCTTCCGCAGCGCAGTATCGGCGTGGCGGGGCCGATCTGCACTGGCACACTGACATAGGCCGAACGCACCCCCTCGTCGTTGAGCCGCTCTCCGTCCATCACGTCGAAGGTGACCGCGCCGGGGCCAACGTAGTCGCCCTGGGCGCTCACCCGGAAGGTCGTCTCGCTCACCGGTTCCACCTTCAGCTTGCCCGCTGGGGACGCCGAGAAAGACTCCGTGCGGGGGGTGAACCTCACCGGTAGCCCACGGGGAGAGACCACATAGTCGGACAGATTCAGTTCCACCGACTGCCCCTGGCCGATCTCGATGATCGACTTGGCCTTGGTGTGTGGGGCTGCGGTGCCAGCCGAGGGGACGAAGATCACTGCGGCGCTCGCGGCCCCCGATTCGTCGGTCACCAGGTACGGGATGATCTGCACCTGACCGGTGAGCGGGATCGTCGCGATGCCATCGGCCATGGTCGCTTCGTTGGGTCCGCCCAGCAGCGTCACCCTGAGTTTGCTGTCGTCGCCGTCGGGATCCCAGGCCCGCTTCAGCAGGTCGGCCTTCGCCACGTCGCCTTCGGCGATCGCCACCTCGTCCCAGATCGCCGGGGGATGTTTATAGCCCTCACGGGAACTCACCTTGATCGCCGCGGGCTGGCTCTTCCCCCCGCTCCCGCGTATCGCGTACTGGACGACCAACGGCTGGGCATCCCTTGCCGGGGCCTGGATCGTGACCGGACCGGCCTCCGAGTCCAGCGAAACTCCCGGCGGCAGGTTCGGGTTGAGAGCCTCTAAGGAATCCAAGGTCACGGTGTCGGATCGTTCGTATAGGTCGTTCGCCAGCGGATCGACCTGGACCGTGCTGCCCGGTGCCGCGATAACCTCATCCGGCATCGCGATCGGCGCCTGAGCCCTGCTCGGCGGGGTGACCCCGATCCGGACGACGGCGGCGCTCGCCTTCCCGAAACGGTCCGCGAGCAGCACCGTGAAGGTGTCGGTACCGTAGGCTTCCGGGGACGGATAGGCCTCATAGGTGATTGAGGTTGGGCTTTGTTTGCCGACCCGGCCGAGCTGGGGAGCAGAACCGAGGCCGACCAGCACCACCGAGTCCCCGTCCGGATCCTGGCTAGTCGGTGAGATCGAGATCTTCATCGTGTCCCCGGCCCTGATCCGCGCCTCGATCGGCTGCGGGCTGGGGGCCCTGTTCTCCTCAGCGCTCTTCGGCTCCGGCTTGATCGTGATGACGGCCTTACCGACGGCCGACTGCTGGCCAGCCTGGGTCTGCGCGCTGTATTCGACCACCACCTGGCGTTCGGTCTCGACCTCCTTGGGTGCGACATAACGGATCTGATCGTGGCGGACGAAGGCCCGTCCCGTATCGTTCGACCCGGACGGATCACGCACCACCAGTTCTCCCGGTGCTCCCCGCTTCCCCACGTTCGTGACCAGGGACAACGGTTCCCCATTGGGGGCGACGTCATTGTTCAGCACGTTGAGCAGCACCGAATCGCCTGCCCGCACCACCCCGATGTCGTCCTTAACGATGGGGGCGACCGAATGAGCCGCGGGGAGCTGGGTGACCAGGATGATTCCGGAGGCCGACGCGGCCCCATTGGTGACGGTGTAGCGGACGACCGATGGGTTCGCCTGGATCGACTCCGTGCGCGGCGTCACCAGCACCCAGCGCCCAGAGACCACCACCACGTCCAGATCGCTGGATTCGGCCTTGGCCTCGACGACCGTGAGGATGCCCCCCGCCGGGTCGGAGTCGTTGGGGAGCGGATCGAGCCGGACGGTCTGGATGCCACGCACCGTCAGCTGGTCGGGCATGACGATCGGGGCCTGAGACTGCTCGGCGTTGACGACATCGATCCGCACCTTGCCCACCTGCATGGGTGCCACGCCGAAGGCCGCGGTGTAGCTGATCTCATAGCTACCGGCCGTGGCCGCGGTCACCCGGACCTGGCCGGAGTAGATATCGGATTCGACCTCGATCCCGGGCACCGGCTTGATCTCGCCGCCGAGGCGGAGCCGGGCATCCGGTGTCCCAGGGTCGGAGCCTGGGATGTCGTTGGCCAGCGGGTTGAAGACCACCGGCTTGCCCACCTCACCGCGAACCGCGTCCGGGAAGGTTAGCGGTGGCGTCCCCACCGCCGAGGTCTCCTCTAAGACCGTGATCGGAAGCTGGTCTTCGATCGGGTCCGAGCGTCCGTCCGTGACCCGGTAGACGAGGTTGCGCACAGTTCTGGAAGCCTCGGCGCCTGCGGTGTACTCGATCCCGCCCTCGGGGGTCACGGGGATGCTCACCCCGTCGACCGTCGCCGACAGCAGAGTGACCGGGTCCCCGTCGCCGTCGCGCCAGTCCCCTAACACCGGCAGTGGCAAGGTGCCGTGGGAAGAGACCGCATAGTTGGGGGCCGTGTATCCGGGCCGCAGCCTCGGTTGCTGGTTGCCGCTGGCACGGATCGTCACGCTGACACTTGCCTCGGACACCTTCACCCCGTTGCTCACCGTGTAGGTGAACGAGAAGTCTCCAGAACCCTCCGAAGGAGTCACCGCCAGAGTCTGGCCGTCGGGAGCGATGACCACCTGCGCTCCCGACGGGACGCCGGAGACCGACTGCACCATGAGCACCTGTCCGAGCGCATCGGTGTCGTTGTCGAGCACGTGGGCGATCACCGTGCGGCCTGGGCGCACGCCCACCGTGTCGGGGTTGGCCTGAGGTTCAGCGTCTTGCGGCTTGGGCTGGGAGCTCTCCTCGGGGTTGACCTGATCGCCTTCCTGGTCGGGCCTGATCTCGTCCCACGCGTCAAGCCGGTTCTGCGTCACCAGGTCGAAAGCGCGCCCATCCGCGGCGTCGTTGAGGACGATCTGTTCCCGGTTCACCCGGAAGACCGGCCGTGTCAGCGCCCCTGAGGAGCGGATGCCTTTGAGCTCCTCGGCCCGGCCATCGCCGCAGACCCGCACCATGGTGCCCTGTTCCCCGGTCCACGCCCCGAAATCACACCCGGCCAGCCG
>JAUMYR010000064.1:6303-7957 GCA_030528545.1 Propionibacteriaceae bacterium
ATCGTCACTCGCTTACCGTTGGCGAGAGCCGCGTGAACGGTGCCATCCGCACCCACGCTCAGCGCACCGGGAGAGGCGGACCCCTGGGGGGCGGGGCCGAGTTCGACGAGAGCCCCGCCCTCAAGGTCGAGGCCGCGTACCGAGATCTTGGCCGCCTTCGGGTCGTATCTCACCGCGGAGACCTTCCCGGTTGCGAGGTCGAGCGCGGCGAGGGTGCCACCCCTCATCTCGACCAGGGCCCCCGGGGGCAGCTGGTTCGTCTCTTCGTTGATGTTCTTGACGTCGTCGCTCGATACCGGGATCAGGAGCTTTTGGGTCGGGTCGTAGTGCACCACCGCATTGCCGTCTTGCAGCACCTCCATGGTCTGCTTCGACACGCCGGGAGCGTCGAGCCAGGCGTCGAGACCGGCCGCGGACTTGTTCACCCGACCGATCTGATGCTGGGAGTCATTGACCACCCAGACACCAGCGTCGTTGAGATCCAGCTTACGGACCGGATACCCGTCGCTGACGATCGCGAAAGTCACCAAAAGGATGCAGCACAACGCCCCGACCGCGACCGAGATTCCCCGGTCCCATCCACGGCGCAGCATCTGGCTCCCCTCCAAAGGCACTAAACCATTGTGAAAGATTACCGCCCGGGATCAAAAGCGCCTCCGCCGGTACCAGGGGGATGACGCCTTCAGGAGGGAAGCAAGGCGAGGTCCTCGACAGTGACGATGCGTGCGGCCATGGCGTATTCCACCAGTCTCGCCTTACGGCTCAAAGCCAGTTTGGTCGGCCCGCCATGCAGCCCCCGGACGCCCAGATCGGCGAGTTTCTCGCACACGTTGTCCAGTTTCCGGTTGAACTTCGTCACCGACCAGCCCAGCCTGGCCGCGGCGGCCGCCGACTGCGGCACCGCTCCGGCTCCCCGGTCTCCTCGCCGCAGCACGTTCTCGCACAGCGCGATGATGAGCAGTTTCTGGTCCGGGGTGAGTTTGACGGCACCGACGGTCACTGAACCATCCGTGGCCTGCACCGCGTCGACCGGTTCAAAGGTCGCCTGTTCCACGAAGATGTCGAACTCATATGTCGTGGGGCCTGCGGTGAACCAGACCACCGTCTGGGGAAAGACCAGGGGCAGCCCGGCCCCCGGGGCCAGCCAGGCCTGCATCCCCCCGTCGGTGTTGGCCACGGTGGCGGTGAGCTGGCTACCGATGTTGGTGAGCCACCACAGCGGTCCCTGTTTGGTCAGCTGAAGGAACTGCCGGTGAAGGAAAGGGTTCTCATCGTCGACGACGAGGTCAGCCTCCCGGCCGATCGTGAACGGCTCGTCGGGCTTCGGGCTGTACATTTCGCCGCAGAAATCCACGGTCACCATTCAGGCACACTCCTTCGTTCCTTTGCGGACTGCATAGTTACCGGAGTAACGATGCACCTTCACCCAGACACAGACCTCTTCGGGGGGCTGATCCTCAAGCACAATCTTGAGTTCCGAGGTGGTCTGCCATGGCCCATCTTCGCTGACTTTGCTCCAGTAATAGGAATCGTCGGGCAGCGAATGCTGATAGGTCCAGGTGAAGGTAACTCTCGAACCCTGCCGGAAGCCCACGATGTCCAGTGGCCCCGGGGGGCGCTCGGCGTTCGGGTCAGGCGGAGGAAGGGAAACCGG
>JAUMYR010000064.1:8057-11277 GCA_030528545.1 Propionibacteriaceae bacterium
GCGCCAAAACCATCCCCCGCCGGGCCCTGTGCCTCAACCCGGTGGGCCTGCACCCGGGTCAGATCGTCGAGCAACACCGACCGGTTCGTCGCTGAGTCCGACCGGTCGGCGGCCAGGATCAGGTTGGTGCGCGGCAGCCTCAGATCCTGCTCAATGGCCTGTAGCGACCGGGCGAAGTTCAGCGCGGACGCCGGGCGCAGCGCGACATCCTTGGCCATGGCGCTGCGCAGCAGCCGGTCCAGCGCCATCGGCACGTCGGGGCGTCCGGTGCTGGGCGCGGCGATATCCCGGATACGTTTCATCAGCGCGAACTGCGAATTGTCCCCGTTAGGAATCTCGAAGGGAGAGCGTCCCACCAGCAGGTGCCACAGCGTCGCGGCGAGGGAGTAGACATCCGAATGTACCCCCGCGGCCTCCGTGGCGTACAGCAGTTCCGGTGGCGACCAGGGCACAGACACCCCCAGGTCGCTATCGTCGATGGAAGCCATGTCGCCAGCGATGCCGAAGTCGCCCAGGCCCGGCTCGCCATATTCGTCGGTCAGGATATTGGCGGGTTTGATGTCCCGGTGCAGCATCCCGGCCATATGCGCGGTCTCGATCGCCGAGGCGACCTTGATCCCGATCTGGAGGGTCTCGGCGACCGAGAGCCGTTCCCGCCGGGCCCGTTCCCCGAGGGAGGCCCTCGGGTAATATTTCATGACGAGGTAGGGTCTTCCGCCCGGGGCCACCGCAGCATAGTAGACCGGGACGATGTTGGGGTGCGACAGCTGTGCCATCGCATTAACTTCCTGCTGGAAACGCAGCTGCAAGGCCGAAGACACACTGCCCGATCTCAATACCTTGACCGCGACCTCCCGGCGGGGCATCGCCTCCTGATACAGGTAAACATCGGCATAGCCACCGGAACCGAGGTCCCGGATATAGGTCAATCCCCGCAGCTGGGGCGCGCGGCTACTCACGATTGCGCCTCAAACACGAATTCGAACACTCCGGCCAGCCATACCCGGGTCCCTGGTTCGATGGTCAGCGGATCGTGTGGGCGCAGCGCGATCGGGGCCGCGCCGGGAAGCAGCACCCGGGTGCCGTTGGTCGACCCGAGGTCCTTGACCGCCACGTGCCACCCGTCGAGGCTCACCTCAAGGTGCTGGCTGGAGATGTCCCGCCCCGGATCCGATACCTGAACCAGGCGAGGCTGCTCACCCGCGTAGGGCTGCGAGACGCGCGGGTTGCGCCCGATGATGACCGAGCGGTCCAGCAGGACCACCTCGTTGCTGCCAAACCTCAGCACGCCGAGGGGCGGGCGGGACACCAGCTGCGGCTGCTGTGGCGGAATCTCGTTGCCGCAGACCCGGCACCTGGCGGCGTAGGGGGCGTTCAGGTGCCCCGCGTGGCACACCGTCGCGATCACTTGAGGATGCGGTGCCGCACTAGGGTTACGCAGCCTCTCCCGGACGACGGTGCTCTCACTCGGCTGCTGGCACCGCGGCGATGGCGAGTCCGCTTCGGCCATCTCGGATCGTGGCGAGGGCACGGATTCTGGCGCCGAGTCAGCGGTCCCAGTCGGGAGAGCCGGGTCCAGCGTCGATTCGCCCACCCAGGGAAAGGACTCGATGAGCCTCGGGAACTCAATGGCCGGTTCGGGCGAAGGCTCCGGCGATAGGCTCGGTTGCGGCGTGTTCTCGGGGGGCGATACCGACGAGTCGGGAAGGTCACCGGTCGATACGGTTGGCACCGTGTTTCGGGCGATGCTGCCCGGCATAGCGGCCAAGAGATCTGCGGGGTCCTGGGAGGAGTAGACATCGGGGGTGGTGCCATCGGCACCCGGCCCGAGCGGATCGGCCACACGTTTCGCCTGAACCTGGGTGCCGCCCGAGCCCGGAAGGCAGGACAGGCTGAGACTTGAGACCCGCACGGTGCCATGGATCAGCGGCAGCGCGACCGGGCTGTTGTTGTCCTCCCCCGTGTTGATCCGCAGGCAGGTCGTAGCTGGCAAGACGTCATCCGACCAGGGCTGGCGAGGGTTGAGCTGTGGGGAACCCGGAACGACGGCGTGATATCCCCCGCGCAGCACGAGGCGGATTCCCGATTCCCCGCGCTCACAGACCGCGAAAGATTTCAGTGCCCGCAGCCCCGGGCGGATCAACAGATCGAGCACGTCGTCGGTACCCATTCCCGGGTGGCCTATCAGATCGAGCAATTCAAGGACCAGCGCCTCGGTCGGCGCGAGTGGTGCGATGACAGCCACGCGAGGCCCACAGACGAGCAGGGCTTTACCTTCGGCGTACCAGAAGCCGATATCCCTCACTAGTCTCCTTGCCAGATACGCAGCCTGGGATTCGTCGACTCGTCCACTGCTCCGCTCGACTCTCCCATGACCTGAACGATGATGACGCTCACATTATCGCGCGCGCCAGCGTCAAGCACATCGCCAATCAACAGGTCCACGGTCGACTGCGGATCGCGGCTACCGAGCAGTTTTTCCGCTATCTGGGCGTCGGTTAGTTCGGTGGTGAGACCGTCGGAACAGATGAGGAAAACCTCGCCCGGGGTCTGTGGAAGCACCCATAGATCGACCTCAGGCGACGGAATCGAGCCAATGGAACGAGTGATCACGTTGCGCAGATAATGTGTTCGCGCCTCTTCCTCTGTGATCTTTCCCTCAAGAATCAATTCCTCGATCTCGGAGTGATCGATCGTCACCCTCGAGAGCACCTGGTCCCAGAGCCGGTACACCCGGGAGTCACCGACGTTGAAGATGGCCCAGTGCGGTTCGCCCCCGAACTCCACCTCGGCTAGGCCAGCCACCGTCGAACCGAGCCCCCAGGTCTCCGGGTGGGCCTTGGCATGGCTCACCACATCCTCGTTGGCACGGGTAATCGTGGCCACCACATCGGATGGACTCACGATATCCGCGGCGTCTAGGTCTTTGAGCCGCTCCACGATGATGGCACTGGCCACGTCTCCAGCGGCGTGGCCCCCCATTCCGTCGGCAACTGCCCAGACCCGCCTGCCGACCAGCACCGAATCTTCGTTGAGGCTCCGCCGGCGACCCACATCGGTACCCGAGCCGTACCTGAGCACAGTCATTGTTATGTCGCTCCTCACTGCGCCAGGGTGAAACCCATAAACTTCTGCCGTCACACTATCAACCGAGGTGGCCGAGTATTGGTGCTGGACCTCATTGTCTCGGTCATGAGTGTCAATTCACACGAATGGCCCC
>JAUMYR010000064.1:11377-14760 GCA_030528545.1 Propionibacteriaceae bacterium
TCGCCACGGCGTGCACCGTGCTCGCCGTCATCGCCGGGTCCATCGTGTGCGCGACCGAATCCGGCCTGGCCTGCCCGACATGGCCGGGGTGCTATCCCGGCCAGCCCGTGCCCGGGCTGCACCTGCCATCCTGGATCGAGTTCGGCCACCGGATGATCTCCGCGGCCTGCCTCATTACCCTCTGCATGGCCGCCACTAGCGTCTGGCGCAGTCATCGCAACGACCCCTGGATCCGATGGCTGCCCTGGGTGGCTGTCGTCGCTGCCATCGCGGCCGCGATATTCGGCATGAGCATCGTTTTGTGGGGCATCGGCCCCTGGCTGGCCGCGATTGATCTGCTCTGCTCCCTCATCGCGATGCTGGCCATCACGGTCGCGACCATCGCCGTTGAGAGGGGCGGTTTCTCCTGGCGGTGGACGCCGCCAGCCGCGATGGGTTCCGCGGTCATCGTGATCCTCCTAGCGCTGCATGCGCTGGGCGTCCTGGTCGCTGGCCCAGAGTCCTACACCCGGTGCATGGGTTGGCCGCTGCTCGCGTTCCTCGGTTACGACGGCCACCCGGCCCTCCAGGTTCTCCGGTGGAGTCTGTCCGCGGGAGCCCTGTTGACCCTGGCCGCCCTGGCCTGGGCGACGAAGGCCCGTAGCCGGGCCGCGCTCGGCGCGCTGGGGCTCATCGCGGCCGAGGCCGTCCTCGGTCTCGTCCTGCTCAGTTGGGGGATCTCCTACGGGCTAGCAGCGCTCTATTCGAGCCTGGCCGTGCTCGTACTGTGGCTGGTCTGCCTCAGCGCGGCCGCCGAGGGCCTGAGGCAGCGTCCGCGCGCCGAAGACGCCGCGGCCAGCTGACCGCTACCCTCGTCCGGTGACATCTAACCAGTGGTGGCGCTATGCGGTCATTTACCAGATCTATCCCCGGTCCTTCGCCGACTCCAACGGCGATGGCATCGGGGACCTTCCCGGCATCACATCCCGGGTTGAATACCTAGCCGACCTCGGAATCGACGCGGTCTGGCTGAGCCCGTTCTACCCCTCGGCCCTAGCCGATGGCGGCTATGACGTGGACGATTACTGCGATGTCGATCCCCGGCTCGGCACGCTGGATGATTTCGACGATCTGGTGGCCGAGCTGCACGGCGCGGGGATCAAGATCCTGATCGATATCGTGCCCAACCATACCTCGGATCGCCACGAGTGGTTCCGGGCCGCTCTCGCCGCGGAACCGGGTTCCCCCGAACGCGACCGCTATATCTTCCGCCGCGGAGACAACGGCCAGCCGCCCAACGACTGGCAGTCTGGCTTCGGCGGATCGATCTGGGAGCCGGTCGGTGACGGCTGGTGGTATTTCCATTTCTTCGCCCGCGAGCAGCCCGACCTGAACTGGGATAACCCCGAGGTCAGGGCCATGTTCCTCGATGTTTTGAGGTTCTGGCTCTACCGCGGTGTGGACGGTTTCCGCGTCGATGTCGCCCATGGGATGAAGAAGGACTGGGCCGGATTCGACCGGCCGTGGTCCGAGGTCGGTTTCGAGACCAAGCCTGGGCATCCGTTCTGGGACGTCGATCCCGGCCTGGCCCACTACCGGGAGTGGCGCGACCTCTTCGATTCCTATGACCCGCCGCGGTTCGCCGTCGCCGAGGCTGACGCCCGCGGCGACCGGAGAGCCGCCTATGCCCGTGCGCTCGGGCAGTCCTTCAATTTCCAGATGCAGGACGCTGACTGGACCCCCGGCTCCTTCGCTGCCGCCATCGACGCGGGACTCGCCGACGCCGCGCTGGTCGGCTCCACCACCTGGCTGCTCGGCTGTCACGACTCCCCCAGGGTCGCGACCCGGTTCGGGTTGCCGCTGAGCGACGGGCACGGCTCCCAGCGCGGGGCCCGGGCCTGGCTGATGACCGATGGCACCGAGCCTGCCCTCGACCACGCCGCGGGTACTCGCCGCGCCCGCGCCGCGGCCCTGGCCCTGCTGGCGCTGCCTGGGTCCATGTATATCTACCAGGGTGACGAACTAGGCCTCCACGAGGTCGGCGATCTGCCCGAGGAGGTACTCCAGGACCCCATCGCCTTCCGCAATCGTGGGCAGGAGAAGGGACGCGACGGCTGCCGGGTCCCGCTGCCGTGGACGGCACAGGAGCCAAGCTTCGGTTTCGGCGACGCTCCGGCCCACCTTCCCCAGCCTGCCTGGTTCGGCGACTACGCCGTCGAGTCCCAGGCCGAAGGCTCCACCCTGGAGCTGTATCGCTCGGCGATCGCGGCCCGGCGCAGCCTGTCTGGTCCGCTGGAGTGGATGGACTCCCCCTCCTCGGTCCTCCGGTTCCGGCGAGGAGATGTCGAGTGCCTGATCTGTTTCGAGGCGGTGATCCCTATCGATGCCGACCGGGTCATCGTGGCGTCCTCACCCCTGAATGGAGGCGTGCTCGGCCCGGACCAGGCCGCTTGGCTTCGCCTCGGCTGACCCGTGTTTATGCCGGGGCGGCAAGCCCGGCCTCAGGCGAGGCCTTTAGGCTTACCGGCGGGCGATGTCGACCCGACTCGTCCCCGGTAAGCCCAAGGAGTCACCATGGCTGTTCCCCAGATCGCCCTCGCGTCCGGACTGATCACATCGAAACTCGGTTTCGGCGGCATGGGCCTGACACACGTCTACGGGGACCCGGCCGACGAGGCGACCGCGCTGCGGGTCCTCGCCCAGGCGCTGGAGGAGGGGATCACGCTCATCGATACCGCAGACGTCTATGGCAAGCCGCGGCCCGGTCGGCCTGGCCCTGCGGGAACCAACGAAGAGGTGATCGGCGTCTTCCTCAAACAGCATCGCTCCAGGGTGCAGGTCGCGACCAAGTTTGGGGTAACCGGCGCCGTGCCGGGTGAGCCCGCCGCCCGGGGCGACCGGGCCTATGTACGCGCGGCCTGCGAGGCCTCGCTGCGCCGCCTCGGCACCGATGTCATCGACCTGTACTACCTACACCGGAGGGATCTGAGCCGTCCCATCGCCGAGACCGTGGCGGCGATGGCGGAACTGGTGGCCGAGGGTAAGGTTCGCCACCTCGGCCTATCGGAGGTCACCGCCGCCGAGTTGCGGGAGGCGGCCTCGGTCCACCCGATCGCCGCCGTGCAGAGCGAGTGGAGCATCTGGTCCAGGGACGTGGAGGACCACGTCGTAGCGGCGGCGGCCGATGTCGGGGCCGGGTTCGTCCCCTATTCGCCGCTCGGGCGCGGTTTCCTGGCCGGGCTCATGACCCCGGACCAGGTGGCGGGCTCGGTGCGGGCTGGCAGCAACCGGTTCAGCGAGTATTTCGACGCGAACCAGGCCGTCGTGGAGGTCATCCGCGAGGTCGCCGGACGCCACGGGGCGACGCCAGCCCAGGTTGCCCTGGCCTGGCTCTACGCCCAGGG
>JAUMYR010000065.1 GCA_030528545.1 Propionibacteriaceae bacterium
GTCTCGAAGGCAAGGACTATGTCATGGCCGATGGGGACGTCGTCGAGTTCCGGTTCAACGTGTGAGCGAGCCTATTCGTTCTTGAACGGGCCGCGGCATCATCGGGTAGGCATACCTGTGGCTCTCGGATGTCGGGGGTCCGTCCGATGGATGGTGTGTGGGGTCTGGTGGTTTTCGTCAGTGGGTGGTTCTTTCGAGCTTGGACCGTCCTGGGTTTGATGGAGTCTTTCCCTATTTGACTCCGACCAGCAGGTTGTGGACACCATCGCGGTCCTCGCCAACGGCGTCGAGCGTCCTTACACTGCTGTCCGCCGCGGCCTAACGGAGTGCCATCTGGTGCTGTTCCCAAAAGGCACCGGTTCATCGCCCGCGGGCGGCTCGTGGCAGCGCTTGCGCCTACGGCGTTCATGCTCAAGACGGTGATTCGATCAGGCTCGTTGGCAGTGGCGCAGCATGCCTTCGAGTTCGGCCGATGCTTGGGAGTAGTGCCTGCTCCAGTGAAGAGTATTTGGGTCACATCAGCTGATGTCGCAACCTTCGTGGCGAACCCCTCAAATATTACCAGTCTAATCAAGCAGCCTCAGACGGCATGCGAGCCGCTCGACAGAGAGCCGTTCCGCCCGGCTGCATCTGTATCGGCACACTCGATGTAGTGCGCTGGTCAACTTGGCTGGGTGTCCTCGTCCGCTGCTAGAATCGAGGCATTCTCAGAGCGTCTGTGCGATCTCGTACTTCAAGGAGACTGCCCGTGTACATTGATCCCCTGTGGACCCCGGTTATTGGCGAGGCCATCCGCTGGGTGAGGGACCTCTTCACTTCCAAGCATCAGACGAGGCTTGAGATCGACGACTTGAGCCGCAAGATCGACCAACTGTTGTACGGAAATATGGTTCTAGCCCAACGGCAGAGCGAGATTCTCGCGGCTGTGATCACCGAGCTGCGTACCGAGCACACAGTCGTCGTCAACCATGGCACGATCAGCTTCGCCACTACGGCTGTGGGCGTGGGCGCCGATGCCACGGGCGTTGCCGTGCCCGCGGGTGAGCTTTCGGCTGGACCAACATCCAGCGACGAACAGCAGCCCCCCGCTGCGGGGTCGTTGTTCGACGGCGTTGAAGCCGCTATCGCCGAAGCTCGGCTGACTCGACCCAGCGAGAGGGTGAAATAGTGGCGTTTGGAAGGTACTCGGATCATAAGGACGCGCTCGCTGTGAATCCAACGACGGAGTGGGGGAGTCCCCTCGCTATCCCAGCCAGGTTCGTTCATCAGGTAAATACGCACCTGTTGGGTAACCTACTTGATATATCGGATTACCCACTGATCATGTGGATCGTCGGAAGGCCGGGGATGGGGAAAACGTGGCAGCTTAGGAAGCACCTGGAGTTGTCTGGCTTCGAGGTGTTTTCGGTCAGCGCTGCCGACCTTGAGAGTAAGGATGCTGGGGAGCCTGCCAAACTCCTGCAACGTCGCTACCTTGAAGCTGGCCGTGCGCTCGCGAACGGAACCCCCGCGTCACTTGTTGTGGATGACATCGATACGACGGTGGGCGAATGGGAGACTCATACCGGCACGGTGAACCACGAAGGCATTCTGGCGTTTTTGATGCATATCGCAGACCGCCCAACCGCAATTGAATCGGTTGGCACCGTGAAACGTGTCCCCGTTTTCTTCACAGGAAATGACGCTACCCGACTCTACGCTCCTCTTGTGAGGCATGGTCGGACCGTGAAGTTCCACTGGCACCCCACGCGCGAAGAGAAGGTCGTCGTTATTTCGTCAATTCTGGGGGTGCAGACTTCTCAGAAGGAAGAAGTGGAGCGTTTGGTTGACAGTTATCCTGACGAGCCGATTTCTTTCTTCTCGCAGTTGGCCGTCGCGAGAGCGGTAGGGATTGTCTCGGCATCCGCGAGTGCTGCGACCTTCAGTGCCGTGCTTCGTGGGGACGAGTCACACGCAGCGGACCTTCGCCAATTAATCAGGACGGCCCAGCAGGGCACCGACTGGCTTGCTGCTGCCGCTGAGTTGGATAGCAAGGAGATGTCAGATGCCTAACACGTATACAAACACTCACACATATACTAAGCCGCGCACCGAAGTTGTGAGAGATCAGTTCGAACTGTTCCTGAGATACACAGGCATGCGGCCAGATGCTCGGGAGCGCCTCTTGGCGTCTATAGCGCGTGGCGAACTGGAGGCGCTCGGTGCATACCTCGAACGGGATGGATTCCGCTTCATGGAAGTAGAGCTTGAGGTCGATTGGGAATTGCATGCGCAACTCAAGAGGGCTGAGGGTG
This sequence comes from Propionibacteriaceae bacterium, assembly GCA_030528545.1. The sequence goes on from JAUMYR010000065.1 coordinate 2,295, forward strand.
ATATGTTCGACACTGATCAGCCTGGTTGGGAAGAAAATGCGTCCCCTGAGGTCAATCAGTATGCGCATCAAATCTCTCGAATCGCGAAGCGAGAGGGACTACGCGTTCGGCACTGGATTCGTGTAAATCGCGATATTAGGTCCGATCCGACCCGGCACAGGGCACTGTGTGAGTCACTTGGGTATTCTTTCGGGTGGACCGTGCCCCCGTGGCGCGGCGACGGTCCCAAGGAGCGTGAGATAAGTGTCCTTGATCTCCCGGAAACGAGGATTTACGAGCGTCAAGCGTAGACGTACGGTTCACAGTCCAATCGCTGGGCATCAGATAGGTGACAGTCACCCGAAGCTTCAATGGACGCCTCAAGCACCTCCGCGGAACCGTCCTCGGTCTCCGCAACCTCGGCAACTACATCCGCCGAGCACTCCTCTAAACCGGCGGCTTCAGACCCGCCTTCCACTCTCAAATGCGATGAGCCGGAAAACCATCCGACCCCACACGCCACTCACCAGACAGAGCCCGATCCGGGGGAGCCTCACTATTTTGGGCGCTTGTCCCTGGAAGGAAGGTTTCTCCGGGAGCGGATCAGCCGGGGCGCCTTCTCGGCGACCGCGGGGTGTCTTGTCTCGTGCTCTAAGACAGTGACGCACAAGCGTCCCAGTCCGCTGGCTGACAGATTTAGACACCCAAGCATCAGCACGGCGACAGCGTCTGGTGCGAACCGGAGCATCCAAGGCCATGGGGTTCCTGAAGCTTTTCGGAACCCTGTCAGTAGCGCTGTCGGCAAGACGGCGTGGAAAAGCGTCGCGGTGGCCATGGTTCGTGGGCGAGTATGCTTTGACCAACCGGCCGTGCTCCCCGCGAGAAGTCCCAAATAGGTGAGTCCAAGGAGGAGCTGTCGCTTGCGGGCAGATGATGGAGGGGAGATTCTTGTTGCCGGCTGGCCGAGAAGGATGCGGGTAATGTCGTTGGCTAGGTCCTCCAAAAGGGGTGTTCTTACTAGAAAGTCACCAATATCTGCGAGTAGCACGAAACCCAATTCCAGTTCTGGTATTAGCTTAAAGACGCTGGAAGCGTGTGGGAGCTTGCCAGTGTGTGAGTATACTTGGTGCCCTTCGATGCTTTTCCTCACCCAGCCTAAGCCGTATGATCCGGATTTGCTGAAAGAGTCGCTTACGGCCGGGCTGTTGTTTGCTGGAGTAGTTATGTCAAACATGCTTGAGACGGCTTCTTCGGAGAGTATTCGGCAGCCTTTCGAGCATCCGTTGTTGAGCAGCATGGACAGGAACTTTCCAGCATCCTCTGCGGTGCTTACAATGCCGCCGGACGGTGCCTGAATCCAGGAGCGGGGGCCGAAGTTGTAACGCAATGCGGGGTATGCGATCCCGAGAAAACTAGTCCGGCCTCGCGTTCCCCGACGCTCAGGGGCGCAGCCGCTACGCGTCATGCCTAAGGGACGTAAGAGGCGCTCGGTTAGGACTCTGCTGAAGGGTGTGCCGGTTACGGCTGCTATGGTGTCGCCGAGGAAGTTGTAGTTTTGATTAGCGTAGGTGAACACTCGTCTAGCTCGAGGCTTGTACCGCTCGGGATAGGCATCTGGACGAAGGCCGCTGGTGTGGTGGGCGAGGTCGCTGAGGGTTACGTCTGGTGGAAGATTAACCTCGGGGAGGTACTGGGTTGCCGGATCTTCTAAGGACAGGAGACCTTGATCGACTAGCTGGAGCAGGAGAGTCGCTGTCATAGCTTTGCTGGTCGAACCTAGCATGACTGGGGTAGTGACTGACAGGCCGCCATGTTCTATGGCCAGACGTCTTCCCTCTGCGTCAACAAGGTAAAAAACAGCACTGGGTATCGCGGCGGCGGTGAAGCGTTCGCTGATCAGGTCTTCTAGTTCAGTATCCATGGCAGGTCTCGCTTTACGGATCTCACGAATCGAGGGCAGTTTATTTGTGACGCGCGCGGTCTCGAAGGCAGGATAGATGAGATCAACCCACCCGCGGGCTTGGCCGCGAGTTGCGGGCGCGTTCGGGTGCCACAGCTTGCTCCACAACGTTGGTTGATGGTTTGGTCGTTATGTGTTTGCATCGGGTGTGCCAGTGGGTAGTGGACCCGGGAAGCGGGGCCGTAGAATGGGCTGGTTGATCCCCTGGGCTCAGCGGTGGCAGGTCCCACTGTACCTGGCCGCGCTGGCTGTCGGTGCAGTGGCCGGTTATCTCCTCCCGGACGCGGCCGGATTCTTCGAAGCCTCGATCACTCCCGTCCTAGTCGCGCTGTTGTATGCGACCTTCCTGGCGGTGCCCTTCGGCAGCGCGAAGGACGCATTCGGTGACACGCGGTTCATGGCAGCGGTGATGGTGATCAACTTCTTGGCTGTCCCGGTGGTGGTCTTCGTGTTGAGCCGATGGCTGCTGTTCGACCGCGCGCTGCTGGTTGGGGCGCTGCTCGTGCTGCTGGCACCGTGTATCGACTACGTGATCGTGTTCACCCGGCTGGCAGGCGGGGACTGGGCGCGTCTGCTGGCGGCAGCACCTGTTCTGATGCTGGCTCAGTTGCTCGCCTTGCCGGTTCTGCTGCCGTGGTTCGCCGGGGCCGAGACGGTAGCTGATATCGAGGTCGGTCCGTTTCTCAACGCACTGATTCTGTTCATCCTGGCTCCGCTCGGCCTGTCCTGGCTCAGCCAGGCAGCTGGGAGACGGTACCGGCCAGCGCGGCGGCTGATGCGGGCGATGGAGGCCCTGATGGTCCCGCTCATGGTAGCCACTCTCGCGGTGGTGACCGCGTCCCAAGTTACCCGCGTGCTGCCTAGGATCGCCTCGCTGCTCTGGGCGATCCCGGTCTATGTGGTCTTTCTGCTGGTCATGCCGGTGATCGGTGCGCTGGTGGCCAGGGCCGCTGGGCAGGACGCGCCAGCCCGGCGGGCCATCGCTATGTCTGGTTCGACCCGCAACTCGCTGGTCGTCTTGCCGCTGGCGCTCGCACTGCCCGGGGAACTGGCCGTGGCGGCGTCCGCCGTGGTGACCCAGACTTTGGTGGAACTGTTTGGCATGGTGGTCTTCGTCCGGCTCCTCCCGCGGTTCATCGAGGACGCTCCCCGGGCCGCCGACTGACCGGCGCCCGACGATTTGGTATCAAAATGATACCAAAGTGTTTCATTCGGGACAAGGATGTCGGCCAGCCCTCGGAAACCGCGGACAAGTGGCGCCCAACGTGCTGATATGGAGTTATGGCCACGTTGGATACGCACGCTCGCGAGGCGACGGAGGTCGCTGCGTCCCTCGGAGTGGACCCCGAACTCGGGTTGAGCACAGCCGAAGCAGCCCGGCGGCTCGCCGCCGATGGGCCGAACGACCTGCCGTCGAAACCGCCCGTTCCGGCCTGGCGGCGCTTCCTGGCTCAGTTCGCCGACCCGCTGGTTTACCTGCTGCTGGTCGCGATCACGATCTCGCTGGCCGCCTGGGCCCTTGAGGGGGCCAGCGGGCTGCCGGTCGACGCCATCGTCATCGCCGCGGTGGTGCTGCTCAACGCGGTGCTCGGCTTCGTCCAGGAGAACAAGGCCGCCGATGCCGTCGCCGCGCTGACCGCCATGACCCGCGCCACCTCTATGGTGCTACGCGATGGGGGACGCGCCGAGGTGCACACCAGCGACCTCGTCGTCGGCGACATCCTCCTGCTCGGCGAGGGGGACCAGATCGGTGCGGACGCCCGGCTGCTGCACGCCGCCAGCCTGCGCGTCATCGAATCCTCCCTCACCGGTGAGTCCGAGGCGGTCACGAAACGCACCGAACCGGTCGCCCAGCAGGCCGAGCTGGCCGAGCGCAGCGGCAGCGTGTTCCGCGGCACCTCGGTCGCCCAGGGCAGCGGGCGCGCCGTGGTCGTCGCCACCGGCGCGCGCACCGAGATGGGTGCCATCGCCCGCATGCTCGACCAGGTCGAGGACGAGGCCACCCCGCTGCAGCAAGAGATCGCCCGCATCTCCAAGACCCTCGGCGTCGTGGTCATCGCCATCGCCGTCCTGGTGGTCGCGGTGCTGCTCGCCCTCAGCCCCGACCGTTCCCCAGACACCGTGGTCAACTCGCTGCTGCTGGGCGTCTCGCTGGCGGTCGCGGCGGTGCCCGAGGGGCTGCCCGCGATCCTGTCGGTCGTGCTAGCCCTCGGCGTGCAGCGCATGGCCCGGCACCGGGCCGTGGTCAAGAAACTCACCAGCGTCGAGACTCTGGGCTCGGTGTCGATCATCTGCTCCGACAAGACCGGCACCCTGACCCGTTCCGAGATGACCATCCAGGAGATCGCGACGGCCAGCGGAACCATGGTCGTCACCGGCATCGGCTACTCACCCGTCGGTGAGGTCGCCCCGGACGCCGACCGTGACGGCCGGCCCGACCCGGAGGCGCTGAGCCCGGAACTCTTCGACGAGGTCACGATCGTGCTCTCGGGTGGGGCGCTGGCCTCGGACGCCGAACTCGCCCACACCGGCGGTATCTGGCGGGTCCTCGGCGACCCCACCGAGGGGGCATTCCTCGTCGCCGAACGCAAACTCGGGGTGCTGGAGGCCAGCGCTGGCAGGTTCACCAGGGTCGGCGAGGTGCCCTTCACCTCCGAACGCAAACTCATGAGCGTCGTCTACCTCGACACCAAACACGACACCACGATCATGGTGTCCAAAGGCGCCCCCGACGTGCTGCTCGAACGCTGCACCGCGGTGCGGATCCACGGAGAACCGGTCCCCTTGGATTCTGACCTGAGAGAGCGTTTCACCGGCCACATCAACGACATGTCCGCCCGGGCACTGCGCACCCTCGCCGTCGCCTACCGCGACCTCTCGGACGCCGACGTGGCCGAGGCCCGCTCAGGAGGCACGGATTCCTTCGATCACCTGGAACAGGGGCTCACGCTCGCCGGGGTCGTCGGCATCATCGACCCGCCGCGTCCCGAGGCCGCCGATGCGGTCGCCGAGGCCCAGCGTGCCGGGGTGCGCATCCTCATGATCACCGGCGACCACCCCGTCACGGCCGGTCGCATCGCCTCCGATCTCGGCATCGCCGCCCCCGGTGCCCGGGTGCTGACCGGGCGGGAACTGACCGAGATGGACGACGCCGCCCTGCGCGACGCGGTCGCCACCACCAACGTCTACGCCCGGGTCGCCCCGGCGCACAAGATGCGCATCGTGGACGCGCTGCAGGCGCTTGGCCACACCGTCTCGATGACCGGCGACGGCGTCAACGACGCACCTGCCCTGCGCTCCGCCGACATCGGTGTCGCGATGGGCGTCACCGGCACCCAGGTCACCAAAGAGGCCGCCGCGATGGTGCTGGCAGACGACAACTTCGCCACCATCGTCGCCGCGATCCGCGAGGGGCGGCGGATCTTCGACAACATCGGCAAGTTCCTGCGCTACCTGCTCAGCTCCAACATGGGGGAGGTGATGACGGTCTTCGGCGGGGTCGTCGCCGCCGGACTGATCGGACTGAGCGACCCCTCCTCCCCGGGAGTGGTGCTGCCGCTGCTGGCCACCCAGATCTTGTGGATCAACCTGGTCACCGATTCCGGTCCGGCTTTGGCGATGGGTGTCGACCCCAGCGTCGAGGACGTCATGGCCAGGCCGCCGCGGGGCCGGGGAGCCCGCGTCGTGGACCGGGCCATGTGGGGCGGGGTGCTGCTGATCGGCGCGGTGATGGCCGTCGCGACGCTGCTCACCATCGACATCTTCCTGCCCGGCGGCCTGATCGAGGGTGAGGACTCCCTCGACGTGGCCCGCACCGCCGGCTTCACGACCCTGGTGCTCGCGCAGCTGTTCAACACCTTCAACTCCCGTTCCGAAACCGTGAGCGCCTTCCGGCACATGTTCGTCAACGGCTGGCTGTGGGGCTCGGTCGGGCTGGGATTCGTGCTCCAGGTCGCCGTGGTCGAGGTGCCCTTCCTGCAGGCGGCCTTCTCGACGACGGGCCTCGACCTGGCGCACTGGGCAGTATGCCTAGCGATGGCGTCCTCGGTGTTGTGGGTGGACGAGATCCGCAAACTGATCCGCCGCCAGGCAGCGGCCCGGCGGTGACCAGACTGGTGCGCCGTGGGGCAGGGTTCGGGCCCGATAGCGCGCGGACCAGCGGAAACGGCCAACCCCAGACCGGTTTTGTCAGTGTGCACCGCTAGGGTGTGGAGCCATGGGAGAGGCATGGTCGGTGCAACGGGTGGAAGCAGCCGCACCGGATTCGAAGTCTGCGCTCGCCGGACGCAAACTCGCGACCCCGGGGCCGTGGTCCGAGATCGGCGTTCACGGCAACCTGTTGTGGGGATCCTGCCAGGGATCGGGCAAGACTCCCTACCAGGTGAGTATCGACACGGCGGCACCGGCCTATAAATGCTCCTGTCCCTCCAGGAAGTTCCCCTGCAAACACGCTCTCGCCCTGTTGTTCTTGTGGGCCCAGGGCCAGATCTCGGAGACCGGTGAGGTCGCCGCCTTCGCCTCCACCTGGAAGGACGCTCGCGAGTCCCGGACAGCGGCCAAGTCCGCTCCCGCGAAGGAACAGACCGCCGAACAGAAGGCTGCCGCCGCGGCTCGCCTCGCCCAGCGTGAGGAATGGGTGAGCGCTGGCCTGGCCGAACTCGACCTCTTCCTCAACGACCAGGTCAGGGAGGGCATGGCTACCCATGCGGCCGAGAGGACCGAACGGCTGGAGCGTATCGCCGCCCGGATGGTGGACGCCCAGGCCTCGGCCGTCGCCAGCCGCCTCCGGGAGATCGCGGTGGCGCCCCAGGTGGGGCAGTGGCCCGCCCGGCTATTGGACGAATACGCCTCGCTGCACCTGTTATCCCGCGCCTGGGCCGTGCGGGACAAGCTGCCAGCCGACCTCGCCGAGACCGTGCGCAGCCGGGTCGGGTTTACCCGCAAGGTCAACGACGTCCTGGCCACCCCCGGCCTCCGGGACCGGTGGGTCGTGCTCGGCATGAGGGACGCCGACGAGGAACAGGTCAGCGTCCGCAGGGTCTGGCTGTGGGGCAGACACAGCGGCACCCGCGCCCTCGTGCTGTTCTTCAGCCAGGGCCGGGCCGGGCTCGACGCCAGCCTCTACCCGGGCACCGAGATCGACGCCGACCTGCACTTCTATCCCGGACGCCCACGGCTGCGCGCCGCGATTGGGGCCCGCCACGGCGAGCAGTCTCGCGTCTCCGGGTGGGATCACCGCGGCGCGGGCGCCGCCGGGGCGATTGCCGAACTCCGGCAGGCGGTCACCGCCGATCCCTGGCTGGAATCGTGGCCGGTCGCGGTCTGGGGAGCCCCCACCCGGCATGGCGGAGAGTTCTGGCTACGAGCCGAAACCGGGCTGCGGATGACCGGCACACCAGCCGACATGTGGCGCCTCCTAGCCGAGACCGGCAGCGCACCAGTCACCGTCTTCGGCGAGCTGAGCGCGGAAGGGATGCGTCCGCTCGCCTACCTGAACGGAGGGGAGGTGAGGGTGCTATGAAATCCTCGGCTCTGCTCAGCTCGGCCCTCCTCGGGGACCCCAACCCGAGGCTGCTCGACGATGCGGCCCGGCACGCCGTGGTCCGCCGGGTCAGCGTCCCCACGACAGAACTGCCCGAACTCTCACCCGCCCCAGACCAGGAGCCGCACCAGGCCTCGGCGAAGTTCTGCTCGGTGGTGAACCGGATGCTCGCCGAGACCGCATCCGAACGCGATCATCTGCTCGGCGAGGCACTCGGCTGGCTCGCCGAGAGTGGGGCGGTGCTGCCGGTGCGGATGCTGGTGCCACTGCTGGAGGAGGCCGCCACCGCGCCGCGCCTGGCCGAGGCACTGCCCGCCGTCCTCGGAGAGCGGGGACGCTGGCTGTGCTCCCTCAACCCCGGGTGGCTGTCCGAGCAGAGGATCCAGTCTCCCTCGGCCGAAGCCTGGGACGAAGGCACGACCGCCGAGCGGGTCGAGTGGTTGCGTCACCTGCGCCGCACCGATCCCGCGGCCGGTGGTGAACTAGTGCTCACGACCAGACAGGAGAAAGCCTCCGATCGGGCCCAGTTCGTCGCCGCTCTTGAGGTCGGGTTGAGCCTCGAAGACGAGGGTCTGCTGGAGTCCTTCCTCGGCGACCGCTCGAAGGAGGTCGCCCGCACCGCGGCCAGGCTGCTGTCCCTGCTTCCCGGCTCGGCCTACCTGATCCGGCTGGAAGAACACGCCCGGGCCTCCTTCTCCAACGGCTGGCTGTCAGTGAGCGTCACGGCCCCTGACAAGGAGGAGTTCCTCAAGGGACGCTACGCCCAGGTCCTCGGCCAGGAGGGCTTCGCCGTCGATGACACCCCCAGCGGGCGAGTCAAACAGATGGTTGGGCTGCTGCATCCCAGCCGCTGGGCGGAACTCTGTGGGATCGATGCCGCGCGGCTGGCCCAGCGGAGAGTGGTCCTCGACGGCGAGAAGATGCAGCTCAGGCCCGCCCTGGTCCATGCGGCCATCCGCTGGCGGGACGCTGGAGTGGCCCGCGCTTTGGTGGCCGAACAGCCCGAACCGGGTCTGCTGCTGGCTCTTCCTGAGGAAGAACGACCTGCCGCGGCCGCCCAGATGATCCCCCGGCTGAAAGCGGGTCAGCTCGAATCGCTGATCCAGGCGCTGCCTCCCGGGCAGTTGGCTCCCGGCCCAGCCCGAGCGCTCAAGGCCGCTCTCGGGTCCAGGGCGATCCGAGACCGCGTCACGACCGTCGACCTGTTGTACCTGGAACTGTCCCGGCGCGCCCACCCGGTCCAAGCCATCGACTGGACCAACGACTTCAATCAGGTCGCCAGCCAGCAATGGTCCAGCCACCGGCGCACCGCGACAGCGGCCGTCAAACGAATCACCCTGCGCATGAGCGCCTACCAGACTGCCCACGATAAGGAGCATGCATGACCGAGACCGTTTTGCGTCCCCACGCCGAACAGGCCTTTGCCGCCGAACTGGCCGCACTGGCCCAAGCGGACGACCGGCCCCGCCCAGCCAACTGGAAGCTGTCGCCGTGGGCGGTGGTGACCTATCTCATGGGCGGGGCCCTCCCCGATGGCACCGTCATCACCCCGAAATATGTGGGGAACCGGCGGCTCATGGAGATCGCGGTCGCGACCCTGGCCACGGATCGGGCGCTGTTGCTGCTGGGAGTTCCGGGAACAGCCAAGTCATGGGTGTCGGAGCACCTAGCCGCGGCCATCTCGGGCGATTCGACGCTGCTGGTCCAGGGGACGGCTGGCACGGCCGAGGAGGCCGTTCGCTATGGCTGGAACTACGCCCGGCTGCTAGCCGAAGGACCATCGGAAGCGGCGCTGGTGGCCTCCCCGATCATGGTCGCGATGCGCCGCGGCGCGATCGCGCGGGTGGAGGAACTCACCCGGATGCCCTCGGATGTCCAAGACGGCATGATTACCACTCTCAGCGAGAAGACCCTCCCGGTACCGGAGCTGGTTATTGAGGTGCAGGCCCGCAGCGGCTTCAACCTGATCGCCACCGCCAACGACCGGGACCGGGGCGTCAACGATCTGTCTAGCGCGCTGAGGCGTCGCTTCAACACCGTGGTGCTGCCGCTGCCGGAAAGCGCCGAACAGGAACTCCAGATCGTCACCAAACGGGTCGGCGAGCTGGGCCGTGCCCTCAGCCTGCCCGACATCAGCGACGCGATGACCGAGATCAAACGGGTGGTGACGGTGTTCCGGGAACTGCGTCAGGGCCGCACCGAGGACGGCAAGACCTCCCTGAAGACCCCCTCGTCGACGCTGAGCGCGGCCGAGGCGATCTCGGTGGTGACCAATGGGCTGGCGCTAGCGACCCACTTCGGGGACGGGGTGCTGCGGGCCGAGGATGTCGCTGCCGGGATCGTCGGCGCGATCGTCAAGGAACCGGTCTCGGATTCGGTGATCTGGAACGAGTACCTTCAAACGGTGGTGCGGGAACGCTCCGGATGGAAGGATTTCTACCGGGCCTGCCGTCAGGTCGCTCGCTGATCTCATGGCTGAGATCGCTGTCTTCGGTATCCGCCACCACGGTCCGGGTTCGGCCCGGTCCTTGCGCCGTGCCCTGGCAGGCTACGATCCGGACGCGGTCCTGATCGAGGGGCCAGCCGACGCGGACGGGTTGGTGAACCACCTCGCTGGCCTGCGTCCCCCGGTGGCGCTGCTGGGCTGGGTAGCCGACGACCCGGCGCGGGCCTCGGTGTGGCCGCTGGCCTCCTTCTCACCCGAATGGCAGGCCCTGGCCTGGGCTCACGAACACCGGCGCGAGGTCTCCTTCATGGATCTGCCCAGCTCACTCAGCCTGGCAGACCCAGCCGAACGGGCCCCGTGGCGATCCGATCCGCTCAGCCTGCTCGCGGAAGCTGCCGGATACGACGACCCGGAACGCTGGTGGGAGGACCTCGTCGAACAGCGCGATGAGGACGTCTTCGACGCGATCGCCGAGGCGATGAGCGCGGTCCGGGAGGGGGAGGACCCCGACCGGGAGACCGCGATCCGCGAGGCCCACATGCGCAAGGTGCTGCGCGCCAAGTCCAAGATTCATCAACGTATCGCGGTGGTGTGCGGCGCTTACCATGTTCCGGCGCTGACCGGCAAGCTCCCCAGCGCTACCGCGGACAACGCTCTGCTCCGGGGACTACCCAAGGCCGGTACCAAACTGACCTGGGTGGCATGGTCCCACGGCAGGCTGAGCCTGGCCTCCGGCTATGGCGCGGGCGTCCGTTCCCCCGGCTGGTATCACCACCTGTTCACCGCGCCGGATCGTCCCGTGGCCCGCTGGCTCACCCGGATCTCGGGAGTGCTGCGAGACTCAGGCCTGGTCACCTCCTCGGCACATGTCATCGAGGGGGTCCGGCTAGCCGAGACCCTGTCGGTGTTGCGTGGCCGCCCCGCTCCCGGGCTCAGCGAGGTCCAGGACGCCACACTGGCCGTCCTCTGCGAGGGCAACGAACTGGCCTGGGAGATGGTCACCCGGGAGGCGGTGGTGGGTGAACTCCTCGGTGAGGTGGGAGACGACGTCCCACGCACTCCACTGGACGCCGACCTGCACGCCTCGGCCCGCAGGCTGAGGCTGAAACAGGAGATTACCCCCAAGGACCTCAACCTCGACCTGCGTAAGGAAATTGACCTTGGCCGGTCCCGCCTGCTGCGTAGGCTCGCGATCTTGGGTATTTCCTGGGGCCAGCTCATCGGCCGCTCCGGGACGGGAACCTTCCGGGAACAGTGGACGATCCAATGGAAGCCGGAACTCGCCGTGACCGTGGTGGACGCCGCCCGCTTCGGTAACACCGTTGAACAGGCCGCGGGGGCCGCGCTACTGGCCGAGACCGAAACCCTGGCCCAGGTTACCGCGGCCGTGGAGCAGGCCCTGATCGCCGATCTGACCCAGGTACTGCCCGAGCTGTTGCGGCTGCTCGATGAGCGTGCCGCAGCCGAGACCGATGTCGCCCACCTGCTGGAGGCGCTGCCGCCGCTCGTGCGCTCACACCGTTACGGCGATGTGCGCGGCACCGGTTCGGCTCACCTGGGCGAGGTCATCGACGCCGTGCTGGGGCGAGCCTGTGCCGGATTGCCCACCGCCTTGTCCGGGCTCGCCCCGGAGGCGGCGATCGCGATGCGTGAGGTGATCGATGCTGCCCACTCGGCGATCGGGCTGCTCGGGGATGAGGCCAGGCAGGCATGGCGTCAGACCCTGATGTCGGCCCTCGACCGGCACGACCTTCCTGGGCTGATCGCGGGGCGTCTCGTGCGGATACTGTTCGACGCGGGTGAGCTGGACGCCGGGGAAGTGGCGAGCCTGTTGTCCTTGGCGCTGTCGGGAGGGCACACCCCGGCGGAGCAGGCCTCCTGGGCGGAGGGTTTGCTCACCGGCAGTTCTCTCTTGCTATTGCACAACCCGGCACTGCTCGCGGTCATCGACGCCTGGGTGCAGGAACTCTCCGGGGAGGCCTTCACCGAGATCCTGCCGGTGATGCGCCGTTCCTTCAGCAACTGGACGCAGCCGGAACGCAGCGCCCTTGCCGACCGCGTGAACCACCTCGACCGGGCCGAGTCTCCCGATGAGGCCGAGGTGGACCTGGAACAGTTCGCCGATGTGCTGGCGACGGTGGAGCAGATCTTGGGGGTAGGGGCATGAGCACGCAACGAGAACGGCGCTGGCGCTTGCTGCTTGGGGCCCCGCCAGAGAGCGGACCAGAGGTCGAGCTCGGTCCCGATGAAGCCGCGATGGATGCCGCCCTGGCCGCGCTCTACGACGGAGCCGGGGGCGCGAACGAAGAAAGGAGCGCGGGTCTGGGGTCATCGGCTCCGAGGGTGGCGCGCTGGCTTGGAGACATCCGTACCTACTTCCCGTCGCGGGTGGTGCAGGTGATGCAGGCCGACGCCATCGACCGCCTGGGACTGACCCGGCTGTTACTCGAACCCGAGATGCTGCGCAGCGTCGAACCGGACGTCC
>JAUMYR010000066.1:0-4817 GCA_030528545.1 Propionibacteriaceae bacterium
TCGATGCCCTGGCTGGCGGCGTATTCCACCGTCAGCAGGGACGCGGCCCGGTCCAGCCGGTCCTGGGCGATGTCGGTGACCACGAGCCGCTTCGGGCGGCGGTCCGCGGCCAGCGCCACGTCGAGGGCGGCCAGGCCCATCGGGCCGACCGAGGCCAGCATCGCCATGGTGCCGCCCTCCTTGATCCCCATGTAGTGGGTGTAGTCGTTCGGCTTCATGTGGTACTGCGCCTTGAACGCTCCGATGACACAGGAGTAGGGTTCGGCGAGCGAGCCGGTGAAATACTCCTCGGCGTCGTACTCGAACAGGCAATTCATCTCCATCACCTCATTGGGGATGATGACGTGGGTCGCGTCCCCGCCGATGTGGGGGTAGGAGTAGCCGGGAGCCCACAGCGTCCCCTTGTAGTTGAGCGCGGGCTGGATGGCGAACTTCATGCCGGGGGCGAACTGATGGGCCCACTTCTGGCCGACCTTGAGGATCGTGCCGCAGAACTCATGCCCGATCATGACCGGGGTCTCGGCGAGAGAGCCACGGACCCGCTTGTGTGCCTCGCCCTGGTGGGCGAGCTTGTTGCTCGACATGCAGATGGAGTCGGTGAGCACCTCGGCGAGGATCTCATCTGGGCCGATCTCGGGCAGTTCGAAGGTCTCGACCCGGAGGTCGTTGACCCCGTGGATGCGTACAGCGGTGGTGTGCATGGTGGGCTCCTTAGCTCATCATTACTTGCCCGCCGGTGACGGGCAGTGCTTGTCCGGTCTCGTATTGCTGTTCGACGACGTAGTAGAGGCAGCGCAACACGTCGATGCCGGTCGTCCCGCGCCGCATCGGCACCTTGGCCTCGTAGAAGGCGCGAACCTCGTCGACGGTGGTGGCGCCGGGCACCTTGCCCGAACGCAGGTACTGCACGAACAGGCCTTTCTCGGGGTCTGCCCATAGCGGGCCATCGTAGAAATTGCCGGGGCAGATCGCGTTGACCTTGACGCCGTAGTCGACCATCTCCAGGGCGAAGGACTGCACCAAGCCGATACCGCCGAACTTGCTGCCGGCATAGGCCCCGTTCTTGTTCGATCCGACCAGCCCCGACTTGGAGTTGATCTGGACGATGTCACACCACCAGTCCGGGGCGGCGAGGTGCTGGCGGCGCATCAACAGGCCCGCATACTTGCAAACCAGGAAGAACGCCGTGTAGTTGATGTCGGTGGTGAGCGCGAAGTCGCGCAGCGACTGATCGATCACCGCACCTGCCCGGACGATCCCGGCGTTGGAGACCACCAGGTCCACACCCCCCGTGGTCTCCTCGATGGTTGCGAACATCGCGGCCACCGAGTCCTCCTCGGCGACGTTGACCGTGATCGCCTTGGCCTGATGCCCCAGTTCGGCGGCGAACCTGGCTGCACCTTCGCCGTTGAGGTCGGCGATATAGACGAAACAGCCCTCGCCGATCAGGCCCCGGACGATCTCGGCGCCGAAACCTTGAGCGCCACCGGTGACCACCGCGACTCGTCCGGAGACGGCCCGCGGGGACGCTGCGGCGACCTGGCTCACGGCGAACCTCTCCTCGCCCAGCGCCACGACGCACGGCAACTCCACACCGTCGGCCTGTCCGCGAAGCGAGGCCGCGATGGCCTCATCGGTCTCACCCGCGCAGGTGAGGGTGAGCGTCGCCTCCTCCTCGGTCGGAGCAACGATCACCGGGTGCTTGGTCGCGGCCAGGAAAAGGCCGCGAATCAGGGGGGCGTTGGTCATGAGTGTTCCTTTCCACGCAGCGCGGCGACGGCGTCCTCAACGGGCATCCCATCGGCGAGCGCACGGCCAAGGGGGGCGTAGCGGGCGATCCGTCCGGCCAGCTGGTCCGGGGTGAGCCGGGCCGTGCCAGGCAGCAGCCCGAGTCCTGGTTCGAGTGTGCTGACCGCCTCGTGGGCGACGAGCGCCCAGGTCGCCTCGTTGAGCGAGGCCAGCTCGGGACGCCGCAGCTCCGGGCAGGTGAAGGACTGGCGGGGCTGGTTGATGTCCACACCGGAGATCTCCAGCATGCCGTGGCGCACCGACAGGTCGTGAATACGTTCGATCTGCGCGTCGGTGTTGCGGGGCGGCATGTAGGTGACCGCCCGGAAACCAATCCGGTTCAGTTCGGCGAACAACTCGTCGAGGAACTCGTCTTCGAACTTCTCGGCCTTCTTGTCCCCGGTCGGGGAGGCCGTCACGTCGCCCAGGTAGGCATAAGTCGCGATCGCCCCGATCGAATCGGCGAAGGCGACGACCTCGGCGGCGCTGTAGCACTCTCCCCCGTCCCGGATCCGGCCCGGCTGGATGTAGATGCGGTTCAGGTATTCGGCCTTCATGACGCCGAGCAGGTCGTACATCAGGTGGGGGTTGCCCTCGTCGGCGAGTTGGGCCCGCACCGGCTCGGACAGTTCGAGTCCCATGGTGGCGAGCCCGGACACCAGCGCCTCGCCGCGCCCGAAGCCGCGGATCAGCGCGGTCGCCATGGCCGCCAGCAGGTGCCGCTCGGTCACCGTCCCACCGTTAGCGAACTGCGAAATGCCCATCAGGTCGGCCTCGGGATCGAAACGCTCCAGGCCGAGGGAATCGAGGATCTGGTTGGCCTTCTCGGCCATCGCCAGCGTCCGCTCACGGCGGGCCGATCGCACCGGGGCCAGGAACTCGGCGACCCGCTCCCGAGCCCGGGCCGGGACGCCCTGAACCGTCAGGTAGGCGATCCCCGCCGAATCTGGGTTGTTCAGTTTCCGGTCGCTGAAGGCGCCCTCCTCCTCGTGCAGGAAGGCCCTGATCTCGAAACCGGTGACCGATCCCATCCCCAAGGCCGCACATGCCGCACTCATCTCGGGGGCCGCCGCGAGCGAGTCGTGGTCAACGCTGCCGATCACGCGCAGGCCAGCCTGGCGGGCACGCAATGCGGCACCGGAGGGCGTGTAGGGGCTAAACGAGTAGCAGGTGTGGATGTGGTTATTGGATTCGGGCAACCAGTCGGGGAACTGCGCCCCGGTCGCCAGGTGTGCCCGGAGCGCGGCCAGCCGTTCCTCCTGGCTCAGCGCCGGGTTGTTGATGGTCTGCATAGGAAGTCCTTGTTGAAGGCGGGGTGGGCCGGGAGCGCCAGCCCACCCCGCGCATGGTCAGATGCCCAGGCGGGCCCGGCGGACGATCTCGCCCTCGGTCTGGTTGGACGCGGGGACGTGACCGGGAAGCGGCAAGATCCGCTCGTGGATGGTGTCGATGATCCATTCCGGCTGCGGGAAGAAGGTCTTCTCCAGCTCCGGTCCGGGGGTGATGCCATTGCGCGACCCGACGACCGAGACCGGGGCGTCCAGATGATCGA
This sequence comes from Propionibacteriaceae bacterium, assembly GCA_030528545.1. Next base: position 3,341 of record JAUMYR010000066.1, read on the forward strand.
AGGCCAGGGTCTGCACGGTCGAGGCGACGGTGTGCAGGAAGGAGCCGCGTTCCACGGCGTCAGAGGCCAGCACCAGGCGTCCGGTCTTCTTGACCGAGGCGATCAGCTTGTCGTAATTGAGCGGGGCCACGAAGCGCAGGTCGATGACCTCGGCGGAGACTCCGTACTTCTCCTGCAGGGTCTTGGCCGCGGCCATCGCGCGGTACAGCGTCGCGCCGTAGGTGGCGATGGTGACGTTGCTGCCTTCACGGCGGATCGCCGGTTCGCCCTCGGGGGTCTCGTAGTAGCCTTCCGGAACGCCGTCGGCCTCGAACTCTTCACCCTTGTCATAGAGCAGCTGGGATTCGAAGAAGACCACCGGGTCGGTGCCGCGCAGCGCGAGGTTCAGCATGCCTTTGGCGTCGGTCGGAGTCGCCGGGAAGTAAACCTTGAGGCCCGGGATGTGGGCAGTCAGGGCCGACCAGTCCTGGGAGTGCTGGGCTCCGTACTTGTTGCCGACACTGACCCTCAGCACCAGCGGCATCTTGAGCAGGCCAGCCGACATCGACTGCCATTTGGCCATCTGGTTGAAGACCTCGTCGCCCGCGCGGCCGAGGAAGTCGCAGTACATCAGCTCGACGACCGCCCGGCCACCGGCCATGGCGTAGCCGACGCCGGTGCCGACGATCGCGGCCTCCGAGATCGGGCTGTTGAACAACCGCCGGTACGGCAGGGCCTCGGTGAGGCCGCGGTAGACGGCGAAGGCGCCACCCCAGTCGCGGTTCTCCTCGCCCCAGGCGGCCATGGTCGGGTCGATGGAGAACCGGTGCAGCATGGCCTCGAACAGCCCGTCGCGGAACTGGTACATCTTGACCTTGCTGACCGGCTTGCCATTTTCGTCGAAGGCCTTGCGGACCTTGCCGGCCAGCGCCTTGACGCGGGGGTTGTTCTCCAGGCTGATTTCGGCCTCGCCCTCTGCCATCGCCTCGGCCGGGGTGTTGGAGAACATGACGGTCTCGATATACCCGTCGGCGATGCGCGGGCATTCGGCCTCGTCGGTGGCGAGCTTGAGGATCTGGACCAGCTTGTCCTCGAACTTGGCGGTGTAGTCGGCGATGTCACCGGCCGTGGTGACGCCGTTGGAGATCAGCAGCTCGGAATAGGTCTTGATGCAGTCGACCTCCTCCCACAGCTCGACCTCGTCCTTGCCGCGGTAGCTGGAGGCGTCCGAGGGCGAATGCCCGGAGAAGCGGTAGGTGATGGTGTCCATGAGGACGGGGCCGCGCCCGGCCAGCAGCAGTTCCTTCTTGCGGGCGACCGCGTCCGCGACGGCGAGCGGGTCAAGCCCATCGACGCGCTCGGCGTGCATGGCCTCGGGGTTGACACCCGCGCCGACGCGGGCGAGGACGTCGTAGCCCATGGTCTCGCCGCTGGTCTGGCCGCCCATGCCGTAGAAGTTGTTGAAGAAGTTGAACAGGATCGGCGGGTTGCCGCCGTC
>JAUMYR010000066.1:4917-14433 GCA_030528545.1 Propionibacteriaceae bacterium
CCCAGGCCCCGGTTGAAACCCGCCTTGCGGGCGAAGATCTCGGCCAGGGTGCCGAACAGGATGAAGTTCTCGGCCAGGTCGGCGATATCAGCGTAATCGGCCTTCTCCGCGAAACTCAGAGTCTCGCCGCCGAGGAAGGTCTTCATGATCTGTTCCAGCTTCGCCTGGTCCAGCTGCCGGGCGGCCGAGTAGGACTTGGCCAGGATCTCACCGTGGCTGCGGTGGGAGCCGAAAACCTGGTCATCGGGGCTGAGCACCGCGGCCTGGCCCACGTAGGCGGCCTCCTGGCCCACACCCAGGTGGGCGGGGCCGAGGTGGTTGTACTCGACGCCCTTCCACCCACCGGTGGTCTTGATGGAGTTCAGCATCGACTCGAAGGTGCGGACGACGATCATGTCCTTGAGCATGTTCAGCAGGCCGTCGGCGCCGTGGCGGGCCAGTTCGGCCGCCCAGTCCAGCTCGTAGGCGTTGAGCGGGATGTCGGGGGTGGTGAGCACACCGGCCTTGCGGACCTCGGCCGGGTTGACGATCAGTGACTTGGTCATGTCTGTCTAGTTCTCTCTTATGCCTTGACCGCCCAGGCGGCCTCACGGATTACTTCGGAAACGGTCGGGTGCGGGAACACGAGCTGGCGCAACTCGGTCAGATCCAGTTCGGTCTCCAGCACGGCCTGGGCACCCCAGATCATCTCGGAGGCGTAAGCCCCCAGCACGTGGATGCCGAGCACCTGCCTGGTAGCGGCGTCCACGATCACCTTGGCCGCGCCAGGGGCCCGGAAACCGTTCTCGGCGATGAACCGACCGCTCATCTGGGCCGGCACCTTGCCGACCAGGACCTCGCGTCCCTCCCGCTTGGCCTGGGCCTCGGTCAGCCCGACCCCGGCCGCCTCGGGCAGCGAGTACAGGCACCAGGGCACGGTGTGCCAGCGCATGATCTCGCCCTTGCGGTGCGCCTGCGGGTCGAGGATGTTCGCGGCGGCGACCTCGCCCATGCGGTAGGCGGCGTGGGCGAGCAGGGAGCGTCCGGTGACATCGCCGATCGCCCACACGTTGGGCAGGTTGGTGCGCATCCGGTCGTCCACGACGACGCCGCGGCCGGAGTAGTCGAGTCCGGTGTTCTCGGCCCCCCACCCAGTCACCGCGGGTTTGCGTCCGACTGCCATGAGCACGACGTCGGCCTCGATGGTGTGGGTCTGCCCCTCCTTGGAATAAGTGACCGTGCCGCCGTCGAGGGATTCGACCTTGCATCCGAGGTTGAAGGTGATCTGCTTCATGGCCTTGCGCAGCTGTGCTGCCAGGTCATCGTCGGCGAAGGGGACGATCTCGTCGAGCATCTCGATCACGGTCACCTCGGTGCCCAGCGTGGAGAAGAGGGACGCGAACTCGACCCCGATGACGCCACCGCCGATGACCGCGAGCCGCTTGGGCACCTCGGGCAGGGCGAGGATGCCGGTGGAATCCACGACGGCCGGGTTATCGGCCGCGCCGGGGATCGGCGGCATGACCGGAACCGAGCCGGTGGCCAGGATGACGTGTTCGCTGGTGTAGGTCTTCTCCCCCACCCGGACCTTGCCCGGACCCTCGAAGACGCCGTAGTCGTTGACGACGGTGACCCCGGCCTTCTTCTCGGCCATCCCGACGCCCGCGACCAGGCCCTTGACGACCTCGGCCTTCCAGGCCTGCATGCGGGACCAGTCGTAGCTGACCTCGCCCGCGCTGACCCCGAACTGGGCCCCCTCCAGCGCGTGCAGGTAGTGCTTGGCCGAGTTGAGCAGGGTCTTGGTCGGGATGCAGCCGACGTTGAGGCAGGTGCCGCCGAGGGCTTCGGCCTCGATCAGCAGCACCTTCTTCCCGGCGTGCCCCAGACGTTCAGCGGCGAGGTAGCCTCCGGGGCCGCCCCCAAGGACGATGATGTCGTAGTCAAAACTCATCTTGTTCACCCCAGCACCGTCACGTCGATGTTCTCGATGGCGAAGACCAGGTCCTTGAGGAAGCGGGCGGCGTCGGCGCCGTCGATGACCTGGTGGTCGGCGGTCAGCGAGAACCCGATCCGCTGCTGGACCCCGACCGAACCATCGGCGTTGACCACGGCGCGGGGGAAGATCGCGTCCACACCGAGGATCGCGGTCTGCGGCACGTTGATGAGCGGGGTGAAGCTCTCGATACCGAAGCTGCCGAGGTTGCTCACGGTGAAGGTGGCCCCGGCCAGCAGGTCCGGGTTGATCTTGCCCTCGATCGCGTCGTTGGCCAGCTGCTTGCTGACCGCCGAGAACTCCCGCAGGCTCATGGAGCAGGCGTGCCGCACCGTCGGGACGAGCAGTCCGCGCGGGGTGTCGCAGGCAAAGCCGAGGTGGACCTGCTCGAAGGTGCGCAGGACGCCGTTCTCCAGGTGGGCGTTGTGCACCGGGTGCTTGAGCAGCGTCTTGATAACGGCGAAGCCGACCAGGTCGCCGATGGTGACTCCGGAGAGCCCCAGGACCGGGTCGGAGCCCTTGAGCCGCTTGCGAAGCGCCAGCAGGCCCGCAGCGTTGGCAGTCGAGGTATAGGTGAGCTGCGCCGAGGTGGCCAGCGAGTTCATCATGCGCTCGGCGACGATCTTGCGGATTCCCTTGAGCGGGGTGTCGGTGTAGGCGCCGGGGAACTCCGCGGTGGCCGCGAGGGCCGGGGACGCGGCGGACGGGGCGCTGGAGGCAGCCTCGCGGTCGGCCGCGGTGAGGCGTCCGCCCAGGCCGGTGCCGGCCGGCGCGGAAGCGATGGCAGCGACGACGTCGCGTTCGATGACCCGTCCACGCGGGCCACTACCCTCAGTCACCGAGGCGAGGTCGATGCCCTTGTCCGAGGCGAGATTGCGGGCGCGAGGGCTGACCGCGCCAGTCGCCGCGGCCGCGGTGGCGGCGGGCGTCACCGGTGCGGCTTCCTGGGTGGGGGCGGCCTCGGCCTCCGGGGCCGCCTCGGCGGCCGCCGGGGCCGGGCTCAGGCCGAGTGCCGCCTCGTCCACGGCCTCGCCGGGTTCCCCGAGGATGACGATCGGCTCTTTGACCGGCACGTCATCGCCCTCGTTCCACAAGATCTTGAGCACGGTGCCAGCGTCGGTGCTCGGCACGTCCATGGACGCCTTATCGGTCTCGATGGAGCACAGCACGGTGTTGACATCGACGGTGTCACCTACCGCGACTTCCCACGAGATGATCAGGCACGACTCGACGCTGTTGCCGAGTTGTGGCATCACCACTACTTTGGCCATTCATTCCTCCTAGACGACGCGGACTTCCGCGTGTTCTTGCAATTCATCCACGGCAGCAGCGGGGATACCGGAATCAGTGATGATCCCGGTCACCTCGCTCAGCTTGAGAAAACTCACGAAACCGGCGCGCCCGAACTTGGACGAGTCGGCGACCAGCCAGGTCTGTTCGGCGCGTTGCCTCATCAGAGTGGCCACCTGACCTCCTTCGACGAGCTGGGTCGTCAGGCCACGCTCCACGCTGAACCCGTCGGTGCCGAGGAACGCGATGCGGGCGTTGAAGTCGTTGATCGAGCGTTCGGCGACGGGGCCGACGAGGGATTCCGACTCGGGGCGGAACACTCCCCCGGTCAGGATGATGTTGAGGCTCGGGTTGAGACGCGCATTGGCGAACACCAGGGTCGAGTTCGTGACGACCTGGACGCGGCGCTTACCCATCAGCATCCGGGGGATGATCGCGCACGTCGTGCCAGCCTCGATCATCACCCGGTCGTAGTCGTCGACCATCGCGGCGGCGGCCGCGGCGATGCGTTCCTTCTCCCCCACCCGGTCGGCCTGGCGCAGCCGGATGTTCTTGAACGCCGTCGGTTTGGCCCCGCCACGGGTGCGGATGAGCAGCCCCTCGTCCTCAAGGCCCTGCAAAGTCGAGCGGACGGTCACCTCGGACAGCCCAAGCTCCTCGGCCAGACCGGAGACGCTGACCTCTCCGGCTGCCGCCAACCGGTCGAGAATGAAGCTGGCCCGCTCCGCGCGTTCCACCGTCACCGTCACCGCCACCCTTGCGTTTAGCTTTCGTTCTACTTACGAAAGACTTTCTGTAGCACTCACACTACTCGGTAGACCGAAACCCCGCAAGGACTCCCCCTTCGCCTGCTCAAACCTGCTGCGCACCTTGCCACCCCGGCCTCTAAGCGCCTTCGCGGGCCTTCTCCGGCTCGCTGCTGCGAAACCGGAGCTCCTCGTCCGGCCGCCCGCACCCGGGGCAGCCCCGCGGGCCCCGTCGCGGCCGCTTCGCCCGGGCCACCGGGCCCCAAGGAGACAAGCGTGAGATCTCCTCCGGTTGGGATGCCGGGGTCTTAGGGTAAAGATGTGCACGTATCGCGTTGGTATGACGGTTATGTATTCGACCTGGACGGGACGATCTATCTGGGCGAGGAACTGCTGCCCAGCGTCTCGCGGACCCTGACCGCGTTGCGTGAGCGCGGCGCCCGCGTCCGGTTCCTCAGCAACAACCCGACCAAAGACCCCGGACAGTACCTGGACAAGCTACACCGGCTGGGAATCCAGGCCAGCCCCGATGAGATCACCAACACCATCGTCACGACGATCGGTTGGCTAGGCGACCACCGCCCAGGGGCGACGGTGTTCCCGATCGCCGAACAGCCCCTCCAGCGGGCGCTGAGCGCGGCGGGGTTCACGCTGAGCGAAGATCCTTCCCAGATCGATGTGGTCATCTCCTCCTACGACCGCACCTTCGATTACCGCAAGCTTCAGATCGCTTTCGACGCCATCTGGTATCACAAACGCGCGATCCTGATCGAGACCAACCCCGACCGCTACTGCCCCTTCCCCGGCGGGCGGGGGGAACCGGACGCGGCAGCCATCACGGCGGCCATCGAGACCTGCACCGGTACCCGGTGCGTCGCCAGCCTGGGGAAGCCCTCGCACCTCATGGCCGCTGAAGCTATCCGGGGGTGGAACCTTGACCCGTGCGATGTCTTGATGGTCGGGGACCGGCTCTACACCGACATCGCGATGGCTCTCGACGCGGGATTCGCCTCGGCATTCGTCCTCACCGGGGACAGCACCCTCGACGACCTCGCGGCGCTGCCCACCCACCGGCACCCGACATATGTGGTGGAACGCCTAGAGGGGATCCTCCCAAACCGCGGGGCTGACGCTGGCCGGTAGGCCGCGGCCCGGTTTGGAGGCTGCCACCTCACAAATATTTGGACGCCTCCCGGACGCTGAGCGTGCTGAGACCGTCGCGATGAGCCTCGAGGAAAGCCCGCACCCAGTCAGGACAGACCCGGGCGTACTGGCGTAGCGCCCATCCGATCGCCTTGCGGATGAAGAACTCCGCCCCGAAGTCTGACCCGATCAGGTTGTGGCGGATGCACCGCTCCAGCAGCTCGGCATCGGTATCTGACCCGCGCTGTAACTGACTGAGAATCGCCACCCGCCGCAGCCAGAGATTATCGGCGGCGGCCCACCGGACGATCGCCGCGGTGGTGGGGTCCGGGTCGGCGACAAGGATCGCTTCGAGGACATGGGCGGTCTCGTCCACCAGGTCCCACCAGGCCCCCGTCACCACCAGGTGCCTCACCAGCGGCAGCGCCTCGGACCTCAGCCAGGGACGCGACGACCGGTGTCGCAGCACCGCCAGCGCGGCATAGCGTTCCTCGCGGTGAGTGGCCTCGTCCCACAGCTCCCGGACGGCCGCCTCCCAGGAGGCCCGGTCCGCCGGTACGCGGGTGGCAAGAGCGGCGCCGGTGAGCTGACGGACCCTCGGCACACCCACGCCGTAGAAGGGCATCGCCGATTTCATGTAGGCCTGCTGGCTGGCGGCCCGTTCCGGGTCGGCCAGCCCGGCCAGCCCGGCCCGGACGAAGGCCGCGATCTCGTTCATCGGGCCTCCAGCTGAGCGATCAGCCGCTTGCCCGCAGTCTGACGGTAGGACTCCTCGATCAGTTCGGCGGCCTCGGTCCAGTCGCTGTCCGCACCCAGCAGGAGCCCGATCCATCCGGAGGGACCGATGTACATCGGCACCTGGGCCCGCCCGGATTGAAGCAAAGCGAGGCGCTCCGGCTCGGGCAGCAGGACCGCCAGGGACTGGGGATCGCAGACAATGCCCCCGTCCTGTTTGAAGGGCATGCCCCAGTAGGCAAAGACCCTCCTGGTGTAGAAGGCAGGCATCCCCACGACGCGCTTTTCCCTGGCACCGGGCAGGGCCAGCGCGATCTCGCGGATCCGCTCCAGGCAGGGGTCAGCGTCGGCAATCATGAGGCCATTATCGTCTGCTGGCTGTCTCAAACAGCGCAACGACCGGGATCAGCACTTTTCAACGGATGGGTTTCTGCGATAGCAAGCTGTCGATCTGGCGCCTACTCAATCGTCATACTAGGTGAGATGGCCGCTCCGGCCGTCTGTTGGCTAGGTGTTGATTGGGTCTGGAGGAGATCACCCATGAAATATGTGTTGCTGTTGATGGGCAATACGGATGAGGCTCGCTGCGGCGAGACCGCGGACGCTCCCGGCGTGGAGGAGTTTATTGCCTTTGACCAGGAGCTGAAAGAAGCTGGGGTGCTGGCGGGTGGATTTGCCCTGGAGGACCCGGAACAGGGCACCTCGCTGACCAAGGCTTCGCGTGAGGCCGAGCCGGTGATCACTGCTGGCCCCTATGCTGAGAGCCGCGAGTACGTGGGCGGGACGATCATCATTGACGTCCCTAGCATGGATGAGGCTCTGGCCTGGGCAGCACGCTGTCCCGGTGCGATTGGCGGCCGGGTGGAGATCCGGCCGATGCTGGAACTCTGACTTCCTTCTGGGATGCCCAGCATAGGCCCCGATCGCCGAGGCTTGGATGCGGTTCTGAGCAGGCTATACCGGCAGGAGTATGGCCGGTTGATCGCCACCCTGGTGCGCCGATTCGGTGACTTAGATCTGGCCGAGGATGTGGCTCAGGATGCATTGATGGCAGCCTGGGAGCGATGGATCTCTGGTGGTCAGCCAGACAAGCCTCTGGCCTGGCTGACCACGGTCGCCAGGAACCGGGCCCTGGACGGCATCCGGGGCCAGGCATCCGCTGCCCGGGCCCTAGGCCGGTTGCGCAGTGAGTTCGAGGGTCACACCGCCCCGGCCGCCGACCACGCGCTCGCGGAAGTGACGGAATTGCCCGATGAACGGCTCGCCATGTTGATGGGCTGTTGTCACCCGGGGCTGGCTCCAGCCGATCGGATCGCCCTCATGCTTCGTTTCGTCGCTGGATTGTCATCGGCTGAGGTGGCGACGGCTCTCCTCGTCCCGCCGAGCACCATGCAGGCTCGGATCACCCGGGCCAAGAAGCGGATCCGTCGCACCGGTATTCCTCTGTCGGTACCAGAGGATGCTGCGGAGCGACGGCGACGGCTGCCTTTGATGCTCCAGGCCATCTCGGTGGTGTTCACCGAAGGTTATGCGGCCACGTCAGGAACCCACCCGTTACGCGGTGATCTGAGTGCTGAGGCTATCAGGCTGGCCCGTCTCTTACACCGGCTGGTGCCTACCGAGCCCGAGCCAGCTGGACTCCTGGGGTTGCTCCTGCTGACGCAGGCCCGAGCCCCGGCTCGGGTTGATCCACAGGGCCTACCCGTGCCGTTGCAGGACCAAAATCGCAGGCTATGGGACGCCAATCTGATCGGTGAGGGATGTGGACTGGCCGAACAGGCCGCCCGAATGGCTGGCGCCGGCCGGTGGACGATCCAGGCGGCAATCGCCGCCTGCCATGCCGAGGCGCCGTCCTTCGCCCAGACTGACTGGCACCAGGTGGTCGCGCTCTATGACCTATTGCTGCGACACGATCCGGGGCCGGTGGTGCGGATGAACCGGGCCATCGCCGTTGGACGGCGAGACGGTCTGGGCCAAGGACTCTCGCTCCTAAACGGCCTAGCCGACGACCCCCTTCTCGAGGGCCACCAGCCCTTTCACACCGCCCGAGCGATTACCCTCGCCGAACTTGGCGAAACTGCCTCCGCTCGCATCTCATACCTGCGGGCTCTCGAACTCACCAGCAATGACGGTGAACGCCGCTTCCTGGAGCACCGTCTGGCCAGTCTGAGCGAAGACCCCAAGCCTGCCGAATCGTGATCTCCCCCGGCGATCGAGCCCTCTCACTCCCCAGGCTGGCGGACCCCGATGGTGAGCAGCAGGTTGGCGTATAGCCGCTGGTCACCGGTGGCGACGACGATCTGCACGTCCTCGCTGCGGGCGGCGTCGTAGAAGTCCCAGCGGGAGATCTCGCCGAACTCGACCTCGGGCAGGGCCGCGCGGTAGCCGTCGTGGGCCGGGATCTCGACCGGTTCTGCGTCCGGGGCCGGAACCATGATCTCGGCCTTCTCGATCGGGATGGTCCGCTTCAGCACCTCCAGCACCTGGTCCACATCCAGCAGCCCGGGAGCGAGGTTGAGCGAGATCAGTTCGCAGCGCGCATTGACCCCAGTCGTGTGCGGGTAGTTACCGTCGGCCAGCAGGATCTTCGCCCCGTGACCGGCGGATGCCAGCGCGCGCAACAGGCCGGGATGGGTCATGGGTCCATACAACATAGCGGTGTCCTTTCGAGGTTAGGAACTGGCCCGGATGACCAGCGAAGGTTCGATCACCGTGTCGCGGCTCGGCTGATCGTTCATCAATTCGTTGAGCAGTTCCACCGCGGAACGGCCCACGGCCGCGAAATCCTGGCGCACTGTAGACAGGGGCGGGAAGAAACATTCAGCACCGACGATATCGTCAAAGCCAACCACCCGGGTCTCCTGCGGCAACCGCACCCCGGCTTCCAGCATCGCCCGGATCGCGCCGAGCGCCAGCTGGTCATTCGCGGCGAATAGCCCCGCGGGTGGGCAGCGCCACGTCTTCGCCAGCCGGTAGCCGTCGGCGGCGTCCCAGGAGCCTGCCTCAACGACGTGGGGGGTGAGGCCGCGCTCCTGGCACACCTCCTGGAACCCCCTCAGCCGCTCACCCGAGTCGACCCAGTCGAGGGGCCCGGCGATGTGCAGCAGGTCGGTGAGGCCGAGCGAGATCAGGTATTCCACCGCACGCCGGGCCCCGAGCACGTTGTCAACCGAGACCGTGGAAACCTTGTCGAAGCCGTGTTCCCCAGCGAGCACCAGTACCGTGGGCATCCGCTCGCCCAGCTCGACCGCCAGATCGAGGGTCGGACCCTGTCCGCCAATGACGATGACTCCGTCCACGTCGATCGGCGTCAGCCCGTGGTGAATCTTCGGTACCCGGGAGGACGGGCCTTGGGCGTCCGAAACCGACACGTGGAAACCAGCGATCGCCGCGGCGTTGGTGATCGACAGGAAGGTCTGCGCGTGGCCGTGGAACATCGGCGCGGCGAGCAGCACGTGGATGACTCCGGTCCGGCTGCGCGCCAGCGCCCGGGCCGCGAGGTTGGGTTTGTAATCCAGTTCCTCCAGCAGACCCTGAATGCGCTTGCGGGTCGCATCCGAGACCTCGGGGTCGTTGCGCACGACCCGCGACACCGTGTTGCTGGAGACCCCGGCGAGCCGCGCCACGTCG
>JAUMYR010000067.1 GCA_030528545.1 Propionibacteriaceae bacterium
GACCGCTCCGGCCTCCCGCAGCGCGGCCTCCAGGGTCGCTGACGGCAGGGCCGACAACTCGCCCCGGCCGAACAGCGCCTGTCCGGCTTCCGCCGCCGCAACCCGCTCCTGTTTGCCATGCACGAGATCGGTGACGTCGTCGGCTAGGGCGCGCTGCGCCAGCCGGAGGTGGGGAGTCTGCCTGGTCGCTTCCTCTAGTTCGGCGATCTCCTCGGCACCGCGTGGGCTGAACACCTTCAGGTAGTCAATGACCTTGGCGTCCTCGGCGTTGAGGAAGAACTGGTAGAAGACATAGGGCGAGGTCATCTCCGGGTCGAGCCAGACCGTGCCAGACTCGGTCTTGCCGAACTTGGTTCCATCCGCCTTGGTCAGCAGGGGTGTCGCTAGAGCGTGCACCCGTGCCTGCTCCGAGCGGCGGATCAGCTCCACTCCAGCCGTGATGTTGCCCCACTGATCGGACCCGCCCGTCTGCAGCGTGCAGCCGTGGTTGCGGAACAATTCCCGGTAGTCCAGGGACTGCAACAGCACGTAGCTGAACTCCGAATAGGAGATGCCCGACTCCAGGCGGGATTTCACGACCTCCCGGTCGAGCATGCGGTTCACCGAGAAGTGTTTCCCGATGTCGCGCAGGAAGTCCAGGGTCGATAGCCCGGCCGTCCAGTCGTAGTTGTTCACCACGCGGGCCGCCGCCGGGCCATCAAAATCGACGAAGCGGGAGACCTGCGCCCGGATCCGCTCGACCCACTCGTGCACAAGCTCCTTGGGATTCATCGCCCGCTCGGCGGTCTGCTTCGGATCACCGATCAACCCGGTAGAGCCCCCGACCAGCAGCAACGGCTTGTGACCGGCGGCCTGCAGGTGCCTGGCCACTATCAGCTGAACCAGGTTGCCCATATGGATGCTTGGCGCACTCGGATCGAAACCCACATAGAACGTGATCGGCCCCTCGTCCAGGTGGGCCGACAACGCTTCGGCATCCGTGGAATGCGCGATGAGGCCGCGCCAGGTCAGTTCATTCAAGGTAGGGTTCACGACCGGAAAGCCTACCGCTCCAGCCCGCGAGCCCTCCACCCTACATAGCGCGGAGAAGACCCGCACCCGTAGAACCCATCGGGACCGGAGGCGGGCCTTCGCCCACACCGGATCAGACGGTGGAGTGGGCCCAGCGGGCCAGCTCACCGCACACGGCGCGGATCTCCCCCAGCTGACGCTCTACCTGGCCAGGAGCGGTACCCCCTCGCCCGTTCCGGGAAGCGACCGAGCCCTCGATGGTGAGGACGTCCAGCACCCCTGGATCCAGCACCGGATGGATCTCAGCCAGATCCTGTTCGGTGAGCTCGCCCAGTTCCATCCCGCGCCGCTCGCAGTACCTGACGGCCGCTCCCGCCACCTCATGAGCCACCGCGAACGGAACCCGCTGGCGCACCAGATAGTCGGCGACATCCGTCGCCAGCGAGAAGCCCCTGGGAGCCAGCTCCGCCATGCGGTCGCGGTGGAAGGTCAGCGTCGAGATCATGCCCGTCACCGCCGGGAGTAATACCCGCAGCTGGTCCACCCCGTCGAAGATGGGTTCCTTGTCTTCCTGTAGGTCCCGGTTATAGGCCAAAGGCAGTCCCTTGAGCGTGGCGAGCAGCCCCGTCAGGTTACCGATGAGGCGTCCTGCCTTGCCCCGCGCCAGTTCTGCCACGTCGGGGTTCTTCTTCTGCGGCATGATGCTTGATCCGGTCGACCAGGCATCGTCCAGCGTCGCGAACCCGAACTCGGCGGTACACCACAGGATCACATCCTCGCTGAGTCTCGACACGTCGACGCCGATCTGGGCCAAGACGAAAGCCGCCTCCGCGACGAGGTCGCGGGCCGATGTGCCGTCGATCGAGTTCGGCACCGAATGGTCGAATCCCAACGCCATCGCCACCGGTTCGGGGTCCAGTCCGAGCGAGGTTCCGGCCAGCGCCGCCGAGCCATAGGGAGAGACCGCCAGCCTCTTGTCTAGATCACTCAACCGCATCACATCGCGCACGAGTGGCCAGGCGTGAGCGAGCAAATGGTGGCTGAGCAAGACCGGCTGGGCGGACTGGAGATGGGTGCGTCCCGGCATGATCGCCCCGATGTTGTCTAGCGCCTGCTGCGACAGCGCACCCACCACATCCAGCACGTCAAGAGCCAGTTGCCGGATCGCCCGGCGCAGATACATGCGGATCAGCGTCGCGATCTGATCGTTGCGGGAGCGTCCGGCCCGCAACCGTCCGGCCAGTTCTGCTCCAAGGATCTCGGTCAGCCCCCGCTCCAGCGCGCCGTGAACGTCCTCATCGGTCGGGGCCGGGACGAAGGCCCCAGACTCCACGGCCTCAGCGAGCCGGACCAGCCCCTGACCCATCGCGACGAACTCCTCCTCGGTGAGCAGTCCCGCACGGTGCAGCGCCGCGGCGTGGGCTCGAGACCCCGCCAGGTCGTCCGGCGCTAGACGCCAGTCGAACTGTGTGGACTGGCTGAGCGCGAACATCGCCTCGGCTGGCCCACCAGCGAATCGCCCGCCCCACAGCTTCCCTTCGTGCGCAGCGCTACCCATTGTCCGTTCCCATCTCTCCGCCGTGATTGACTTTGCTACCGGACCCACCTACGGGTGAGTTCTTTGGCCTCCTTGGCCGGTCTGCGCGACCCCCACCAGTCTCCGGCCTGACGCTGAGCGGTCGCCAGATCCTGCAGGGCCGCGATCAGTTCCGTGACCGCACCGTGGTCAGCGGTGAAGCGGGCGCGCAGCTCGGCGACGACTTCCTGGGCAGCGGCATAGGCACCCGTCTTGTCTCCTGCGGCACGGCATGCGGCCAGCCGTGCCCGGGCGGCGTCGAGCACGTCGACCGCCCGTTCCGCCTCAGCCCGCAGCTCGGCCTCCCGCTCACGCTGGGCACGCTCGTGCGCGGCCAGTCGCTCCGCGCGTTGCCGCTGCGACTCGGCGATGGCCGCCCGCTGTGCCTCGGCCCGCTCCCGCTGCTCAGCGGCGAGGCGCTCCCGTTCGGCGGCCGCGGCCCGCTCCCGCGCAGCCTTCTCGGCCTCGGCCCGGGCCGATTCCTCGGCCTGACGCCGAGCCGACTCCGCTGCCTGCCGGGCCCGCTCCCGTTCGGCGTTGCCTACCTCGGCGCGGATCGCCTCCACGCGGGCCGCCGCGTCCGCCAGATCCGTCGCCACCGGAGCCTGGATGCCGACGAAGGGCTCCCCGGAAGGCAGCGGCCGCCAATCCACTTCCTCCCCCACCGGTGGCACCGGTGGGCGCCCCGCCGCGGCCCGGACTCCGGGTAGGGCAAGCAGGGGCTCGGCCTCGCTCTGCCTGCCGGAGCGGGTTAGGTCGTCGGCCAGCGCGCGTCGGGCGGCCGCGAGCTCAGCCGTACCCATCGCACCGCGTAGGCCTTCCAGCCCCTCCAGCATCGACACCAGGTCGCGGCGCACCGCTAGGCCCGCCTCAAAGTCACCCACCGCTGTGAGGCGGTCGGCCAGCCGCGAGCGCAGTCCAGAAAGCGGCTGAGAAAGCCGGGCGGTCCTGGCAGGGGCCAGCCTCCTCGCCGATGTCAGGAGGGACGCGGTGAACTCGTCATAGGATTCCACCGCCCGCCAGGAGGCAGCGAGGGATTCGCCGGTCCGGCCCGCTGCCCAGCGGGCGTCCGCCAGCGCGCTCAATCGGTCTAGTTCCTGGAAATCCGTCCCGGCCGGGGCGGCATCGATCATGGCATTGGCCCTAGCGGCATCGCCGTCGGCCAGCGCGACCCGGCTCGAGGCGATCAACGCCCAGGTGTTGGTCTCCCGGCCCGCGTCCAGATGCAGACGATGCTCGGCCAGCATGCGGATCAGCCCATCGGCCGTGGCGAGGGTCTGGGCCGCCGCCTCGGCCTGTCCCGCTTCGGTCTGCACCACCGCGAGATGGACCGCGGCACGAGCCAGCCGCGTCGCGTCCGCGGCCGGGGTATAGGGGCCCAGTGGCCCATGCCCCGCGACTAGCTTCGCGGACAGGGTGAGCGCTTCCTGAGCCTCGGCAGCGGCCTCGGCGAAACAATGGCCACGCAGCCGGTGCCCAGTCAGGGCGACCAGGGCGTCGGCGAACTCGGCGGTCTTGGACTCATCGGTTCCGATCCACGACCGCAGCCGGTTGACCGTGGCCGTGAGTTTCTTTGTCTGCCGCGCGTAATCGTCGGCCGGGATCGAAGTGTTCATCTGGGATCAGGCTACCCGGATGTGACCATCTGCCGAAAGCGATGCGCCAGCGATTCGCCGCTGGTCCCTTGCCTGGCGACCAGTAAGACGGTGTCGTCGCCCGCCACGGTACCGAGGACCTCGTCCAGTTTGGCGTCATCAATCGCGGAGGCGAAATACTGCGCCGCCCCCGGCGGGGTCTTGAGCAGCACCAGGTTCGCCGACGCCTCGGCGCTCAGCAGCACCTCCCGGCAGAGCCGCCGCAGTCTCACCACGGTGTTCGTCCGCGCCACCGGCCGGGGCGGGACCACATAGACCAGGGCACCGTCGTCGTTGCGCTCGCGCACCGCGCCGAGCTCGAGCAGATCCTTCGACAGGGTCCCCTGGCTCACGCTGATGCCCTCGGACGCGAGCAGTTCGCCCAATTCGGCCTGCGAGGTGACCGTGCGCCGCTCCAGGATGGCTCTGACCCTGGCCAGACGCACCGCCTTGGCCTCAGCCATCAAGCAGCCCCGGCAGAGCTTCAACGAAACCGTCGATCTGCTCCCCCGAGACGATCAGGGGAGGTGCGATGCGCAACACGTTCGGCCGGGGCGCGTTGATGATCCAGCCCGCGTTCAACGCCCGGTCGGCGACCGCTCCGGCTTCTGGACGATTGAGCACGATGCCGCGCAACAGCCCCATGCCACGAACTCCTTCCACCATCGGATGCCCCAGCCCGGTGACTCCGCTGCTCAGCCGCTCCCCCATCTCGCGGACCTGAGCGAGCAGTCCGTCGCGTTCGATGACGTTCAGCACCGCCAGACCGGCGATCGCCGCGACCGGGTTACCCCCGAACGTCGTGCCGTGGTTGCCCGGCTGAAGCAGATCACCCGCCCGGCCGATACCGATGCAGGCCCCGATCGGGAAGCCGCTGCCGAGCCCCTTGGCGAGGGTGACCAGGTCTGGAGTGATTCCGGTCTGCTGGTGGGCGAACCATTCCCCGCAGCGACCGATCCCGGTTTGCACCTCATCCAGCCACAGCAGCGCGCCGAAGCGGGCCGTCAGTTCGCGCGCGGTCGCGAGGAAGTCCGGGGGCGGGGTGACCACCCCGTTCTCCCCCTGGACCGGCTCGATGATTACCGCCGCCACCGTCTCGTCCAGCGCGGCCTCCAATGCGGCGGCATCCCCATAGGGAACGAAGGTGACCTCACCGGGCAGCGGTTCGAAAGGTTCCCGGTAGGCGGGATTGTGGGTCAGGGCCAGCGCACCCATCGTGCGTCCGTGGAAGCTGCCCTCCATCGCGATGATGCGGCGGCGTCCCGTCCTCCTGGTCGCTTTGAACGCGGCTTCGTTGGCTTCGGTGCCCGAGTTGGTGAAGAACACCTTTCCCGGTGCACCGAGCAACCCGACCAGCCGTTCCGCGAGCGTAACCTGTGCGGGGGTGGCGAAGAAATTGGACACGTGGCCCAGGGTGGACAGCTGGCTGGTGATCGCGGCCAGCACCGCCGGATGCGCATGTCCCAGCGAGTTCACCGCCAGTCCTGACAAGAAATCGGTGTAGCGCTTGCCCTCGGTGTCCCACACGAAGATGCCCTCGCCCCGGACGAAGACCCGTTTGGGGGCACCGAAGGTGTTCATCATCACCTCCGGGTAGCGAGCGGCGACGTTGCTTGTGAGCGGTTGTACGGTCATGTCTGTGATACCACCATCGTTCCTACACCATCATCGGTGAACACTTCGAGCAATAGGCAATGCGGGACCCGGCCGTCGATGACCGTGGCACGCGGGACGCCACCGTCGACGGCCCTGAGGCAGGCCTCCATCTTGGGCACCATGCCGCTTTCCAGTCGCGGCAGCAGAGCGCGGAGTTCATCGGCCGAGAGTTGAGCGATGAGTGAGTCCTGGTTCGGCCAGTCGGCATATAGGCCGGCGACATCGGTCAGCATCACGAGTCTTTCGGCCCCGAGAGCCACGGCCAGAGCCGCCGCGGCCGTGTCGGCATTGACGTTGTGCACCTGCCCGTCGGCATCCGGCGCGACCGTCGCGATCACGGGAATGCGTCCGGCCTCGATCAGGTCGACGACGGCGTCGGGATAAACCCTCTCGACATCGCCGACGAGCCCGAGATCGACGTCGCTGCCGTTCAGCGAGATGCCCTTCCGCCTGGCGGTCAACAGGCCGCCATCCTCACCCGACATGCCGACCGCGAAGGGGCCATGGGAGTTGACCAGCCCGACGAGTTCCCGTCCGACCTGGCCCACCAGCACCATCCGCACGACATCCATGGCCTCGGGTGTGGTGACCCGCAACCCGCCCCGGAACTCCGAGGTGATGTCCAGCCTGCCAAGCATGTCGCTAATCTGAGGGCCTCCGCCGTGGACCACGACCGGTTTGACCCCGCAGCGACGCAGAAAGACGATGTCCTCGGCGAAAGCCTTCTTGAGGTCCTCATCGGTCATGGCGTTGCCGCCATATTTGATGACGACCGTCTTGCCAGCGTATCGGGCCAGCCACGGCAGCGCCTCGATGAGGACCCCGGCCTTACTGACCAGGGCATCCTGGTCGACGGAGCGCAGCCTACTCATTACGAGGAGTACTCCGCGTTCTCTTTGACATAGTCATAGGTCAGGTCGTTGGTGAGAATCGTCGCGCTGGCGGCTCCCGCGTTGAGGTCGACGAGGACCTCGACCCTCCGCGGCCTCAGGTCGACGAAGGACCGGTCCTCCCCGATCGCCCCGCCCCGGCACACCTGAACCCCGTTGAAGCTGACGTCCAGCGAGTCAGCCTCAAAAGCCGCCCCGGTGGTACCGATCGCGGCGAGCACCCGCCCCCAGTTGGGGTCGTTGCCGTAGACCGCGCACTTGAACAGGTTATTGCGGGCGATGCTGCGCCCCACCTCGAGCGCGTCCTCCTCCGAGGCCGCCCCCGCCACCGTGATCGCGATCTCATGAGAGGCTCCCTCGGCGTCAGCGATCAGCTGCTCGGCGAGGCTGGCGCAGACCTCGACTAGGGCCGATTCGAACTCCTCCTGTTCCGGGCACACCCCGGATGCGCCGCTAGCCAGCAGGAACACCGTGTCATTGGTGGACATGCAGCCGTCGGAATCGGCCCGGTCGAAGGTCACGCGGGTCGCCGCTTTCAGCGCCGCGTCCAGCCGCTGAGCCTCCAGGTCGGCGTCGGTGGTGAGGACCACCAGCATGGTCGCCAGTCCGGGAGCGAGCATGCCTGCACCCTTGGCCATCCCCCCGATCGACCAGCCGCCGCGGGTCACCTGTGCCTGTTTGCTGACCGTGTCGGTGGTCATGATGGCCGCCGCCGCGGCCGCTCCTCCCTCGACGCTGAGGCTGGCTGCGGCCTCGGCCACGCCTGGCAGCAGTCTGTCCATGGGCAACCGGACGCCGATCAGGCCGGTGGAGCAGACCCCCACGTCACCTGCGATGATGCCGAGCGCCGCACCGGCCGCCTCCGCCGTCGCGACCGAATCAGCGTAGCCGCCTCGCCCGGTGCAGGCGTTGGCCCCGCCAGAGTTGAGGACCACGGCCGATATCTGTCCGTCCGCCACCGCCTGACGCGACCACTCGACGGGCGCCGCGAACACCCGGTTGCTGGTGAACACCGCCGCGGCGGAGCGCCTCGGCCCGAGATTTTGGACTAGGGCGAGGTCGGGGGCGCCGGATGCCTTGATGCCTGCGGCCACTCCGGCGGCGATGAATCCTTTCGGTGTGGTGATGCTCATGGCGCGACTCCGATCATTGGTAGGCCGGTGTGCTCGGCGATCCCGAGCGCGATGTTCATGGACTGGATGGCCCCGCCGGCGGTGCCCTTGGTCAGGTTGTCGATCGCGCTGATCGCGATCAAACGGTGAGCGCTCTCGTCCACCGCGATCTGCACCTGGACGCTGTTGCTTCCGAGCACCGCGGCCGTCGTCGGCCACTGTCCCTGCGGTAGTAACCGCACGAAGGGTTCGGCGGCATAAGCTGTTGCGTAAGCGTCCCGGAGCTGGGCGCTGGTGGCATTCTCGGCCAGCGGCGCGGTGCAGGTCGCCAGGATCCCCCTGCTCATCGGGACGAGAAGAGGCGTGAATGAGACCTTGGGGTCGGGCGCGCCCACGTGCGCGAGGTTTTGGCAGATCTCAGGGATGTGCCGGTGCACTCCCCCAACCCCATAGGCGCTGACCGAACCCATGACCTCGGAACCGAGCAACTGTGGTTTGGGCGCCTTGCCCGCCCCCGAGGTGCCCGAGGCCGCCACGATGACGATGTCGTCGTCACGGATCAGGCCAGCGGCCATCGCGGGCAGCAGGGCCAGCGTCGCGGCGGTCGGGTAGCAGCCGGGAACCGCGATGCGTCTGGTCTGGGCGAGCAGCGCCCGCTGTCCCGGTAGCTCCGGGAGCCCGTATGGCCAGGTCCCGGCCCAGGCAGAACCGTAGAACTTCACCCATGCGGCCTCGTCACGCAAGCGGAAGTCAGCCCCCAGATCAACGACCAGGCTGTCTTCGCCGAGATGCTCAGCCACCGCTGCGGAAGCCCCGTGGGGTAGCCCCAGGAAAACCACGTCGTGGCCTGCTAGGACCTCTGGATCGGTCGGCGCCACCACCCGGTCGGCGAGCGGCGTGAGGTGGGGCTGCAGCTCCCCGAACCGGCTCCCCGCGCTCCCGCCAGCGGTCAACACACCGATCTCAATATCCTCGCGCCCCAGGAGCAAGCGCAGCACCTCACCACCGGCATAGCCTGTGCAACCCGACACCGCAATTTTCAGCATGCGAATAAGTATGCCGCTAAACGCATACATATGTAATGCCCCGTGGGGCATTCTCTGGGATCTTTGCCCGCGACCCCGGTGCGGGGGATACCAGGAGCGGCGACACCACGGGACGCCCCTAGGCTGGTGCCATGGAGATCCCCGCTACCCCGCCACCGTGGAAGGAGGTGCTGCGCAGTGATCCGGCGCCGCTATGGCTCATCTCGGACCTGCCTCATCTCGATAGCTATCCACACTGGGACGACCTGCTCCGGCACGAACCCCCGGAAGACCTCACCCACGAGCAGTGGTGGGTAAGGCTGAAGACGTTGCGTCTGGAACGGGCGATCACGGTTACCGATTTCCTCGCCGGAAACGGTAAAAAGCTCTGGTACACCCCAAACCCAACGCTGCTCGAAGGGCTATCCGAGATCGCGCCCGTGGTCAGCGGCGCCGATCCGGATCTAGACCGGCAGGTCTCCACCGTGACCCACGAGCGAGACCTATTCGTCGAGTGGACGCTAAGGGAGGAGGCGATCGCCTCGGCCCAGCTAGCCGGAGCCGAGATCAGCCGCAGCGAGGCGCTGCCCCGCTTCGATGACCGCACGCTGGCAGACAGCGCGGCCGGGGCCCAGGTGTGGAACAACTATCTCGCGCTGGCCCGCGTCCTCGAACTGGCCAAGGAGGAGTTCCGCCCAGAGCTGATAGCCGAACTCAACACGATCCTCAGCGGAGACGGAGCCCTCCGCACCGCGGATTGCACCGACGTCACCGATCCCTATGGACGAGTCTGGCACAGCGCTCCCCCGGCGTCCGAGGTCACCGGGCGGCTGGCGAAACTATGTGACTTCGCCAATCGCGATTCCCACGAGAAGCTGCCGCCGCTGCTCGCCGCGATGACGGTGCACTACATGGCGGTCCACGATCAGTATTTCGCGGAGGCCAACAACCGCACCGCCCGGTTGCTGTTCTACTGGGCAATGTTCCGATGCGGTTTCTGGCTCGCCAGGTACCTATCCATCTCGAAGGTCATGGCGGCCCGCGGGCTCGACTATCGGCGGACCTTCCTGCTGACCGACACCGATGACGGCGACCTGACCTATTTCTTCGAGTTCTCGACCTCGGTGCTGCGCCGCTCCATCTGGCAGTTGCGGGCCCGCCTCGAAACCGAGCTGAATGCGGGCCACCCCACACGCACTCCGCTGCTCGGCGTCGAGACCGAGCTGAATCACCGCCAGCTCAAGGTGCTGGAGACCTGCCTGGCCGATCCGCGCAGCGCGTTCAGCTACGAGACCCATCAGGTCTACTGGGGGATCAGCTACGAGACCGCCCGGCGTGATCTGCGCAGCCTCGGCAAGAAGGGGCTGCTGCGCCGCCAGGAGAACACCCGGGTCTGGCAGGCGCCGGGCGATCTCTCCGCCCGGCTGCGCGGAGAGGCCCCCAAGACCGTCGAGCTAGGCGATGCCCCACGAGTCGAGACGCCACCAGAACTCGGCACGGTGCATCGCCTGTGGCGCTTCGTCCGCGGGCTCCAACCCGGACGCTGATCGCTCAGGCCCGCTGCACCGCGGCGAAACGTTCCACGGCGAGCGCCACCGCGGCCTGCCGGGCCTGGGCTGCCTCCTCGTCGGTCAGCGTGGTCTGGCCACGGAAACGCAGCGCGAAGGCCAGCGATTTCTTGCCTTCGCCGATCTGCTCACCGGTGTAAATGTCGAACAGCGCGATGGACTCCAGCAGTTCGCCCGCTCCTTCGACCAGCGCCCGCTGCACATCGGCGGCGGCGATCTCGGCATCGACGATGAGCGCCACGTCCTCTTTGGCTAGGGGGAATGGCGATAGAGCCGGTATCTGTCCCGAGTGCGGCGCCGCGGCCAGCAGGTCCCCGAGGTTCAGCTCGACCGCGCAGGTGCGCGCGGGCAGGCCGAATGAGGCGCAAACCTCAGGGTGCAATTCACCGGCGAAACCCACGGTCTTCCCCCCGACGCTCAATTCGGCGCAGCGTCCCGGGTGCCATGGAGCCTGCTCAGCGTTCCTCCTGGTCAGCGTCATCCCGAGCTCGGAGGCTGCGGTCTCAGCGAAAGCGACGACGTGCTGCCAGGTCGCCGGGGTCGCCGCCGTGGCCCAGCCCTGCTGGATCCAGTTCCCGCTCACCACGGCCGCGATGGTGTCCACCTGAGCTGGCAGTGCCGCATCCAGTGCGGCCAGTTCCTCATCGCTTGGCCGCTGGCTCACGCTCGGGCGCGGCGCGGCCGGGGTTCCGGTGTCTTGGAAGCTGGTGCCCTGCTCGAATAGCGCTAGGTCGGTGATACTGCGAGAGGTGTTTCGCGCTACCGCGGAGAAGAGTCCCGGCAGCAGCGAAGTCCTCAAGAAGGGATGTGTGTCGGACAGCGGGTTCGCCAGCCGCACCGCCTTGCGACGCGGGTCTTCCTTGCCGAACCTCATCTTGTCGAGTTCCGCGTCACTGACGAAGGGCAGGCTCAGCACCTCGACGAAGCCGAGCCGAGCGACCGCTTCCAGGACCCGTCGGCGTCCCTGCTGGCGTCCGGTGTAGCCGCGCCCGAGGGGTGCCGCCGGAACCCGGGACCCGATCCGGTCGTAACCGAGTTTGCTGCCGACTTCCTCGACATAGTCGAAGGGATCTCGCAGATCGGGACGCCATGTCGGGGGACGCAGCGTCAGCGAATCACCCATCGCGGTCACCGAAACCCCCGAGCGTTCGAGCACCGAGATCACCTCCCCCTCGGAGATGTCGGCGCCGAGGATCCGGCTGGGCAGACTCGCTCGGATCGTGATGCTCGCGGGAGTGGCCACTCCCCCGGCCACCGTTTCGGCCTGGCTCAGCGTGCCTCCGCCGTACTTCATCATGAGCGACATGGCCTTGTGGGCCGCCGCATAGGGCAAGGCGGGGTCGACGCCTCGTTCGAACCGTTTGGATGCCTCCGATGGCAGGTTGAGCCGCCGCATGGTCCGGCTCACCGTCGCCGGATCGAAATGGGCCGCCTCCAGCACGATCGATGTCGTGGTTTCGCTGATCTCGGTGGTGGCGCCGCCCATGACCCCCGCCAGGCCGATCGGGCCGGAATCGTCGGTGATGAGCAGATCGCCAGACACGAGTTCCCGGGTCTGCCCGTCCAAGGTGACCAGCCGTTCCCCGTCCTGCGCCTTGCGCACCACGATCGGCCCGGCCAGCTTGGCCGCGTCATAGGCGTGCAACGGCTGACCGGACTCCAGCATGACGTAGTTGGTCACGTCCACGGCCAAAGAGATCGATCGCATTCCCGCGGCCTCCAGCCGCCGTACCAGCCACGATGGCGACGCCGCGGCCGGGTCGAACTCGTCCAGGCGCAAGGCGACGAACAGCGGGCAGGCCTGATCCCGCAGTTCAACCGGGTAGCCGTTGCTCTGTGTTTCCGGCACGGCAAGCGCGTAGGCGTCCAGATAGCCGACTTCGAACAGTTGCGCGACGTCCCGGGCAATTCCGCGGATGCTCAGGGCATAGGACAGATCCGGGGTGACCTCCAGTTCAAGTACCTCGTCCCGGCTCCACAGTGCCGCGATCGCGTCGTCTCCGGGAACGAGACCAGAACCGGGGTCGAGGACCATGATGCCGTCATGATCGGTGCCGAGCCCGATCTCTGCCTGGGAACAGATCATGCCATCGGAGATTTGCCCATAGGTCTTGCGGGCCGAGATCTCAAAGTCGCCGGGCAGGACCGTTCCAGGCAAGGCGACAACCACGAGGTCGCCCACCGTGAAATTGTGCGCGCCACAGATGATGCCCCGTGAGGCGGGGTAATCCTCACTCGGTTCGTCGTTGTGCTGCTCGCCAACGTCGACCCGGCAGTAGTGCACCACCTTGCCGTTTTTCTGCGGCTCGTCGGTCTTGCTGAGGACCCGGCCAACCGTCAGCGGGCCCCTCACCTCTGAGCCGGTGGCGATGATGCGTTCCACGGTGAGCCCCGCGGCCGTGAGTCGCGCCGCGACCTCGGCGGCGGTGACCTCCTCGGGCAGGGCCGCCATGTCACGCAGCCAGGAGAACGGAGCCTTCATCGGGCACCTCCAACGAGAGAACGGCTGAATCGGATGTCACCTTCGACGAAGTCGCGCAGATCGGCGGCGTTATTGCGGAACATGACCGTGCGATCGATTCCCATCCCGAAGGCGAAGCCGGTGTAGACCTCGGTGTCGATGCCGCAGGCGGCCAGCACCCGTGGGTTGACTACCCCGCAGCCGCCCCATTCGATCCATCCCTCGGATTTACAGGTGCGGCAGGGACGCTCAGGGTTGCCGATCGACTCTCCGTGGCAGACGAAACACTGGAGGTCGACCTCGGCGCTTGGTTCAGTGAAGGGGAAGAAGTGGGGACGCATCCGGGTCTGCACGTCACCGAACATTGCCTGTGCGAAGTGGTCGAGGGTGCCGCGCAGATCGGCCATGGTGATGCCCTTGTCGACGCAGAGGCCCTCGATCTGGTGGAAGACCGGCAGGTGCGTGGCATCGTATTCGTCGGCCCGGAACACCTTCCCCGGGCTGACCACGTAGACCGGCAGGTCGCGGTTGAGCAGGGCTCGGATCTGCACTGGCGAGGTCTGGGTGCGCAACAGTTTGGAAGCACTGGGCGGGTCGATCCACAGGGTGTCTTGCAGGGCCCGTGCCGGATGTGCCTCCGGCAGGTTGAGAGCGTCGAAGTTGTACCACTCGGCCTCCAGCTCCGGACCCTCGGCGACCTCCCAGCCCATGGCGACGAAGATGTCGGTCATCGTGTTGATGAGCGCCGTGATCGGATGCAGCGCGCCGCGCGGAGCCAGGTCCACGGGCAGGGTCATGTCGACCCGCTCGGCGACCAGAGCCGCCTCCAGTTCGGCGGCCGTGAGCGCCTCGGAGCGGGCGGCGAAAGCCCCACCTATCTGAGCGCGCGCCGCGCCGATCCGCTGCCCGGCCTCCTTGCGGGCCTGCGGGGGCAGTGCGCCGATCTCGCGGTTGGCCAGCGCGATCGGGGATCTCTCACCGGCGTGCTCGATCCGTGCGGATTTGAGGGACGCGGTGTCGGTCGCCGCCTCAAACGCTGCCAGCGCGGCGGCGACCATCTCGTTGATCGCCTCGGCCGCGAGCGGCGCTACCTGCACTGGGTCATAGTTCGTATTGGGCCCTGACATCGGCTCCTCCTTAGTCACAGGCGACGATTCTACGAGAACCCACCGACCAGAACGAACCCGT
>JAUMYR010000068.1 GCA_030528545.1 Propionibacteriaceae bacterium
CGAGGCCGGGTGCACCCTGTCCAGGCGATAGTGGCCCGAATCTGGGCGGTGGCAGGCCGGGGCCCTAGCCGGTTCTATGGCGCCTCCCGAGGGGTTTCCGTGCTTCTCGTGGGAGGTACTAGGGATCGGGGTCCTGGTGGCGCCGAAGGGGCTGGTGGGATGGGGCATCGGGGCGGTGCTCGGGATTCGGACCGGTTCACCTTCCGCGGGGCTTGTGGCTCAAGCGGGGCATACTGGCTGGGTGCGTGGACTGTGGGCTGTGCTGGTAGGGGTGGGTGTTCTGCTCACCGGGTGTAGTGCGCTGGGGATCAAGCCGCCGTCGGAGCCGGTGCCGAGCGCTAGCGTGGACTGGGACGCCCCGTTCGCGACGTCTGCGCCCACGCCAGCGCCGTCCCGGACCTATCCGGAGCCGACCTATGAGTGCCAGACCCTGCCCGAGGACATCGCCGAGAAGGCCCGTGCGGCCTTCGCCAATGGCGTTGAGCGGCTGAAGCCCGCCAAGATTGCCGCGGTCTATGCCGGTGCCAACGGCACGTCGAAGCGGCCCTATTCGGTCATCGTGTCCTACGACACGGATGGCAGCAGCCAGTGTCTTTTGTGGACTCATGCTGAGGAGGGGCGGGGCCCGGATCTGTTCCAGGTCGTTGGCCCGGAAGAGGGCGGGGACCCGGTGAGCGATGCCCGTATTCGTGCTCAGCTGGCTGCCGAGGCGTGTCTGGAGCAGGCCTAACCGGTCGCTCCCGGATGGGTGCGCCGAGGGGATAGGAGTGGCCGGCCCACCAGTAGCAGTTGCTGGCGTTTCCCGTGACGGGGAGCTTTGCGATACCCGGCGCTTCCATGAAGTTAGGTCTAGCTCATCACGCGCCGTCGGGGTGCTCGGCTCGCTCGTTGAGTAGAGCCCCCAGTGGGAGTCGAACCCACGACCCTCCGCTTACAAGGCGGATGCTCTGGCCGCTGAGCTATGGAGGCGGCACCGAACATTCTGACAAGTCACTCCGGTTTTTGAAAATCGGCGCCGCAGGCCACAATGGGGCGGTGAGTCCTGAGACCAGCCAGTGGATGCAGATCGTCGCCAACAACCCCGGCCACTCCCAGTGGTATATCGAGAGGTTCCGCCAGATGGCCGCCCGCGGCGATGACCTCGATGGCGAGGCGCGGATGATCGATGCGATGTTGCCGCGGGGCTCCCGCATCCTCGACGCCGGATGCGGCCCCGGCAGGGTTGGGGGAAGGCTGCACCAGCTGGGCCATCAGGTCGTCGGCGTGGACGTCGACCCGGCGCTCATCGCCGCGGCCGAGGCCGACCATCCGGGTCCCGAGTGGATCGTCGGTGACCTCGCCGAAATGGAGCTTGGCCGCAGCTTCGACGCCATCGTGTGTGCGGGCAACGTCATGGGTTTCCTGGCCCCGAGCACGCGTGTGGATGTGCTGCGCGGTTTCGCGTCCCACTTGGCCGAACGCGGACGCGCGGTGATCGGCTTCGGTGCGGGACGCGGCTACGACTTCGACCAGTTCTTCTCGGATCTCACCGGCGCCGGACTCAAGATCGACCTCCCGCTGGAGACCTGGGACCTGCGCCCCTTCACCCCCGGATCGGGTTTCCTCGTGGCGGTCTGCTCACACGCCGGGGCCGACCAGGAATAGCCTTCCGCTGCCGCGCACCGAGACCGATTCCCCGGCGGCCAGGAACACCGACTGGCCCTGCGTCAGGCTGAGGCTCTGCTCCCCACAGGTGAGCTGATGCTCTCCCTTATAGACGAACAGAATCCGGCCCCGCTCGCCGAGCGGCAGCAACAGGGGATCGGCGCTGGTGGGTTCGGTGACCCACAGCTCGAACTCGGGTGCCGGGACCGGGTAGCGGTAGAGGCCGTCGGACCCTTCCAGCGCGATCGGGCGGATGTCCTCTTCGACGAAGTTGACGACGGTGATCAGCCCGTCCACGTCGATGTGTTTCTTGGTGAGTCCGCCCCGGAGCACGTTGTCGGAGTTGGCCATGACCTCCACCGCGGTGCCCCGCAGATAGGCGTGCATGGTTCCCGCGGACGCGAAGAGCGCCTGCCCCGGCTGCAGGTGGACCCGGTTGAGCAGCAATGCGGCGACGATGCTCGGGTCGCCGGGGAAATGCTCGTCCAGTTCGACCGCGGTGCGGGCGAAGGAACCTAGCTCACCCTCGCTGGACATCAGCGGGACCGCGGCGGCCACGATCTCCTCGACGAGGTGACGCCGGTCGGCACCCACGCTCAGCACATCAAGGAAGACCTCAGCCAGAGCCGCGGAGCCGGAGCGCTCCGTCAGCGGCCCGATGATCGAGTCCAAGGACGACTTGACCGGCAATTGGGCGAACAGCTTGGCCGAACGCTTCGGGCACCGGAAACCGGCGAGTGCCTCGAAGGGGGTCAGGGCAACCAGCAGTTCTGGCTTGGGCCACTCATCCTTGTATGTGCGTTCAGGCGAGGACAGCGGGATCCCCGCGGCCTCCTCGCGGGCGAACCCGGCGGCGGCCTGTTCCCGGCTCGGGTGCGCTTGCAAGCTGAGCGGCTGATTGGCCGATAGCACCTTGAACAGGTACGGCAGCTGCGGGCCGAACCTCGCGACTGAGGCCGCCCCGATGACGTCTGGGCAGGAGGCCACCAGATCGGCCAGCGTCGCCCCTGATGAGTCGGCGAGCGTCGCCGAGCCGAGCGGGTGCGCACCGAGCCAGTACTCGGCCCAGGGCTCGCCAGTGGGGCTGGCGTGCAGCAGCTTGGGGATCGCGCTGCGCGAACCCCACGGATAGTTCTGGACCGCTCCGGTGATCAGGCGCATCCCTGCTCCTTCCTTCTGGGGACGCGAGCGTCGGCGAGCGCCGCACGCCAAGCGTCCATCATGCCGGCGACAAAGAGCGTCGCCTGCCAACTACACAGATCCGACTGACGAGCGCCGCTGCGAAGGCATCGAGTCACTTCCGCGATCTCATAACAGTATCCCCGGCCCCTGGCAGAAGCGACGTATCGGGTGGTGTCCCCGGCCAGCGGGTGATGGTCCAAGACCAGAGGGCAGGACACATCGTCGAAGACCAGCCGCCCTGTTGAGCCGACGATTTCGACCGAGCGCTCGGACTCGGCCTGGAAGGACGCGAAAGCGACACCCTGAGCCGGTGGGCGATCCGTGCCTGATGGGTAGTCGAACAGTGCGCTGCTCGTCGCGTCGACTCCCTCGTCCAGCACCTCGCCCCGGGCAAGAACGCAGGCCGCCGGGCCGAGGAATGCCTCCATGAAGTGAACCGGATAACACCCCACGTCCAAGATCGCCCCACCGCCCAATTCGGGACGCAGCAGACGGCGGTGGCTGGGAGCGGTTCGGTCGGCGACGAAACCAAAGCCCGCCCGCACCAGCCGGATGTCGCCGATCCCGCCCCGCCGTGCAAGCTCAAGGCCCAGGCGAAACAGTGGGTTACACCTAGTCCACGCTGCCTCCATGAGGAATACCCCAAGCTGGTCGGCTAGGGCGGTCAGCCGCGCGGTCTCGGATGCGGATGTGGTCAGCGGCTTCTCACACAAGACAGGTATGCCCGCGCGCAGCAGGGATTCGGTCGCCGCGGCGTGTTCGCTATGGGGCGAGGCGACGTAGGCGATGTCGATCCCAGACGCACAGAAAGCCTCAAGGGAGTCACAGGCGGTGGGGATCCGGTGGGTGCGAGCAAACTTTTCGGCGGTACCGGCCGAACGGGAGAGGACCACCGACACCTCGGCGTCGGCTGGCATCAGATGCAACTCCTCCGTGAAGGTCGCCGCCATCGCGCCAGTGGAGACGATGCCCCACCGGAGTGGGCGCGACGAAGAGGGCATGGTTCTATCCAACCCGGAGTGCGTCTCCCGTTCAACCCTGGGCGAATGACACCCATGTGATTTGCGACTAAACTGGCCCCATGGCAGCAGTGAACCAAGCCGAAACCTCCGGTCTGACCGAGGTCGAGGAGCAGATGCTCGACTTCGAGAAATCGTGGTTCACCTCGCCCGAGCCGAAGGAACAGGGCATCGTGCAGCGTTTTGGCTGCTCGAGCGCGCGCTACTACCAGCAACTCAACGCCCTCATCGACCGTCCCGAGGCCCTGGAATACAGCCCCCTGCTGGTGAAGCGGCTCCGGAGGCTGCGTTCCCAGCGGCAGGTCGCCAGGTCGGCCAAGCGTCTGCACGGCTGAGCCCGCCCAGGGAGGCGCCACCTGGCGCCGCTATCCTTCACGGCATGCTCTTCGCGCGAACCGGATGGGGCCTGCCGTGAGCCCCGCGACCACCGGCTTGGTCAGCGTCATCGTGCCTTCCTACCGCGGGATTGACCGTCTCAGACGCCTACTGTCCGCGCTGGCGGCACAGAGCGACCAGGATTTCGAGGCTCTCATCGTGATCGACGGCGGGTTCGACGACTCAGCCGCCTATGTCGAGGGTTTCGGGCACCCAGGTATCTCCTGCATCGCGTTCCCCGAGAACCGGGGCCGGGTCGCGGCTCTCAACGCCGGTTTCGCCGCGGCCCGGGGCGAGGTGCTGGTGCGCTGCGACGATGACCTGGAGCCAGAACGGGATTTCATCGCCCGGCACCGCAGGGCGCACGCGGAGGCCAGCCAGCCGATCGGTGTGATCGGGCTATGCGTCAATGTCTACGCCGACACCCCCTATGCCGAGGTATATGGGCGCCCCCGTGACGAACGTTTCCGGCGCCAGGCCTACGCCGACCCGGAACGCGCCTGGATGCGTTGGGCGGCACACGCCTCGATCTCCCGCCAGACCTGGGAGGAGGTCGGCGGCTACGATCCCGACTACGTGCGCTACGGCTGGGAGGATGTCGACTACGGCTATCGCCTTATGCGTGCTGGGGTACCCATCGTGCTCGACCCGGGTTTGGAGATCGCCCACCACGCCGCCGCGGTGACCACCGAGAGCAGCGCCCTGCGCGCCCTGCACGCCGGGGCCGCGCGCACCATCTTCGAGAGCAAACACGGCGAGGTGCTGGGCGGCCCGCTGCGCGTCAGCAGCGCCTGGACCGCGCTGGTCGTCGCCGCTTCCCTCGTCCTCAACGAGCGGACGATCCGGGTCCTATGCCCGCTGCTGGACCGGGCGTTACCCAGGCTGCCCCGCCGGATTGGCGAGAAACTGGTCGCCCTGATGGTCGAGGGCGCCTCCTGCGCCGGGCACCGGCGCCCCGCCCGCGCCGTCGCCTCCTTCTGAGCCTGGTCTCCCACGCCGGATGCGGGAGGGCTCAGCGCCGACGTCGGAACAGGGTGGCCAGCGCCTGGCCGATCGGCCGGGTGGGGACGCGGTCGTAGCCGCCGCTGTCCAGGCCCGCCTGCACCTCGAAGAAGTTCGCGGCCGCCCGGTCGCCGGTGCGCAACCACGACCAGCCCATCGCGATCACGTAGGCGGGCAGGAACGGCAATCCGAGGCAGTAGGCATACTGCCAGGCGTGAGCGTCCTCGTGCTCCACGACGCCGGGGCAGCGCTCCTCCAACGCGGCCAGGGTTCGGCCGGGGACGATGACGACATCGCCGATGGTGAAGGCTCCAGCGATGGGGAAGCCGAGGCGGTAGTTCTCCGCGACCACCAGGCCGCCTGGGCCCCTGCGGAACTCGCTGCATCCGATCAGCCCAATGGCGAGCCCGAGGGGAGTGGACAGGTTGACCGCATTGGCCA
The DNA here is from genome assembly GCA_030528545.1 of Propionibacteriaceae bacterium. The sequence goes on from JAUMYR010000068.1 coordinate 5,664, forward strand.
CCGAACGAACCAGGCGGCGAATTTTCATGGACCCATCGTGGCACGAGCCCTCCACCGGCGCTGGCCGATTCAGCGCCCGGCTCGTCTCCGCACGGCCGGTCTGCCCTCTTTTCTTTGCACTCGCTTGGGGTGAGTGCTAATAATTGACTTAGCACTCCGCATGGCAGAGTGCTACCCGAACTTCTTTGGTGAGGTCGCCATCGACCGTCCGTCGCGGGCACCGGGACAGTTCGCCCAACATTGAGAGGATTCGCTAACTCACATGGCTAAGCTGATTGAGTTCAACACCGAAGCCCGCCGCGGGCTGGAGCGGGGCATGAACACCCTCGCCGACGCGGTGAAGGTTACCCTCGGTCCCAAGGGACGCAACGTCGTCCTGGAGAAGAAGTGGGGTGCTCCCACCATCACCAACGATGGTGTCTCGATCGCCAAGGAGATCGAACTGGAGGATCCGTTCGAGAAGATTGGCGCCGAGCTGGTCAAGGAGGTCGCCAAGAAGACCGACGACGTCGCCGGTGACGGCACCACCACCGCTACGGTCATCGCCCAGGCGATGGTGCGTGAGGGCCTGCGCAACGTTACCGCTGGCGCGAACCCCATGGGCCTGAAGAAGGGCATCGAGGTTGCCGTTGAGGCGATCGTGGCCGAGCTGGAGAAGCTTGCCATCGATGTCGAGACCAAGGAGCAGATCGCTGCCACCGCGTCCATCTCGGCAGCTGACACCACCGTCGGTGACATCATCGCCGAGGCCATGGACAAGGTCGGCAAGGAAGGCGTCATCACCGTCGAGGAGTCCAACACCTTCGGCCTCGACCTTGAGCTCACCGAGGGCATGCGCTTCGACAAGGGCTACATCTCGCCCTACTTCGTCACCGACACCGAGCGCATGGAGGCCGTCCTGGACGACCCCTATGTGCTGATCGTCAACTCCAAGGTCAGCTCGCTCAAGGACCTCCTGCCGGTGCTGGAGAAGGTCATGCAGGCGGGCAAGCCGCTGCTGGTGATCGCCGAGGACATCGAGGGTGAGGCTCTGGCGGGCCTGATCGTCAACAAGATCCGTGGCACCTTCAAGTCCATCGCGGTCAAGGCCCCTGGGTTCGGCGACCGCCGCAAGGCCATGCTTGCCGACATCGCGATCCTGACCGGCGGCCAGGTCATCAGTGAAGAGGTGGGCCTCAGCCTGGAGACCGTCACCCTGGAACTGCTCGGCCACGCCAAGCGCGTCATCGTCACCAAGGACGACTGCACCATCGTCGAAGGCGCGGGCGATGCCGAGCAGATCGCCGGGCGGGTCACTCAGATCCGTCGCGAGATCGAGAACTCCGACTCCGACTACGACCGCGAGAAGCTCCAGGAGCGGCTGGCCAAGCTGGCCGGTGGCGTCGCGGTCATCAAGGTCGGCGCGGCCACCGAGATCGAGCTGAAGGAGCGCAAGCACCGCATTGAGGACGCCGTCCGCAACGCGAAGGCCGCGGTCGAGGAGGGCATCGTCCCTGGCGGTGGGGTGGCTCTGCTGCACGCAGCCAAGTCGGCCAAGGTCGAGGGTCTCGACGGTGACGAGGCCGTGGGCGCTCAGATCGTCTTCAGCGCGGCGACCGCCCCGCTGAAGCAGATCGCCATCAACGCCGGTTTCGAGGGCGGTGTCGTGGCTGAGAAGGTCGCCTCCCTGCCCACCGGCGAAGGCCTGAACGCGGCGACCGGTGACTACGTCAACATGGTCGACGCCAAGATCATCGACCCGGCGAAGGTCACCCGCTCGGCGCTGCAGAACGCGGCCTCGATCGCGGCGCTGTTCCTCACCACCGAGGCCGTGATCGCCGACAAGCCGGAGAAGGCCCCCGCGATGCCGGGCGCCGAGGGCGGCATGGGCGGCATGGACTTCTGATCCGTAGCCGATAGTCGCTAACCAAGGCGGGGCGGTCCCTTTCTGGGGCCGCCCCGCCTCCGTGTCCCCGGAGGGCTAGCGCCCAGGTCTCCTGCCCGGGCCGAGGTCCGGGCGAGGGGACAGCCAGCGTCCGAGAATCGCTCCGCTCAAGGCTCTTGCGCAAAAACGTTTTAGCACTTATGCTCGTCGATCGGAGGCCAACGGTGGCCCATCAGACGTCCCAAAGGAGAGACCATGCTGCGCCGTGGATTATTCGATATCAAGGAGGCACCACCAACCACGCTGAGCCTGAGCGAGCAGCGGAAACGATGGCTTGGCCAGTTCTTCAAGCCCTACCTGGTGCTCTGCGTCGCTTACGCCGCGATGTACCTGCTGCGCTACAACTTCAAGGCTGCCCAACCGCTACTGGTCGATCAGACCGGGTTCACCACGACCGACCTGGGCAACATCGGGGTTGCCTTCTCGGTCGCCTACGGGCTCTCCCGGGTGATCCTCGGCTATTTCATCGACGGCAAGAACACTAAGCGCATGCTGTGCGCCCTCACCTTCGGTTCGGCGCTCATTTCCTTCCTCATCGGCATGTACCTCTGGGTCGGAGGCAGCATGCTCGGCTTCCTGCTCGTGCTGTGGGGCCTGAACGGGGTATTCCAGTCACCGGGTGGGCCCTGCTCGAACTCCACGATGAACCGCTGGACGCCTCGCTCTCGGCGCGGGCGTTTCATCGGGTGGTGGAATATCAGCCACAATGTCGGCGGCGGACTGGCTGGTCTGCTGGCCCTGTTTGGTGCGAACTTCTTCTTCGGCGGGCACGTAGCGGGCATGTTCATCTTCCCCGCTGTGGTCGCGATAGCCATCGCGGCCTGGGGTTTCTTCTACGGCAAGGACGACCCCAAGGAGATCGGCTGGAGCACCCCGGAGGAGATCTTCGACGAACCGGTCCCGGTCACCCAGGAGGAATCGCTCGGGCTCACCAAGAACCAGATCCTGGTGAAATACGTCCTCAAGAACCCAGCCGTCTGGTTCCTATGCCTGGCCAACCTCTTCGTCTACATGGTTCGCATCGGCGTCGATAACTGGGCTCCGCTCTACACCACCCAGCACCTGTCTTTCTCGAAGGAAGCCGCCGTTACCACGCTGGCCTTCCTGGAAGCCGGTGGATTCTTTGGGTCGATGCTGTGGGGCTATGTCTCCGACCGGTTGGGCGGACGGCGCGCGCTGGTCGGTGTGTTCTGCATGATCGGTGTCATCGCGCCGATCCTGGTGTACAACTACGCGACCAGCTACTGGGCGATCAATATCGCTTTGTTCTTCGAAGGGCTGTTCATCTTCGGTCCGGTAACCCTGATCGGGATCTCCATCATCGGGTTCGCCCCGAAGCAGGCCACCACGGTCATCAACGCGGTACCGGGTACCTTCGGCTACGTCTTCGGAGACTCGCTGGCCAAGGTGTTCATCGCGCGAATCGCCGATCCGAAGTCGACCGGTCTGGATTTCTTCGGGATCAATCTGCACGGATGGGAAGCGTCCTTCGTGGTGTTCTATGTCGCGATCGCCCTCGGTATCGTATTCCTCAGCCTTGCCGCGGTGGCGGAGGAACGCCTGCTGCGTCGGGACAAAGAGCACGCGCTGGCGATTGTGGGGTGAATGAGCGTGAGTTTCCATACATGGGACCTGGATCAGCTGATGGCCCGGGCTCTCGAATGGGTGGCAGAAGGCGCCAGGCTCATCGGGGTTCTCAGCGAGGGCGCGCTGGAAGTCGACCACAAGGGCTCCCGCAATGATCTGGTGACCCAGGTCGACTGTGAGGTGGAGGCGCTGATCCGCTCCCGGATCGGTACCGAGACGGGCTGGCCGGTGGTCGGGGAGGAGTTCGACAATCCCGGGCACACCACTGGACCCTGCTGGTACCTCGACCCGATCGACGGCACGATGAACTTCGTCCAGACCAAACGCGACTATGCCATCTCCCTCGCCCTCTATGAGGGGGAAGAGCCGGTCCTAGCGGTCGTGCTGGACGTGGTGCGCGACGAGTGGTACACCGCGATCGCCGGTCGGGGGGCCTACTGCAACGGGGAGAAGCTGGCCGCGGTCGATCCCGATCGGGGACTCGCCGAGGGCATCGTGCTGACGGATGTGAAGGAGATCCTGGCGTTGCCCAGGCTCGCCGCCGCGATCACCGAATCCCGCGGCCACCGCCGCTATGGGTCGGCCGCGCTGGAATGCGTCGAGGTGGCGGCGGGACGCGCGGGAGCCTTCGTCCATCTGTGGGTCTCGCCGTGGGATATCGCTGCGGCCAGGCTCATCTGCTGTGAGTGCGGGGTCCGCTTCACACGGCTGGATGCCACCAGCCTACGGATCGCTGAACCAGGATCGGTGCTGGTGGCCTCGCCTCGAACCCATCAGGAGCTGGTGTCGGCCCTCATGCGCTGATCCGAGCGCGGCGGTGCCGTGGAGGAGCGGACCACCAGATAGGAATCGACGACCTGGCGCGCCGATGGCGGATCATCGGCGTCGCCAGGCTGGTCGACCCGGCTCAGGGCCGTCTGGAAGGCGAGTTCGGCCAGTTCGCTTGAGTTCTTGTTGATCGAAGTCAGCAACAGGCTGGAACTGCGAGCCAAGGTCGAGTCATCGGTGCCGATCACCGAGAGGTCTTCCGGCAGCCGCAACCCTGCCTTCAGCGCGGCGATGATGACGCCCTCGGCGCACTGATCGTTGTAACACACCACCGCGCTGACCCGGCGGCTGATGAGGAGATCCTGGTGACGGCGGAAGGAATCGAAACCGGCCGATATGTCATTACCGCCTGGCAGGACGACACCGGCGAGACTGGTCGCGGCCAGCATGCGTTCGAAGGACTCACGGCGAGCCTTGGCCGAGGCTCCCCGGGGCCCATCGATATAGGCGATGGACCGGTGCCCGAGCCCGGCCAGGTGGGCGAGCGCCTCGCGCATGCCCACGTCGTTGGCGCTGGTGATGGCGGTGGCCGTTCCGCTGGGCGGAAACTGACCGATCAAGACGATGCCGCCCCGCTGCGGGTAGGCCTTCCGCATCTCTGGGGTCGGCCGCGCATCGATCAGGATCAGGGACTGGCAGCGCAGGCTCACCAGGGATGAGAAAGCCTCACCCAAGCCGAACGCCGGTGAGGTTCCCGCGGTGATGAGTTCGCAGTCATGGGCGCTGGCGAGGCGATGCAGATGATCCAGCAGGACTTCGTGGAACTCCTGGCCCACCTTCCAGATCAGGCCGATCCTGCGGGGATGCTGCTCACGCAGCAGCCGGGCGGGCAAGTGGGGCTGATAACCGAGCTCGTTGGCGACCCGCTGCACCCGCTCCCTGGTGGCGTCCGAAATCCGGCTGCTGCCCCGCAGCGCGAGGGATACGGTACCGATCGTGGTCTCTGCCGCGGCCGCAACCTCACGTATGGTCACCTTCCGGGTTCCACCAGAGCTTCGTTTAGACACCGTCATCCTGTGAATCGATCGGACACCACCGATCATAGCCGCCGCGGGCCATCATGTCCGGTCCCGGTGCCCTGGCCGCAGGCGACCCGACAGCGCGGTGGCGAGGACCGCCGCCGCGAAGGGAACGAGCAGCGCGGTGCGCAGTGAGGTAGCGTCGGCGACAATGCCGATGGTGGGGGAGGACAGTAGCGACAAACGCATGAGCCACCCGAGGATCGTGATCCCGGTGCTCTCCGATACCCCAGGAATCTCGGAAGAAGCGACGAAGGCCGCCGGTATCAGCGTCGCGCAACCGAATCCGGTGGCGGCGAAACCTGCCAGGACCAGCCATGGATTCGGCGCGAGGGTGGCCACACCGAATCCGGCGGCCACCAGCAGGCTGCCCGCGCGAGCGACGGGGACCCTACCGAATCTATCGGTCAGTGCGTCCCCGCTGAGGCGCCCGGCGAACTGTGCCGCGATAAAGAAGGCGAAACCGAGTCCCGCGAGGCCGATGGGTGCGGCGTAACCGTCGCGGAGATAGAGCGCGGCCCAGTTGCCCGCGGCGTCTTCGAACATCATCCCGGCGATCGAGATGATCACCAGCGGCGCCAGGGCACGCACGGCGGCACCCCCGACCCGCGTGCTGCCTCCAGCGGCCTCGGTGGGTGGGGCTTCGGGGACGTAGGCGGCGTGGGCAGCCCACACCACCGTCGCCGCGCATACGGCCCCGGTGATCCCTAAATGGACGCCTAAGGGCACCGCCAGCGCGGCGAATCCAGCGCCGATTAGACCCCCGAGGGTCGCCCCGGCGCTCCAGGTCGCGTGCAGCGAATTGATGATCGTCTTGCCGAGATAGCGCTGTACCCGCACGCCTTGCACATTCTGTGCCGCATCGGTGACCGAGTCGCAAAATCCGGCCAGGAAGAGCGCGGCGACCAGTAGCCAGTGCGCCGGGGCTATCCCGGCGATGAACACCAGCGCGGCGATGGCCAGGGAGGACGCGGCGGCGACCCGGCGTGCGCCGAAGCGGCGGATGAGGGGAGCCGGGATCGCGGAGGCGAAGACCGAACCGAACAGCGTGGCCGCAGCTGTGAAGCCGAAGGAGGTCGCGCTGAGGCCGAAGGTGTCCTTGATCTCGGGGTAGCGGGGCAGCAGTGTCGAAAACAACACCCCGTTGGTCAGGAACATCAGCGAAACGCCCAGGCGGGCGCGGCCTCCCGGGCGGATCATGCCGAGCCGCCGCCGAGGTGCTCCTCGACGCGCCGCCGGAGCGCGCTAATCCCGGTGAACAGGTGACCGGACAGACCGCAGGCCCGTGCGGCGGCGATATTGGGCGGCCGGTCATCGACGAACAGAATGCTCGTCGCCGGTGAGCCGAAAGCTCCGACAGCCCACTCGAACGCCGCGGGTTCGGGTTTGGCCACGCCGAGCCGGGCCGAGAAACCGAGAGGGGACAGCCTGGAGAGCCAGCCGTGAACAGCCTCGATCCGCCGGATCAAGGGTTCGGGGATATTCGACAGCACACCGACCCTGGCTCCGCTGGCGGCGAGCCCGGTCACATAGGACACCATCTCGGCATCGGCGTCGAGCCAGCCATCGAGATCGGCCGAGATGGCCGCGTCCACATCCCGGATCGGGGTTCCCGTCGCCAGCCCGATGGCCTGCCAGTAGTCCCGGCTGGAAACCTCGCCACGATCATAGGCGGGCCGACACCCCCAGTAGCAGGCCCAGAACTCCGGCCCGGCCTGACCGGCGGCCTCCTCGATCGCCGCGAGGGAAGAAGCCGGCTGATCGCTCAGTAGCACGCCGTACAGATCGAACAGAAGCGCGGGACGGGCGCGGGTGCTGGTGGTCATGGCGTGAACGCTACGATCTAAAGTGATCGCATGCAACGATCGGTTCGGCACAAAACGATCATTCGTGCGGTGCGATCGGGAGGTCACGTGTCGGTGGCCAGCCTGGCGGCTCTCACGGGTGCCTCGGCGATCACCATTCGCCGGGATCTGGCGGTGCTGTCCGAGGCCGGGGTCCTAGCCAGGACCCACGGCGGCGCTGTCCGCGCGACCCGGGGGATGCGCGTGCCCTATGCCGAACGGCTTGAGACCGATCACGCGGCGAAGCTCGCTCTAGGCAGCGCCGCGGCTGCGCTGGTCTGCGACGGCGAGACGGTCCTGATCGACAATGGCACGACCGCGCTGATGGTAGCCGGACAGCTGGCCTCGCGTCCTATCGTCGCGATGCCGCTGTCGCTGGGCGCGGCTGTGGCGCTCACCGGAGGGGAGGCGGAGGTGGTGTTGCCCGGGGGCCCGCTGGACCGGGAAACCCTAGCAATGTCGAGCGTGGGTGCGGTCGATGCGATCCGCTCCTTCCGGGCCGACGCCTTCGTCCTGGGGACCTGTTCGGCCTCGCTCGAGCATGGGCTGATGTCGGACTCCTGGGAGGACGCGGATGTGAAGAAGGCCGGTATCGGAGCTGCCGCACGCACGATTCTCGTCGCCACCGGAGCGAAGCTGCGCCGCCAGGCTAGTTTCGTGTTCGCCCGCTGCGAGGACCTCGATTGCCTGGTGACCACCGGCGACGCGCCTGCGGAGTTTCTCGCCGCGCTGTCTATCGCCGGAGTCGCGGTAGAAGTGGTGGGCGAGGACGGTGAGAGCTGATGTCCGCCCTCGCCCCACCCCCTCCCGGATCGCCGGAAGGGGCCCCACGGGGCCGGTTCTCGGCTCACCCTTCTTCGCGCTTGGGAGCGGAGTGCCTGGGCGCTGAAACGGGCCACCCGAAAAAGACAGCGCGGGAGGCTCGCCCCTGGGGATGGTGGCTGGCTCTGGCGATCGCCTTGCTCGGGCACCTGTTGGCCCTCTACGTGCCCGGCAGCCCCGAGCCGAGCCGGCTGGAGATTCCCGGCCTGGACAAGGTGGTACATCTCGGGCTGTTCTTCGTCCCTGCCTACCTGGTCCGGCGCCTCATCCGTCCCACATGGCCGTTGCTACTGCTGCTGGTGCACGCACCGGTCAGTGAGGCGGTGCAGTGGGGCTTGGTCCCGCATCGCTCCGGCGATCTGGTGGACATGGTCGCCGACATCGCCGGTGTGGCTCTGGGCTGGTGGCTGGCCGATCGGGCAGA
>JAUMYR010000069.1:0-1365 GCA_030528545.1 Propionibacteriaceae bacterium
CAGTGTGACACTCATCGCAGGAAGCCATGGCCGCAGAAGCATAGAATCCGGCGCATCCGCGCTGCACTACATCGGCATCACGGTGCTGGCCGCGTTCATCGTGGGCGCGATCGTCACCGCGGTCGCCCCCGGGGTCGTGCTGGGAGCGTTCCTCAACGCCGTCTGCGACATCATCGGGGGCAAGGACTGCCCGAATGCCGTAAGCGCGCCCGCCACGCGCCAGTTGACGCCGCTGGAGCGCGCGGTCGCCGGGACGGTCTGGCAGGGTGGCGATTCCTACGCCTCGGGCGAGGGCATCCTCAAGTACGACGAGGAGACCGACGTCGAAGGGACCAACGGCGAGCCGCGGAATATGTGCCACCGCTCGCCCGGCTCCTACCAGGCCCAGGTGTTCCGGCATTTCCAGGGCCGCGGATACTTCCAGGGGCAGGACTACAAGTCCTATGCCTGCTCTGGCAGCACCGTGTCCAACCTGCACAAGAACAACGGCCAGGGCAATAACGAAGGCCCGCAGGGTCGCACCCGCGAGGCCGAGGCCAACAGCTCGGCCCACTACGACAAGATCCCGGCGGACGCATCCCTCATCACCATGTCCCTGGGCGGCAACGACGTGGGCTTCGGGGCTGTCCTCGGCGAGTGCATTGAGAAGGAGACCAGGGAGCTGTGCATGAACTCCGACGCGGTGCGGGCCAGGATGGTCACGGTCTACGGCGACGGCAAGGGCACCGTGGGCACCCTCGAACGCCAGATCAGGACCATCAAGGCGCAGCACCCCGACGCCCGGATCGTCCTGGTCGGGTACCCGCCGCTGTTCGCCGAGCGGCGGTGGGTGGCGTGGCGTCCGGGTGCCACGAACGGGATGGATCTCGATGAACAGCGCTGGGCGAATGGGGAGGCCGTCGTCATGAACCAGCACATCAAGGCGATGGCCGAGCGCACCGGCGTCGAGTTCTTCGACCCGACCCCCGCCTTCGTCGGCGAGGGCTACGACCATCGCGTCGGCTCCGCCGACGAGTGGATTCATGGTCTCATCGTCAGCCTTACAGAACAAAGAGCATTACCACGCTCCTTCCACCCCAAACAGGCCGGGCATGATGCCATGGCCGGACTGCTCATCCAGCACATCGAGGAGGGACCCAAGTGACCACCCGTACCCCCCGAGGAATCCTCCCCATCGCGCTGGGCGCCGCGCTCACGGTGACCTTCGCCTCGTGCACCCCCACCCCGCCGGTCGAGTCGTCCTCACCACCCGTGGAGTCGCCCTCCCCGTCCGGGGTGGCTTCCAGCCAACCGGCGCTCGACCTGGCCCCCGACGCCCCGCAGACCAAGGAGGCGGCAGAGCAGAGCGCACAACGCGTCCTGCTG
>JAUMYR010000069.1:1465-2576 GCA_030528545.1 Propionibacteriaceae bacterium
CACTCGATGGAGTAGCCGAACTGGATGTTGACGTTGACCTCGTCGTCGATCCGCACGCCCGAGGAGGTGTACATGACCACCACGATCGGGTCGGCCAGGTGATCGAAGCGCCGCGAGGTGAACCGCGGCTTGTCGACGCGGACGCTGACGATCTCTTCCCCGAGCAGCCAGCGCATGGTGTCGATCTCGTGGATCGCGGTGTCGTCGATCGCCATCCGCGATACATACCCCTCTGGGACGCTCGGGTTGCGATGACGGCAGTGCACCAGCGTCGCATACCCATGGTCTCCGGCGTCCAGGATCGCCTTCATCTCGTTGTAGGCCGGGTCGAAACGGCGCATGAACCCGACCGTGACCAGTTTCTTGCCGCCGGAAATCTCGGCCTCCATGATGTTGCGGCAGGCCTCCGCGGTGGTCGCCAGCGGCTTCTCGCACAAGACGTACTTGCCCGCCTGGACCGCCGCGATGACGTCCGGCTCGTGCACCTTGCCGAAGGTCGCGACCAGCACCGCGTCAACCTCCGGATCGGCGATCAGCTCGGCACCCGTTGCGTAGGCCACCGCGCCGATGGGTTCGGCGGCCGCCCTGGCCGCGTCCAGGTTGAGATCGGCCACCGCGACGACGCGGCCGCCGGAGAGCACATTGGTGATGCGTTCGATGTGGGCGCGGCCCATGCCACCCGCGCCGATGACTCCGATCCGGACGCTCATTTCAGCCCCAATCCGCACTCGGCCAGATAGTGGCGCATGTTGATCGCGTTCTGCTTCGGGAAGGACGGGTCACAGGGGTAGCAGTCCTGCTCGCAGATGCAGTAGATCTCCTTGTCGAGATCGGCAAGAGCCTCGACGAAGGCGTGCATCTCGGGCAGCCCGGCGGGCGGGCACACCGAGGCGCCCTTGGCCACCGCCTCACCGAAGGGCCAGTCCTCGTCGTGGGCCTGTTTGGTGATGTCGGCGTCGAAGGCCTTGATGTGCACGTAGGTCACCCGCTCCGGGTAGTTCTTGCAGATCTCGATCGGGTCGCCGCCGCCGTAGACGACGTGGCCGGAATCCAGGCAGAAGTTCACATAGGCCGGGTCGGTGGCGTCGAAGATCCGGGCGATCTCCTCGGG
>JAUMYR010000069.1:2676-13641 GCA_030528545.1 Propionibacteriaceae bacterium
GCCCAGGCCTCGGCCTTGTGCAGGATGCCCCAGCCGGTGCCAGCGACCACCCTCATCCCGAACTCATCGCACCAGCGCTGCAACTCCTTCGGGTCGGTCGGGAAGTAACCGAATGGGCCGGTCTCAATGACCTCGAACCCAGCCTCGGCCATCTCCTCCCAGGCCTGGCGCGGGTCCATCTGCAACTCGTCCTTGGGGAACCACACCCCCCACTGGTCGGGGCACACCCCGATGGTCAGCTTCGAGAACCGCTCATCAGCGGTGTTACGTGCTCGCGACATGGGTGACCTCTCTCCTCCTTGAGATTTCTTTGTCACAACAAAATATCACCCATATCGGCGACTTTCTAGAGAGAAAGCGAACTTTGTCAGGAGGAAGTTCGCTTGTCGATCATGCTCCGGGCTGGCTGAACCACCGCTTGAGCGTATCCAGCAGGGAAACCAGCCCACGGCCCGGGCTCAGCTTGAACAACTCGTCTCTCACGGTCCCACGCAGCGCATCGGACAGCACGTCACGGTCGAAGGCGAGCACGTCCCGGTAGGCCGCCGTCGCGGCGGTGTGCTGGCCACGGCTGGCATGGATCCGGGCCAGCGCCAGCTGGGCCTTCATGCGATGCTGGCGCAATTCCAGATCGCTATCAGCGGGACACCACTCCACCACTTGATGAAAAGCCTCTGCTGCTGCCTCAAACCGACCGGCCTGGGCTCGCAGATAACCCAGGTTCAGGCCAGCAGACGCGCCCGTGGCACGAATCACGGTCTGGCTGCAGGGCAAATCCTGGCGGATGCACTCCAGATAGACCTCCTCGGCCTCCCGGGATCGCCCAAGCTCGGCCAGGGTCACGGCCTTGGCGAACCGCGCCGAGGCCACCTTCTCCTTGAGGTAGTCGATCGATGGTTCTGGCCAGCGGCACAGCAGATCGTCGTAGGCCGCTAGTTCCTCGTCGTGGCGGCCCAGACGATCTAGGTTACGCGCCACGTTCGACAGCGCCAGAGCCACATCCTTTTGCAGGTCCATCGGCAGGTCGACCCCGTAACGGGCGACCGCCTCCCGGTTCACCGCCAGCGCGGCCTCATACTGCCCGAGCTGGGCCAGACAGTATCCCTTACGCACCAGGGCGTCCAGGCTGCGCCGCCGCAACTCCGGGTGCAGCGATTCGACATGAACCAGAATCTGGTCGTACAGCATCACAGCGCCGCGGAAGTCGGTCAGGTTCTCCCGCGCGATCGCACGGTCGAGTACCGATTCGAGACGCTCCCGCTCGGAGATGCTGAGGTCTTCGTACTGCTCCCCGTAGCTGGCCTCAAGACCCAGCTCGTTCATGGTGTTGAGGCAGGCGTGACGAGAGGATGCGATCTTGGCGAGCACATCGCGCACCTGTGCCGAGGTCGCGAACTGGTGCCTGCTCATGGCCTCGTCATAGACCTGGACCGCTTCGTCATAGCGCCCCAGCAGAGCCATGAGGATATATCCCAGGTTCATCCGCACGATCGCGAGGATCATCTCGATCGGTGGATGGGTATCCTCGTCGAAGATCCCGATGAAACGGCGATAGCTGGCCACGGCCGCGTCCAGATTGAGACAGCGCCGCTGCTGCCCGGCCAGCGCCTGGAGCGCATCCGCCACGAGTTCTCGGATCTCGCCTTGCTCGTCATCGGCGAAATGACGCACGAGCAGGTCGACGGCTTCAGCGTAGGCGCGCATCCGGGACGTGAGCGGACGCTGGACTATCGCCGACCCCTCGCTAGCCTCGACATCGGCCCCCTGCTCGGCGTCCCTCTCCGGGGCCATCGGTTCGAGTTCGGAGGCGAGCAGATCGGCTGCGAGGTCGAGGGCCTGGGCGATCCGCACCCGGACGTTGAACGCACAATCGTGAGCCAGCCACGACACGGTCTGCTGGAGCTCGGCGATCGCCTCACGGCCTCGCCCCTGATCGACCAGGATCCGGGCCCGCTCGGTAATTCCCCACAGCAGGCTGTTGCGTACCCGGGAATGTTCACTGCCGCCGAAGCGGCGGGCCAAGGCGTCCAGCTCGGCCAGCGCATGTTCGGTCTTTCCCCGTTCCCGCAGGTCGCGGACCCGGCACTGCATCGCCCAGGCCAGTTCGGGCTCAAGCTCGGGCTCGTCGCTGGCGCCCCACTGGTTCAGGACCATCTCGGCGGCCTCGGTCACCTCCCGTTTCGTGCCCAGCTCACGAGAGGCGAGCAGCAGGTTGGCTAGCCGGGCCTGCACCTGGGGGTCTCGGTGATCCCGATACTGTGCCCAGGCGTCGTCGGTGAGGACGCGGGCGCGCAGCAGGAGAGCGTCGGCGTCCTCGCTGGAGCCCTGTTCCCGCAGCAGGCGTGCCTGTTCGGTCAGCGCGTCCTGCTGGACGCTGAGCGCGGCGATGACGTAAAACGCCTCCGGGCCGTGGTCACGATCGCGGTGCGAGGCGATCAGTTCGGCACAGGCATCGATGACGCGCTGCTGCCCGTGGACGCCATCGGAGGCATCGATGCTGGACAGAGTCCACCGGATCGCATCGAACTGGGCGTTGGCATGGGTGTGACGAATGCCGGGGTGGTCGGCATCTGCGATCGCCTCGATAAGGCTCCTGAGTTCGGTGAATGCCTCCGCCTGACGCCCCAGGGCCCACAGCAGCCGAGCCCGATCGACCCGCGCGTCCGCCCCGACCTCAACCACCTCGGGTTCCGGACCCGACATCGCGGCGCTGGCGATCTCGTCCAGCTCAGCCAGGGCCAGCTGGTCCTCGTCCAGCCGAGACAGCAGCCAGGCGCGACGCTGGCCGAGCCGCGCCACGAATACCTTGGTGGCGAGCCAGTCATCCCCGCGGTACTCCTCAATCAGTTCCCGCGCTAACTCGGCCGCCCGCACCGTCGCGAGCGCCCCCTCCGGCACCTCGGCCAGCGCCTCTGCTCGCCTTTCCAGCTGGTCGCGACGAGTGGTGAAGAAATCAGCCCAGGTATCGTCGGTAGACATATCTGGACTCTATCGCCTCGCCCCGACAGAACCATGGGCTCTCCCATCACATGAAAGGACGCCTCACCAGGACCCGGGTCTCCCCCACCGGCCCACCGCCCCAGCCCGGACGAGCGGCCAGCGCCGGGGACAGGCAAGGGCGGTCTTCGTTCGCCTCAGGACCCGGGCATCGCCGATGATGCCCACGAAGAAACCCCGGCCCTCACGGGACCGGGGCGTAGAACAGGAGTGACCGGTTCGGTTCCGGCGGGGTTACCTAGCCGGAACCGAACCGGGAAACTCACTTGGTGGCGACGAAGTCCAGACCGATCTTGCCGTGGTCGGCGACCCCGGCCCAGCGAGTCGTGATGACCTTGGCCTTGGTGTAGAAGTTCACGCCCTCCTGGCCATGGATCTTGATGTCGCCGAGCAGCGAATCCTTCCAGCCACCGAAGGAGTAGTAGCCCACCGGAACCGGGATCGGCACGTTGACCCCGACCATGCCCGCCTCCACGTCGAGGGTGAAGCGGCGAGCGTAATCGCCGGACTCGGTGAAGATCGCCGCACCGTTGCCGAAGGGACCCGAGTTGACCAGCTCGACGGCTTCTTCGTAGGTGTCGACGCGCACCACCGTGAGGACCGGCCCGAAGACCTCCTCCTTGTACACGTCGAGATCCGGCGTGGCGTGATCCACCAGCGTCGGGCCGACCCAGTTGCCGTCCTTGCAGGCCTCGTCGGCGGGCAGGTAGCCGCGGCCGTCCAGAACGATCCTGGCGCCCTTGGCCTCGGCATCGTCGATCCAGGCGACGATCTGGTCGCGGGACTTCTTGGAGATCACCGGGCCCATCTCGTTGACCGGGTCGGCGCCCGCACCGACGTGCAGCGCACGCCCCCGCTCGGCGACCTTCTCGACCAGGGCGTCACCGACGCCGCCGACCGCCACCACCACCGGCAGGGCCATGCAGCGCTGACCAGCCGCGCCGAAGGCGCCCGAGACGATGTGCTGGGTCGCGAAGTCGAGGTTGGCATCGGGCATCACGATCGCGTGGTTGTTCGCCCCACCGAGGGCCTGGACCCGCTTGCCGTGCTCGGTGCCGACGTTCATGACGATCTCGGCGACCGGTGTGGAACCCACGAAGCTGATCGCGTCCACTCCCGGATGACGCAGGATCGCGTCCACGATCACCCGGTCGCCGCACACCACCTGGAACAGGCCATCCGGCAAACCGGCCTCCTGGTACAGCTTCGCCACATACAGCGACGCGGTCGGAACCGGGGAGGCTGGCTTCATGATGAAGGCATTGCCGGTGGCCAGCGCCATCGGGTGCATCCACATCGGGACCATCATCGGGAAGTTGAACGGGCAGATACCGGCGACGATGCCGACCGGCTGGCGGACGGTGTGGATGTCGACTCCGGTGGCGGCCTGGGAGGTGTAGTCGCCCTTCAGCGCGTTCTGGATCCCGCAGGCGAACTCGACGATCTCAAGACCGCGGGCGATCTCACCCAGCGCGTCCCCACGGGTCTTGCCGCCCTCGCGGACGATGATCTCGGCGATCTGGTCCTGGTGCGCCAGCAGCAGCTCACGGAACTTGTACATCACGCGGGTGCGCTTGGCCAGGGACGCCTTAGCCCACTCCTTCTGGGCGACGCGCGCCGATGCGATGGCCTTGTCCAGCAGGTCTACGCTCGCGCAGGCCAGGTGGCCAACGACCTCACCCGTAGCTGGGTTGTCGATGGCGATGGTCTGAGCGCCTTCCTCAGTGACTTCGGCACCGTCAATCCAGTGCGGCATGGTGATAGTGGTCATGGCTTCCTTTCGGGTATTTTCTCAATCTGCGCCGGGCATGAGCCCCTGCCCAAGACGGGTTATGCGGTTATTACTTGTCCCACAGCCCCTAGGACTCCCGGTGGGGCTGCGGGGGTGGATCAGAAGAAGCGGCGCTGCTCGGCGAGTGCCTCCAGGTATTCCTGGTAAGCCTGCTGAGTCGACTCCAGCCGCGACACACCCGCGACCGGGACGTCCCACCAGCTGGTGCCGGGCGGGTGCGGGCCGTACAGGTTGGTCTCGATGTAGATCATCGTGGCCTTGTCGGAGGCTTCGGCCTGGCGGTAGGCGTCCTTGAACTCCTCGATGGTGCTCGCGGTGAGGACGTCGATGCCCCACGAGCGGGCGTTGGCGGCGATGTCGACACCGGCGATCAGCTCGTCGGTGCGCTCACCACCGGCGCCGCGCATCCGGTACTTGGTGCCGAAGCGCTGCGACCCGCGAGATTCGCTCAGCGCGCCGATCGAGGCGAACCCATAGTTCTGCAGCAGGACGAAGATGACCTTCACCCGTTCCTGGACGATGGTCGCCAGTTCCATCGGCAGCATCTGGTAGGTGCCGTCGCCGACGATGGCGACCACTTCGGCGTCCGGGCGGGCCATCTTGACCCCGAGCGCGGCGGGGATCTCGTAGCCCATGCAGCTGAAGGCATATTCCAGGTGGTAGGAGCCCGGCGTGGACGCCCGCCACAGGCACTGCAGGTCGCCCGGCATGGACCCGGCGGCGTTGATGACCACGTCGTCGGGGCCCATCATCTCGTTGAGGGCACCGAACACCTCGGTCTGGGCCGGCAGCGGGGTCTGGCCGCGGTGATAGCACTCGTCGGTGACCTTGGCCCATGCCTCGACCGCCGCGCGCAGCTTGGCGGTCCACTCCTGGCCGACCCGGTATCCCGCGAGCTCCTCGGTGAGCGCGAGCAAGGTCTCACGGGCGTCCCCGACGACCATCTCGGCGCCCTGTTTGGCGGCGTCGAAGGCCGCCACGTTGATGTTGACGAACCTCACCTCGGGGTTCTTGAACTGGGTCTGAGAGGCCGTGGTGAAATCGGAATAGCGGGTGCCGATGCCGATGATGAGGTCGGCCTCGGAGGCCAGCGTGTTGCCCGAGCCCGAACCGGTCGCCCCGACCCCGCCCGCGGCACACGGGTGGTCCCAGTTGATCGCTCCCTTGCCCGCCTGGGTGTCGGTGACCGGGATGCCGGTCGCCTCGGCGAAGGCCCGCAACTCCTCGGATGCCTCCGAGTAGAGGACGCCACCGCCCGCGATGATGAGCGGCTTCTTAGCCTCCCTGATGAGCTGGGCGGCCCGCTTCAGTGCCGCCACGTCCGGGCGGACCCGGGCGATGTGCCACACCTTCTTGGCGAAGAAGGAGACCGGCCAGTCGTAGGTCTCGGCCTGGACGTCCTCGGGGAGGCAGACGACCGCGGCACCGGTGTCGGCGGGGTCGGTCAGCACCCGCATCGCCCGGGGCAGGCTCACCATGAGCTGGTCGGGCCGGTTCACCCGGTCCCAGAACTTGCTGACCGGGCGGAAGGCGTCGTTGACGCTGACGTCGGGGTTACTGACATCCTCCAGCTGCTGCAGCACCGGGTCGGGGGCCCGGTTGGCGAAGATGTCGCTCGGGAACAGCAGCACCGGCAGCCGGTTGGTCGTCGCCAGCGCGGCACCCGTGACCATGTTGAGCGAGCCCGGGCCGATGGATGCGGTGACCGCCAGCGCCCGCTTGCGGAAACTCGCCTTGGCGTAGGCGGCGGCCGCGTTGACCATGCCCTGCTCGTTGCGCCCCATCCAATACTCCAGGTGGCCCTCGGCCTCGTCGGGGGCGACCTCGTTTTGCAGCAGGGCCTGGCCCACGCCAGCGACGTTGCCGTGCCCGAAGATGCCGAACATGCCATCGATGAAGCGGTGCTCGACGCCGTCGCGTTCGACGTACTGGTGGGTCAGGTAACGGACGACCGCCTGTCCGACCGTCAACCGGATGGTGTCACTCATCGTCATGCCTCCTTGACCGGCATCGGCAGCCGGGGATCGATCTCTTGGGTTTCCCAGGTGTTACGGATCCAGCCGAAGCACGGATCGTCAACTGATTTCCATTCAGGGCCGAAGGGTCCGGCCATGACGTTGAGGTAGTACAGGTCGTAGCCGGGGGCCGCTACGCAGGGACCGTGCCAGCCGTGGGGGACGAGGCCGATGTCGCCGCTCGACACCCGGGCCGCTACCTCAATCGGGCGTTCCGGCGTCCCGTAGGTGGAGTGGAAGGCGAAGCCCGGGCCGTGCTCGTTGCCCCGGACCTCGAAATAGTAGATCTCCTCCAGCTCGTGTTCGCACTCGGATTCCTCGTCGTGCTTGTGGGGCGGGTAGCTGGACCAGTTGCCGCCGGGGGTCAGCACCTCGCAGACCAGCAGCCGGTCGGTGTGGAGCGGGTTGTTGAGAGCGTAGTTGACGACCTGGCGGGAGCAGTTTCCCGCACCACGCAGCTCGACCCGCACCTCGTCTGCTGGGCAGTAGCGCGGCGGGGTCGCGACGTCCACCAGGGCGTTGGGCAGCGCGTAACGCCCACCGGCCACGGAAGTCACGGTGAAGGTGTGTCCCGAACCGACGTAAAGATAGTCGGTCACGTGGCCCCAGATCGAGGGACGCCCGGCTAGGTCGAATACCTGCCCATCCACGTCGACGCTCGCCGCCCCCTCCAGCGGCAGCACCAGGTATTCATAGTGGCCGCTGTCGAGGGTGACGGATTCTCCCGCCTCCAGCTTGACGATCTTCAGCCCGGAGTAGGTCCACCCCGCATCGGCGGGTGAGACATCGACGGTGTAGGCACCGTGGCCCGTCGTGCCTGCCCGCAACAGATGGTCACTCATATGTTCACTCGCTCCTCTTCAACAGTTTGACTGCTTCGTCAACGGCGGTCTCCACGTCTCCGCCTTCGGGATACAACAGGGCGCGGCCCATCACCAGGCCACGCACGGACGCGGGTTTCAGCGCTTGGGCCCACAGCCTACGGGTGCGTTCGGCGTCGTCTGGCACCTCCCCGCCCAGCAGCAGGATCGGCATTGACGACGCCCGGGCGACCGCCTCCATCGGCTCGACCGCGGGCAGCTTCAGCCAGGTCCACGCCGAGCTGGCCCCCAGCCCGGCGGTCATGGCCACCGACTTGACCACCGCCTCCACCGATAGGTCGTTGACGACCCGGCCTTCGGCGTCCCGGCTGGCCATGAAGGGTTCGACCAGGGCGATCCGGCGGCTGCGGCCAAGCTGAGTGACGGTCTGAGCGACCGCCTCGACCGTGGCGAGCGTGGCGGGATCCGACAGGTCGTAGCGCAGGAGCATTTTTCCCCCGGCCAGGTTATCGGTTTCGATGCCGTGAGCGTCGTAGCCGGTCATCCGGTCGTCCAGCTCGAAACAAGCCCCGGCGAAACCGCCCCGGTTCATGGATCCAAAGACGACCTTGCCGTCGAGGGCGCCGAGGTTGGCCAGATCGGCGACCAGTTCGCAGGTGCCGAGGAAGCCGTTGACGCCGGGACGCGACAGCGCCCGCACGCAGCGGCTGAGCAATTCCTCACGGTCACCCATGGCGTTGGGGTCGGCACCGGCCCGCAGCGCCCCCCTGGCCGGGTGGTCCGCGGCGATCACCATGAGGGGCTCCTCGGGACGCCACGTCGAAGCCTGTCTGCCGACGATGCGGGCGGCGAACCCGAGCGGGTCGCTCAGCCTCATGTCGACGAGACGCTCGATCAGGCTCATCGGGCACGCTCCACGGCCGCGACCGGGCAGCGTCGCAGCTGTTCCAGCAGTTCGGGTTCGCTCGGCATGGCGGTGGAACACTCCAGCCTGGTGGCGACCAGGGCCCCGGCGCTTGAGGCCGCGACGAGGGTGTCGGCCAGGGACCATCCGCGCAGCAGACCATGGCAGAAGGTGCCGCCGAAGGCGTCCCCGGCGCCGAGCCCGTTCACCACCTCGATGTTCGAGGCGGGCACCGTGATGCACGACTGCGCGGTCATGGCCAGCACTCCCCGGGGACCCTGCTTGACCACGGCGATCTCGACTCCCGCGTCCAGCAGCGCCTCACCAGCGCGTTCCGGGTCAGTTTCACCGGTCGCGACGCGGCACTCCTCCAGATTGCCGATCGCCACGTCGACCAGGGGCAATACCTCACGGACGGCCGCCCCGGCGGTCTCGGCGTCCGGCCAGAAGGCCGCGCGATAATCCAGGTCGAGGATCGTGTGGCGGCGGCGTCCGCGCGCCTCCAGCAGGGACAGGTGGGCCGAACGGCTCGGTTCCTGGCACAGGCCGGTCGAGGTGAGCCACACCACCCGCGCGTTGCGAACCGCGTCCACCGGGATATCAGCGGGTTTGATCTGCAGGTCGGGGGCCGTGGGGCGGCGGTAGAAATACAGCGGGAAGTTGTCGGGCGGGAAGATCTCGCAAAAGGTCACGGGGGTGTTCAGGTCGTCCACGATGAGCACGTAGTCTCCGTAGACGCCCAGGCGCCCCATCTCCCGCAAGCAGAAACGCCCGAAGGGGTCGTCGCCGACCGCCGTGATGACCGCGGCCGAGTGCCTCATCCTGGCCGCCGCGACAGCGACATTGGTCGGGCTGCCGCCGAGGAACTTGCCGAAGGATGTGACGTCTTCGAGCCCGACCCCTTGTTGCAGGGGGTAGATGTCGACACCAATGCGCCCTACAGTCAAGACATCCACTGTCTGACTGCTGAAAAGACCCATGGTGCACCCGCCTAGCCGAGGTTCGGAGAACTCCATACTAACCCCCACGAAGCAAATGTCAAGACAAAGCCAATCGAGTCGAGCGAAACCGACGGAAGCCACGCCCAGGGTAGGGCGACTTGCGCCTTACAATGGGGCTAAACATAGGCACTCAACCCGCGAGACCACCATGCAGAACCCAGCCGTCTACACCCCCGACATCACGATCGATCGAGAAAGTTCGATCCCGCTACACGCCCAGATCGCCGAGCCACTGATCCGCCTGATCGAGTCTGGCCAGTTACCCCCGGGGACCAAGCTGGAGGACGAGGTGTCCATGGCCGAGCGCCTCCAGGTCTCCCGCCCCACCGCGCGCCGCGCCCTGGAGACCCTCACCAACCGGGGTCTCATCATCAGGCGCCGGGGCGCCGGAACCCAGGTGACCCCAGCCCGCGTCCACCGCCCGATGAAGCTGAGCAGCCTCAACGATGACCTTGTGGAGTCCGGCCGGATGCCCCGCACCAGCGTCCTGGAATGGGTGCCCGAAGCGGCCACACCAGGCATCGCCGCAGCGCTAGGGCTGGCCGAGGGCGACCAGGTCGTCCACATCCGGCGCCTGCGCATGCTGGGCGATGAACCGCTGGCGATCATGACGAACTGGCTACCGCCCGACCTCGCACCCTCCCGCGAAGAGCTGAGCGAGCAGGGGCTTTACGCCCGGCTGAGGGCGGCCGACGTCAGGATCGCGGTCGGGGTGCAGCAGATCGGAGCCCGCCTAGCGACCGCCGACGAGGCCCGCCTGCTCAACGAGCCGACCGGCGCCGCGCTATTGACCATGCAGCGCACCGCCTACGACGCCCGCAACCGGGCGGTCGAGTTCGGCAAGCATGTCTACCGCGCATCCATGTACTCCTACGATCAGACGGTATTCGCATAACCGAAGATTTGTCCTAACAAATACTTGACAGGACAAAACTGGCTCCGGTTGAATAGCTAGTACGCCGCCCACCGCTGAGTTGGCGTGACAAACCCTTGAGGAGCTAGCGCATGAGCATCGAATACACCCCCGGCCCCCTGCTGGAAGCGGCGCGGGCTTTTCCCCAGACCGCCCTCTGGAATGACTCCGCGGATCTGAACGAGCTGCGCCAGTCGATCTCCTTCGGTGGCGTTGGCGCCACCTGCAACCCGGTGATCGGCTACACCACCATCAGCGCCCACCCAGAGATCTGGGGTCCCCGGATCAAGGCGATCGCCGAGGCGAACCCGACCTGGGGGGAGTCTCAGATCGGCTGGCAGGCGATCAAGGACATGTCGGTCGAGGCCGCCAAGCTCCTGGAGCCGATCTTCGACGCCCAGAACGGACGCAACGGGCGCCTCTCGGTACAGACTGATCCCCGGTTCCACCGCGACGCCAAGGCCCTCGCCGACCAGGCCGAGGAGTTCCACAACCTGGCCCGCAACATCATCGTCAAGATCC
>JAUMYR010000070.1 GCA_030528545.1 Propionibacteriaceae bacterium
TCCGCGCTTTTCCAGTTTGGTGCCCAGCCAGCGTTCTTCGCCGAGCAGTTCCCGACCCGCACCCGGTTCGCGGGCTCTGCCCTGGCGCTCACGCTGTCCGGAGTCCTGTTCGCCGCCCCCGCGCCTCTGGTGGCGACAGTCTTCAGCAATGCCGGTGAGCCCCGGCTCATCTTCTGGGTCGTCTGCGCGCTCAACGTCGGCTCGGCCGGGGCCTTGCTGCTGCTCAAGGCGCGCAAGGACGAGCTGGTGGCCGACGACGAGGAATCGGGTACACCGCAAGCTTTGTGCCCGGTCGGTGTCTCGCAGGTCAGGAGCTAGGTGGGTCGGGAGGGCTAGCTCCCTCCCCATCAGGATTGTCAGCTCGGTCCCACGGGCGGTGCCGGGGGGAGGGCCCATGCCGTTCCTGCCCTGTGGGCCATGGGGAACGGCGGCCTCATCGGCGCCTCCTTCAACGGGGTCCCGGAGCCGGTTTGACCGAGGCTTCGCCCGGAGGCTAAAGTTGGACGTCGGTTTGGTCTGGCATTTGCTAGCAAGCCCCAAGAGCATCCGCGGTGCGGAGTCAAGTAGACAAGTACGAAAGTAGGTCAGGCGTGTACGCGATTGTGCGCAGTGGCGCCCGCCAGCACAAGGTTGCGGTTGGCGATGTTGTGGACATCGACCTGGTGTCCGAAAAGGTGGGCAGCACCGTCGAATTGACCCCGCTGCTGGTCGTTGACGGTGACAAGATCACTTCTGATGCGAAGGGCCTTGGCAAGGTCAAGGTCACCGCTGAGGTGCTGGACGAGGTCAAGGGTCCAAAGATCCGCATCATGAAGTACAAGAACAAGACCGGTTACAAGAAGCGCCAGGGGCACCGTCAGCGGTACACCCAGGTCAAGGTCACCGGGATCGAGAGCTGAGGTCTGAGAGATGGCACATAAGAAAGGCGCGTCCTCGACGCGAAATGGTCGTGACTCCAACGCTCAGCGCCTTGGCGTGAAGCGGTTCGGAGGGCAGTTGGTCAACGCCGGTGAGATCATCGTTCGTCAGCGTGGCACCCACTTCCACCCGGGCGACGGAGTCGGCCGTGGTGGCGACGACACGCTGTTCGCTCTCGTCGCTGGCAATGTGCAGTTCGGCACCCGCCGCGGTCGTCGTGTCGTGAACGTGATCGCGTCAGACAACTGAATCTTCTGCTGAAACTTCCGCAGTGGCCCCGTCCTGGTTGGGATGGGGCCACTGCTTTTTGTGTTGTCCCTCCGGCCGGGGGATTTCGCTCTCGGGCCTGACTGGCGGGTAGGGGAGCGTCTGGTCCTAGCGCTGGTGTCTGCTTAGACAAGACCGGGATGGTCGCGCTGGCTAGGCGAAGACGTATCGCAGGTTCGGATTCGCTGGGTCTGCTTGGGCTGGAGGTTCAGTGGCCACCGCGCGCCGCCCGTCCGCCGGGGGCCAGGCCTGGGCCTGTGCTGGGCGGGAGCCATCCGTGGGGTGGCAGACAGGCTCGGGCAATGGTTGGGCCCGCGCCGCGAGAGGGAGGTCCCGGCCCGCGGTGTCGCTCCCGGGAGGCACCGCCGCGTAGCGCGGTTCCGTTCGGTTCGAGCGGAAAACTCGCAGAAAACAAATCAAACAAACCCTTGACCAATCTGGACCGGTGGGCAATACTGTCTGTATCCATTTGTTTAGGTGGGTATCGTCCTGAATTGGAGGTTGTTCGAAGATGACAACGCTTCCCGACGCGAGCCTCGGCAAGAACCTGCAGGGAACGAACCTGCGAGCCCGGATTCAGCGCTTCGGTGGTTACCTGGCGAGCATGATCATGCCCAACATCGGGGCTTTCATTGCCTGGGGCCTGATCACCGCACTGTTCATTGAGAAGGGCTGGCTGCCCAACGCGACGCTGGCGCAGCTCGTCGGCCCCATGCTCTACTTCCTGCTGCCCATCCTGATCGGCTACACGGGCGGGCGGATGGTGCACGGCCAAAGGGGCGCCGTGATCGGAGCCATCGCCACCGCGGGGGTCATCATTGGCGGGATCACGGACTGGGCGACTCTGGCCGGAACGCCCATGTTCCTGGGCGCCATGATCATGGGCCCAGCGGCGGCCTACATACTGAAGCTCTTCGACGGCCTGATCGAGGGCAAGGTGGCCTCGGGATTCGAGATGCTGGTGGACAATTTCTCTCTGGGCATCATCGGCATGGGATTCGCGATGCTAGGCGTCTTGAGCGTCGGCCCAGTGGTCAGCGCTTTGATCGCGGTGATGGCCGGTGGGGTGAACGCGCTGGTGAGTGCTGGGATGTTGCCCTTGGTCTCGGTGCTGGTGGAACCGGCCAAGGTGCTCTTCCTCAACAACGCGATCAACCATGGGATCTTCGGCCCGCTGGCCGTGCTCGACGTACAAGAGGCTGGCAGGTCGATCCTGTTCATGGTGGAGTCCAACCCGGGTGCCGGTCTCGGACTGCTGCTGGCTTTCGCCTTCTTCGGGCCCCGCTCGCTGCGGCCATCCACCCCGGGGGCCATCATCATCCATTTCCTCGGCGGGATCCACGAGATCTACTTTCCCTATGTGCTCATGCGGCCGGTCTTGATCTTGGCCATGATCGCCGGATCGATGTCTGGATTGTTCGTCGGTAACGCCCTCGGCGCGGGTCTCGTCGCCACCCCGGCGCCAGGTTCGATCTTCGCCTACTTCGCCGTGACCCCGCGCGGTTCTCACTTCGCCATGATCCTGGCCGTGCTGACCGCGACGGCGGTGTCCTTTTTCGTGGCGGCCCTCCTGCTCAAACTCGGGCGTGGCCAGGAGGGAACTGGCGAATCGGCTACCGAAGCCACCGGGCCCGCCCGGGCGAAGCTCAGCGGTGAGGTCCGCAAGGTCATCATCGCCTGCGACGCTGGCATGGGATCCTCGGTCATGGTCGCTAGCCAGATGAAGAAGCGGCTGGCTGCCTACGGAGTCGCCGTCTCTCACACCCCGGTGGACCAGATCCCTTCCGACGCTCAGATCGTCCTCACCCATGAGGGTCTCTACCAGCGGGCGGTGGACGCAGCGCCCTCGGCCCATGTCATGCCATTCAGTAACTACGTAGCCGATCCCGCGTTCGACGAACTGGAAGCCGTGGTCAAGGCCAGTCACGCCGTCGAGGGGACCGCGGAGTCAGGTCCGGTTGAGCAGGCGGTGTCCGAACCGGAGTCTGGCAGCGTCGCGGGAGCTACGCTTCGCGCCGATGGAGTCAGGCTCGGGGCTCGAGCCTCAAACAAGGAGCACGCGATCCGCCAGGCCGGTGACCTGCTGGTCAGCCTTGGGGCCGCGAGCCCGGCCTATATCGAAGGCATGCTCGCCCGGGAACAACAGATCTCGACCTATCTCGGCAACGGGGTCGCGATCCCGCACGGTACCAACGAGTCCCGAGTCCATATCACCGGTACCGCGATCGGTGTCCTTCAGTTCCCAGATGGAGTCGATTGGGATGGTGAGACCTGCTACGTCGCGATCCCCATCGCCTCCAACGGGGACGAGCACGTCGGCATCCTGGCCGCGCTCGCCCAGGTGCTGGTCGACCCCGAGAAGGCCGCCGCACTGCGCACCACCACCGATATCCACGAGGTACTGAGCCTCCTGGCACCCGAAAAGGAGTAATCATGAAAGCGCTACGGTTCCATGCCCCGGGTGATGTCCGTTTTGAGGACGTGCCCGAGCCGGTCTGCGGGGCGGAGGAGGTAAAGATCCGGGTCCGAAACTGCTCGACCTGCGGTACCGACGTCAAGATCTTTCATAACGGTCACGTCAACATCACCCGGGTGACCACCATGGGCCACGAGATCGCAGGAGAGGTCGTCGAAGTCGGCGAGAAGGCCAGGGGCGGTTTCGCCATCGGCGATCGCGTGCAGTGCATCGCTGCGGTTCCCTGCGGGGAGTGCCACGAATGCGGCAGAGGCTGGGGGGAGGTCTGCGCCAACCAGACCTCGGTCGGTTACCAATACGACGGCGGTTTCGCCGAGTACATGACGGTGCCAGCCCAGGTGCTGAAAGTCGATGGACTCAACCGGATACCGGACAACGTCAGCTATGCCGAGGCCTCGGCGGCTGAACCGCTGGCCTGTGCCATCAACGCTCAGGAACAACTCGGTATCCAGCCCGGCGATTTCACCGTGGTTTTCGGCGCTGGCCCGATCGGCTGCATGCACATCCGGGTCGCTCGTGGCATGTTCGGCGCGGGCCAGATCGTCCTGATCGATGTCAACGCCGAGCGCCTCGCGATGTCGGCCGCGGCCGTTGGCCCAGAGCACGTCATTGATGCCTCGGTGGACGACCCGGTGCAGAAGGTGCTCGAACTCACCGATGGCCGCGGCGCCGATGTCATCATCACGGCTACCCCAGCCAAGGTCACCCAGGAACAAGCCATCGCGATGGCGGCCCGCAACGGACGTATTTCTTTCTTCGGTGGCTTGCCCAAACAAGACCCGGTCATCGCTTGTGACTCCAATCTGGTGCATTACCGGCAACTGCACATCCACGGGGCCAACGGCTCCTCTCCGGAGCACAACCGCCAGGCGCTGGAAGCGATCTCAAGCGGTCAGGTTCCGGTCGATGATCTCATCACGAGGAGGCTACCCTTGTCGCAGGCCCTCGACGCGCTCGGCATCGTCCAGCGTGGGGAGGCGATCAAGGTGACCATCGAGCCATAGGAGGCCACGTGCCCAGTCAGGAACCGCGGGCGCTGTATGCGCCGGAACGTCACGCCGCGATCCTGGCAGAGGCGAGACGCCAGGGCCGGGTTGAGGTCGCGGCCCTGGCGGATTCGCTCGGGGTGACCCCGGAAACGGTCCGCCGGGACCTGACCGCCCTGGAGCGTCTCGGAGAGGTGCGCCGGGTCCATGGCGGGGCGCTGCTGGTGCAGCGCGCGGAGTTCGAGCCTTCCCTGGTGGAGCGTGAGAGCCGCCTCACCGACGAGAAACGCCGCATCGCGCTACGGGCCTTACAGGAACTGCGTGACGATGACACCGTGCTGTTCGATTCGGGGACGACCACCGCGGCGCTGGCCTCCCTCATCCCCGCCGGGGCGAAGCTCACCGTGGTAACCAACTCGCTGAACATCGCGAACCAGTTGCTACCTCGCAGGGGAGTCGGGGTGTACTGCCTTGGTGGGCGAATGCGGCCGGTCACCGGCGCGGCCGTAGGGGAGTGGACCCTGGCGGCGCTGTCCAATGTGTGCGTCGACGTGGCCTTCATCGGAACCAACGGCTTTTCTCTGGCCAGGGGATTCACCACCCCGGACCAGGTGGAGGCCGCCGCCAAACAGGCCATGGTGGCCGCCGCCCGCCGGGTCATCGTCGTGGCCGACTCCTCCAAGGTCGGGCACGACAGCCTGCACCGCTTCGCCACCACAGACGATGTGGCGATGCTCATCACCGATACCGGTCTTGACGAGGAGACGGCGGCCGAACTGGACGAGGCGGGAGTCGAGGTGGTTCGGGTCTAGTGGCCAAGGCCCGGGGCCTGAAGCGATTCGTGGCACCGCGGCCCAGCGGCTCACCGCGCGGGGAGCGGCCGTATCGGCACTGGGACCCGTGGATGGTCCGGTTCGTCTTGATGTGCGCACCTGGGGCCACCCTGGCGGCGTAGCGGTTAGACTTGCCCGCGATGGCTATCCCCTCTTTCGTAGACCGCGTCAAGCTCACCCTGCAGGCTGGCAACGGTGGGCACGGCTGTGCCTCCATCCGGCGAGAGAAGTTCAAACCCCTCGGTGGGCCAGACGGCGGCAACGGTGGGCACGGCGGATCGGTGATCCTGAGAGTGGACCCGAACCTCACCACACTGGTCGAATACCACCGTCAGTCGGTCCGTAAGGCGTCCAATGGCCAACCCGGCCGGGGAGATCACCAGAATGGCGCCAACGGCGACGATGTCATCCTTACGGTTCCCGAGGGGACGGTGGTCTCCGACGCCGGGACCGGAGAGATACTGGTCGATCTCACGGGGCATCAGAGCGAATACACCATCGCCGAGGGCGGACGCGGCGGCCTGGGCAACGCGGCGTTGGCGTCAGCGTCCCGCAAGGCCCCCGGCTTCGCGCTGCTGGGTGAGGAGGGCGGCTCCAGGGACATCGTCCTTGAGCTCAAGGTCGTCGCCGATGTAGGGCTGGTGGGCTTCCCCAGCGCGGGAAAGTCCAGCCTGATCGCCGCGATCTCCCGGGCCCGCCCGAAGATCGCAGACTATCCATTTACCACCCTGGTGCCGAATCTCGGTGTCGTGATCGCCGGGGACTTCACCTATACGGTGGCCGACGTTCCCGGCCTGATCGAAGGCGCGAGCCTGGGCAAGGGACTCGGCTTTGACTTCCTGCGCCATATCGAGCGCTGTCAGGCCATCGTGCACGTCATCGATTGCGCCACTTACGAGCCGGGACGCGACCCGCTGACCGATCTCGACATCATCGAGAAAGAGCTCGCCGCCCACGGCGGGCTGGAGGACCGGCCCCGGCTGATAGCGCTGAACAAGGTGGACCTCCCCGACGCCAAAGACCTCGCCGAGATCGTCCGTCCCGACCTTGAGGCGCGCGGACACCGGGTTTTTGAGATCTCGACCAAGACATCGTCCGGGCTGAACTCCCTGGTCTTCGCCATGGCCGACATCGTAAGGGAAAGACGGGCTCAGCTAGCAGCGGCCGAACCCCCGCGAGCGGTGCTGAGACCGGTACCGGTCGGGTCGAAACAGAAACCACTCGAGGAGTTCACGATCCGCAAGATCGGCGATGGGGAGGGCGGATTCGTCTGGCGTGTGCGTGGTACCAAGCCCGAACGCTGGGTACGGCAGACCGATTTCAACAATGCCGAGGCGGTCGGATACCTCGCCGACCGGCTCAACCGGCTTGGAGTAGAGGACCGCCTGCTCGAACTCGGAGCCAGGGCCGGAGACGCGGTCGCCATCGGCGCGGATAACCCGGTCGTGTTCGACTTCGCTCCCCAGATCGAGATCGGCGCGGAGATCTTGTCCCGTCGCGGGGAAGACAGCCGCCTTGAGACCGAGCGCCCGTCGGTGACCCGGCGCCGGGCCATGGACGCGGAATACCACGCGGCGAAACGCAACATCAACGCCGCTGTCGAAGGTTACGACTCCGGCGATGAGAACTGACCTCGCTACCGCCCACCGGGTGGTCGTCAAGATCGGTTCCTCCTCCCTGACGACCGCCGAGGGCGGGCTGAACCTCGACCAGGTGTCGGCGCTGGTGGACTCCCTCGCCGCGGCGCGTTCGGCCGGACGCCAGATCGTCCTGGTCAGTTCCGGTGCGATCGCTGCCGGGCTGGCTCCGCTCGGCTTCCGGCGCCGGCCCAAGGATCTCGCCTCCCAGCAGGCCGCCGCCTCCGTGGGGCAGGGGCTCCTGGTCGCTCACTACGCAAGGCTGTTCGCTGCCCACGGCACTCGGGTGGGTCAGGTGCTGCTGACCGTGCAAGACGTGACTCGCCGCGCCACCTACCGCAATGCGCTGTCGACCATGAGCCGGTTGTTGCGGCTCGACGCCGTCCCCATCGTCAACGAGAACGATACGGTCGCGACCCACGAGATCCGCTTTGGTGACAACGACCGGCTCGCCGCGCTGGTGGCACACCTGGTGCGCGCCGAATCGCTGGTCTTGCTCAGCGATGTCGACGGGTTGTATACCGGACACCCCGACGAACCCGGCAGCGAGTTCATCGCCCGGGTCGATGACCTGTCGGCGCTGCGGGTGGATACCTCCCAGCCCGGCAAGGCGGGGGTTGGCACCGGGGGCATGACCACCAAACTTCAGGCGGCCGAGATCGCCACCAGCGCGGGCATCCCGGTGGTGCTTACCCGCCCGGGGAGGCTGTCTGAGGCCCTGGCCGGTGAACCGGTGGGTACCTATTTCGCGCCTTCGGGCAAGAGACGTTCCCGCAAGCTGCTGTGGCTGGCCCACGGTGCCGACTCACGCGGGCAACTGTTCCTGGATGATGGTGCGGCTAGGGCGATCGTGCAGGGGCACGCATCACTGCTCGCCGCGGGGATCACGAGGGTGACCGGTGGTTTCGTGCCCGGAGACCCGGTAGACCTGGTCGGCCCGGATGGCCGCGTCCTCGCGAGAGGAATGATTAATTATGCCGATGAGGAACTGCACCCGATGCTGGGACGCACCACTCGCGACCTAGTCAGCGAGTTCGGCGACGATTTCGAACGCGAAGTGGTGCACCGCGACCAGCTCATCGTGTTGTCGCGCTATCAGCAGGACTCACGCCGGATCGATAACTGAGATGAGCTTGGTCGAGATCTGGGGCTGGGTCTGCGGCATCGCGAGCGGGTTGTCGGCGCTACCTCAGCTGGCGCGGTTGCTGAAGGCCCGCACCAGCGCGGGGCTGTCCCTGCTGTCTTGGCAACTCAACGCCGGTGTGTTGTGGGGCTGGACCGCGCACGGTGTGCTGACGATGAGACACAACCTGATCTGGTCCAATCTGTTTCTGGCCTGCAGCATGAGCGCGGTTGTCGCGCTGATCGTTCAGGACCGGCGGTTGTCCTGGGCGCGAAGCCTGGCTCCACTGCTGGCCCTGTTCGCGGCGCTTCTGGTGATTGAGTGGAACTTCGGTGAGGTGGTGTTCGGCCTGGTGGTGGTCGGCCCCGGGGCCTTCGCCCTGGTGGCGCAGTTCGTGGACCTGCTGCGCAGGCCCGACCTGAGCGGGGTGTCGCTGCCCGCCCTGGCGGTGAATGCGGCGGTCCAGATCATGTGGTTCAGCTGGGCGAACCTGGCCGGGGACCGGGCGGTTCAACTCGTGTCGACCTGTATCGGGCTGTGTGCCCTGGGCAATGTTGCGGCCTATCTCGGCAGATGGCGGGGGTGGCTGCGTCCCCGGGGCCTGACCGGTTAGGCTCCGCCATATGGACTTCATCAGCCAAGCCGAGGACGCCCGTGCCGCCAGCCGTGAACTCGCCACCCTCACCAGGGAACGCAAGGATGCGGCGCTGAACGCCATGGCCGATGCGCTCGCGGAAGGGGAGCAGGCCGTCTTGGCGGCGAATGGGCTTGACGTCGCGCGAGCCATAGAAGCCTCCACCCCGGAGGCGATCATCGATCGGCTGTCGCTGAACCCGGCCCGGGTGACGGCCATGGTTCAAGGGTTGCGTGATCTGGCCGCCCTGGCTGACCCGGTCGGTGACGTGGTGCGGGGCTGGAGGCTGCCCAACGGGGTGCGGGTGAGCCAGGTACGGGTTCCGTTCGGTGTCGTCGGCATCATCTATGAGGCGCGACCTAACGTGACCGCCGACGCTGGTGGTATCTGCGTGAAATCGGGTAACGCAGCTTTGCTGCGCGGATCCCGTTCGGCGCTCGATTCCAACCGGGCGATCGTGGGATGCCTGCGCAGAGGCCTGGCCGAGGCCGGTCTCAATCCCGACGCGATCAGCCTGGTCGAAGGCGGCCGCGACGTGACGGCCGAGATGATGGGTGCCCGAGGCCTAGTCGATGTCCTGATCCCTCGGGGCGGGGCTGGGCTGATTGAGGCCGTCGTGCAGGGGTCGAAGGTGCCGGTGATCGAGACCGGCACCGGCAACTGCCACCTCTACGTGGATGCCGCCGCCGAGGTGGAGGTCGCGCTCGGCATCTTGCTGAACGCCAAGACGCAGCGTCCCAGCGTCTGCAACGCCGTCGAGACGCTGCTGGTGCACCGCGACATCGCGGATGCCTTCGTCCCGAAAGCCCTGGAGGCGCTGGCCGAGCGGGGTGTCACGGTGCATGGGGACGAAGCCATGTGCGCCTACAGCGGAGCCGTGGTTCCCGCCTCTGCCACGGAGTATGAGCAGGAGTATCTGTCCTTAGACCTGGCGGCGAAGGTGGTTGCGTCCTTGGAGGAAGGCATCGGGCATATTCGCCGCCACACGAGTGGGCATTCTGAGACCATCGTGACCGCTGACCAACGGGCTGCGGACCGTTTCGTCAGCGAGGTGGATGCCGCTGCCGTGCTGGTGAACGCGTCCAGCAGATTCGTTGATGGCGGCGAGTTTGGGTTCGGTGCCGAGATCGGCATTTCGACCCAGAAACTGCACGCGCGTGGCCCTATGGGTTTGGCGGAGATGACCTCAACCAAATATGTCGTCATTGGCGAGGGGCAGGTGAGAGGCTGACCCGCCAGGTGGGACATTCCCGTCCCGCCGGGGTAGGCGCAGCTTTCGCCGAAGCGGGAGTTATCCGAAGAGTTCCCCACAGGTCTGTCCTGCTTTCTTGAGGATCAGTGGGAGACAGTGGCATCAGGCCGGGTGGCCCGAGTCGTTGCCAATCGACCACTCGCTAGCGGCCAACAGCCGCGCCCGGAGCGAACCGACGATCTGCCGGTGCCTGAGTGGTGTTGCTGGACTCCGCTGGCCGGTAGTATCCGGGCCATGATGCATCTTCTTGAGTCCGCTGGTCATGCTGGACCGTGGATCGCGGGTGGGGTTTTCCTCGCGCTGTTGGTTATCGCCCTGCTATTCGTCCGTAATGCCGGGAAGGGTCGGCCGCACGCCTAATGAGCGGCGCTTTGACACACGCCGAACATGGTCGGCGGCTGCGGTTGGGGGTCATGGGCGGCACCTTTGACCCGATTCATCATGGGCACCTGGTTGCGGCCTCCGAGGTCGCTGCGCGTTTCCATTTGGATGAAGTGGTGTTCGTGCCGACGGGCATCCCGTGGCAGAAACGTGACCGAAAGGTGTCTCTGCCGGAGGACCGGTACCTCATGACGGTGATCGCGACGGCCTCCAACCCCCGGTTCTCGGTATCGCGGGTAGACGTTGACCGGCCTGGTGATACCTACACCGTGGATACTCTCAAGGACCTGCGCGCCCAGCGCGGCGATGAAGTGGACCTGTTCTTCATCACCGGCGCTGACGCGCTGCGGCAGATCCTCACCTGGCGGGGCGCCGATCAGTTGTTCGACCTGGCGCATTTCGTGGGGGTGTCGCGTCCTGGCATCCCGATGGCCGAGGCCGATATCGCCCACCTGCCAGCTGACAAGGTAACGTTGCTTGAGGTGCCGGCGATGGCGATCTCGTCCACGGATTGCCGCCGCCGATCCGAGCAGGGATTGCCGATCTGGTATCTCGTGCCGGATGGCATCGTCCAATACATCGCCAAACGTGGGTTGTACCCGCAACAAGACATGGCTGGAGACACGTGAGCCTACCTGAACAGATCCTCGACCTGACAAGGGCTGCCGCCCAGGCTGCAGCAGACAAGCTGGGCACGAACATCGTCGCATTCGACGTCTCGGAGCACCTCGCGATCACCGACGTCTTCCTCATCGTGTCGGCGAACAACGAACGCCAGGTCAGCGCTATCGTTGACGGCGTCGAGGAGGCGCTGCTCAAGCGCGGCATCAAGCCTGCCAGGCGCGAGGGCGACCGTGAGGCCCGCTGGGTGCTGCTCGACTACCTCGACATCGTCGTGCATGTCCAGCACAGCGAGGAACGCGCCCTCTACTCCCTGGAACGGCTGTGGAAGGATGCGCCAGAGGTTCCGCTGGACATCGACCAGGCTCCCGAAAAGGAAAGCAGTGGAGTTCTATGAGCACCACGCTGATCCTGATCCGGCACGGAGAAACCAGGCTGAACGCTCTCGGGGTGTTCCAGGGGCAGCTGGACGAGCCGCTCAACGAGGTAGGCCTTGGCCAGGCCCAGGCCGCCGCTGTGTCGATGGCCAGCCTCAGGCCGGACGCGATCTATGCCTCCGATCTGATGCGAGCCAGGCAGACCGCCGACCAGGTCGCGCGGCTGACCGGTCACGAGGTGCGCACCGACGTGAGGCTCCGGGAGATCCACTGTGGCTCTTGGCAGGGACGCAGCATCGCCGAGGTCTCGCAGGAGTTCCCCCAGCTGGTCGAGTTCAACCGCAACGGTCAGGACTTCCGGCGCTCGCCGAGCGGTGAGACCGCGGCTGAGGTTGCCGACCGGGTGCATGAAGCGTTACTCGACATCATCAAGGACAACGAGAACCAGACGGTCATGGTCGCCAGCCACGGCCTAGCCATCCGGGTCGGGATCGCGAGGCTTATGGGCCTGCCCGACGACCTGTCGATGACCCTCGGCACCATGCAGAACTGCCGCTACGCCCTGGTCAGCCATTCCAAGCGGAGGGTCCGCCTGTCGGCCTACAACGCCCCCAGTTAGCCTGCTGGTGGTCCGCTGGGCCCGCTATCGTCCTCTGATGCTCTGGGCCCGAGAGGGGTCCACCTTTCGCCCCGGTCACGGGCTGGAGCGTTCCCTCGGTGAGGGATGCGGCAGGTTTTCGCTGGGATGCTCGCGCCAGTGTGTACTCAGGTATTAGGCCGTCCGGGCGGGTGTGTCCTGGGCTGGCTTCGATGGTGCCTCCGGCCGCCTCTGAGGCGCCACGTAGGCCGGTGTCTTCGTGCTGAAGGAATAGCTCTCGAGGTTGCGTTTTCCCTAGTCAACAGCTCGATTCGCAATCGTGGCGCAGATGCGCTATCGTTCTCTAGTCCCAAGGGACGCGGGGCTATGGCGCAGTTGGTAGCGCGCTTCCATGGCATGGAAGAGGCCAGGGGTTCGAATCCCCTTAGCTCCACAGGTCACCGGGCCGACTGCACAGTCGGTCCGGTTTCTTGTCGGTCGTGTTTTCCCTATGCCGACCGGGGTTATCGGCCAGAATGTTCCTATGGGTTTAGCCCTGGGAAGGCTAGAATCAGGCCATGTGCTTTGCCAACATTTGGTTCCTGCCAGACTGCTGCCAGGGTAAGGCTTTCGAAGCGAGAACCCGGGAACTCACTCGTATTGAGCCCTACCTGTTGGATGTGAAACTTGCTAGCCCTGTCAGGCAAGCACACGGATTGGACAGCGCCCGACTGGCCTACGCCATTTCTAAAAGCTCTTGTGAATGTCAGGGGCTGATTGGTGGAAAAGGGGCAGAGCTCTATCGGGGTGCCCTCAGCTACCCGGAGATTCTTGAGTGGCTCACCTACCTACAAACCCTGCTGCCAGCGGGGACGAAAATCGCTCTCATGCGTGCCTGGAGTCCAGGAGATAAAGTCACCCCAGCCAGCGTGAGCGCCGTGAATCTCAAGGCTCTCACCGAAACTATGCTGGCCAACCTCGAAGCAGACGAGATGCTGATAATCAGGATGGGCAAGTAGTCGGCTAATGTCCTTAGCGATACTATCTGCGCACCACTTCCTCCAGAGTCGTTTTGGTGGCTGAACCTGGCAAGTTCGACCAGGTAGGCTTTCACGGCTTGGCTGGCCGCTCATCCCCAAGCTTTCCGTGAGGGGTTCAGGTCGTTGCGATGGATGGACTTCACCGGGCACCCGTCCGCTGCCGCTGAAGCTCTTGAGCATGTGACCACGGTCATGGACCCGCTCCACGTGATGGCTCTCATCGGTGAAAGGCTCGACTGCTGCCCTCGACGCCTCC
>JAUMYR010000071.1:0-3827 GCA_030528545.1 Propionibacteriaceae bacterium
GACAGCATTGGGCCCCTCGCCTCCCATGGCAGGGACGCGAGGGGCCCAAGGTCAGGGCATCAGCCCAGCTTGTCCTTGCCCGGCAGGCTGGCGGGCAGTTCGAGATGGGTCTTGACCTGCGAGGCTGGCGCGAGGCCGTGCTTCTCTAGCGACTTGCGCAGGTACTCGGCGGCGTCGATGTTGAGCGGGCTCTCGGTCCACATGGCGTAGGGGAGGTTCACGAAACGCTCGTTGATGACGGCGGGCAGGTCCTTGGTCACCGGGTGGGTCTTCAGGATCTGCACCTTCTCCTCGAAGGTCTGCGGCGGGTACTCCACGAAGGCGAGGATGTCGGGCTTGGCGGTGGCCAGCTTCTCCCAGCTGACGCTGGTCCAGGTGTCTTGCAGGTCAGCGACCGCGTTCACGCCACCGGCGGTGTCGATGATGGCGTTCGGGGCGCCGAAGAAACCGCTGGTGAAGATGCTGTCCTTGGCCGAGTCGAAGACGAACACCACGGGCTTCTTCTCCGGCTTCGGGGCCTCATTGAGGGCCTTGAGACGGTCGTCCATGTCCTTGACGACGGCCTTGGCCTCCTCGGCGT
Source organism: Propionibacteriaceae bacterium (assembly GCA_030528545.1). The sequence continues at coordinate 581 of JAUMYR010000071.1, forward strand.
GGCCGGTCAGCGCGCCGAGGTTGTTCACGTCGATCCGCACGGCCTCCCACGGGTCAACCAGGCCGCGCTTGGTGGTGCCCTCCTGGCGGCAGGACTCGGTGAGCAGATAGGAGGCGATCCCCTTGTCCTTCAGGAGGTCGGGGGTGAGGTTCTTGCCCTCGGAGAAGCCATAGTTCCAGCCCGCGACCACCAGGTCGGGACGCGCGGCCAGGATGGACTCCATCGTCGGGTAGTCCTTGCTGACGTCGTTGAGGCCGTTGACGGTCTCGGCGCCATACTTCGCGATCAGGATCTCCTTGTCCCGGTTGAGGCTGCTCACGGCGGTGATCTCCTTGCTGGCGCCCGCGGCGAGGGCCAGCGCGATGATGTTGCCGTCGTTGACGTAGAGCTTCTTCGCGGTGGTGGGCAGGGTCAGCTCGGTGCCGCAGTTGGTCACGGTCACGCTGGACTGGGCGCTCGCCGAGGAGGCGGCGGGGGCTGGGCTTTGGGCCTGGGGCGAGCAGGCAGTGACGGCCAGCAGGGGAACGAGGACGATGGCGGCCAGACGGCTCGCCTTGGGGGTGATCATGGTGCCTTCCTTACTGGTGGGTTGATGAGTCAGTCTGGTCTGCGGTAACCAGGCCGTCGATGACGAGGTGTGCGGCCCCGCCAGGAATAGGTGGAATCTGGCGCGAGCGCACCTTGAAGGCAGCCTCCAGATTGGCGCTGCTCATGACCTCGGACGGGGCACCGGAGGTGAGGACCCCGCCGTTGGCTAGCACGATGATCTGGTCGAACCAGCCGAAGGCCAGGTCGAGGTCGTGGATGGTCGCCACGATGGTCCGGCCAGTGTTGCGCATGGCCTCCAGCAGATGGATCTGGTGATGCACGTCTAGGTGGTTGGTGGGTTCGTCGAGCAGCAGCAGCTCGGTGCCTTGGGCGAGCCCTTTGGCGAGCATGGCCCGCCGCCGTTCTCCGCCCGAGAGGTGATCGCAGCGGCGATGGGCGAGCTTCGACAACCCGACCAGTTCCAGGGCTTCTGCGACGATCTTCTTCTCCTTGGAGCCGCCGACCTGCCAGGGCATCAGGTGCGGCAGCCGCCCGAGCGCGACCATCTCGGTCAGCGTCAGGTCTTCGGGTGCGGCCTCCTCCTGCGCCACGAAGGCCAGCTTGCGGGCCCGCTGGCGCGGGGTGAGTGTGGCGAGGTCCTGGCCGTCCACCTCGACGTGGCCGCGGGCCGCCCGCCGGATGCCCGCGAGCACCCGCATGAGGGTGGACTTGCCGACGCCGTTAACGCCGACGATCGCGGTCATGGTGTGGGGAGTGATGGACACATCGACGCCCGACACGATGGTCCGGGTGCCGATGGTGCAGGTCAGGGAATGAGCTTTCAGGACGGTCATGCCGCACCTCCGAAGCCGTAGCTGCGCCGCCCCATGACGATGAGGAAGACCGGGGCGCCGATCAGGCCGGTCACGACGCCCAGCGGCACCTCGGCGGGGGCCACGATCACCCGGGAGGCGACATCGACCCACAGCAGGAACAGCCCACCGACGGCAGCGGCGACCGGCAGCAGCCGCCGGTGCACCGAACCGACCACCATGCGGCACAGGTGCGGGATGACCAGGCCGACGAACCCGATGCCGCCGGAGACCGCCACCAGCACCCCGACCAGCACCGCGAGCAGCAGGAACAGCATCTGGCGCACCCACCCGACCGGGACGCCGAGCGCGGCGGCTGCGTCCGGGCCCCAGGCCAGGGCATCCAGCCAGCCGCTGGCGAGCAGCATCAGCAGCAGGCACACCAAGACGACGATGGCAGGTAGTGCGAGCCGGTCCCACTGGGCGCCAGAGACGCTACCCAGCAGCCAGAACAACACCGACTGCGCCGCCCGCGGGTCCGGGCCCTTGAAGACGAGGAAGCTCGCTATCGCGGAGAAAGCCGAGGACAGCACGACTCCCGACAGCACCAGCCGGATCGGCGTCAGCCCGCCCTGGGCCATGGCGACCAGGTAGACCGCTAGCGCCGCGCCCAGGGAACCCAAGAGAGCACCGACCGAGATCGACCACAAACCGAAACTCGACAACACCCCGAAGGTGATGACCGCGGTGGCGCCCACCGAAGCACCCGCCGAGACTCCGAGCAGATAGGGGTCGGCGAGAGGGTTGCGCACCAGGGTCTGCATGCCGCAACCGGCGATGCCCAGCCCGGCGCCCACGATCACCGACAGCAGGGCCCGCGGCAGCCGCAACTCCCACACGATGGCCTCCACCGCCGGGTCGTCGCTGACCGTCCCGTTGAGATGGCTGATGACGACCTTCCAGACAGCGTCGCTGTCGAGGGTCTCCGAGCCGATGTTGACCGAGTAGACCACGCTGACGGCGGTCAGCGCCAAGATCACGGCCACGAGGGGAACCGTGAGGCGCTTGAGCGTCCCACGTAATGTTTTCAGGGCAGAAGCCACTCCACAGCTCCGAAGTTCACGAGCCCGTGCGCGAGGCTCTCGGTGTACTCAACGTGAAGCTGCGGTATTCGGACTCAGGATCGTTCTCCCCTGTCGCCTTCCCAGGTTTCCCCAGTGGCACTGTTGCAGGATCGTCACCTTTACCGCTGCGCGTCAGTCCCGGACTTTCACCGGGTTCCCGCACCCACATGTGTGGGTGGATTCAGCTTCAGCGCGAACACTAGCACCACTGGCCCCGCTAATCCCAGTTCTGGGGCTTTCGCTGCTCATGGGGGAGGGTGCGGCCAGGATGACAGGGTGCGATCGGGCCGTTTCCGGGCCTCTCACGGTGTGGAATCAACCGGCTAGTCTCCTCAGTGCCTTGTAGCGCACGTCGAGGCCGAGTTCTGCTACCTGGGCGAGGAACAATTCGGCGCAGGCGATCGCGTCGGTGAGTGCCTGGTGCCCGCGATATCGGGGCAGGCCATAGCGGGCTCGGGCGCGCCACAGTCGCAGGTCCTCGCCCCGGGGCTCATCATCGAAACCGGGTGCGATCAGCGCGGAGGCGAGTTTCATGGTGTCGAGGCTTTCGAAGCGGACGCGCACGCCGTGCACCTGCTCGATGGCGCGAGCCAGGAAGGACTGCTCCACCGCCGCGTGGTGGGCGAGCAGTACCCGTCCGGTCATCGCCTCCAGCACCGCGTCCACCGCCTCGGCTAGGGAGCTCCCCCGGGCGAGCTGATCGTCTGTGAGGCCGTGGAAGACGGCCGACTGCCCGACCTCGGAGGCGACCCGCACCAGCGTCCCACCCGCCCCGGACAGGTT
>JAUMYR010000071.1:3927-6287 GCA_030528545.1 Propionibacteriaceae bacterium
GCGACCATGATCGCCTTCTGCAAGGCCTCGAACAGCGCGATATCGCCGTGCACCGGGCGCATGTCGAAGAAGATCGAGGCGTGTAGGACCGAGTCGGCGGTCGGCTCGTCCAACCAGGCGCGGTAATAGCCCCACCAGGTGGCGAGGGGCTGACGCCACTTCGGGTTGGTGGCCATGACATCCCCGGCGCAGCGGGCGAAACCGCACTCGGTGAGGCCGTCGGTGACATAGGCTGCGAGTTCGGCGAAATAGCCATCGTGCTCGGCGGGGACGAATGAGTCAGCCAGGATCAGCGCGTGGTCCTGATCGGAGACGACCGATTGTTCATGGCGGGCCAGGGAACCCAAAGCGACCCAGCAATAGGGGACAGGAGCCGGGCCGAGATGCTGCGTCGCCAGTGCGAGCAACCGACGCCACAAGGCCTCGGTGGTGGCGCTGATGACGCGGGTGATGTCATGGGCGCTGGCGTCCTGGTCGAGCATCCGGCTGACCAGCCTCGGCATCCTCCCCATCACCTTCGCCAGCCCGGCGACGTCGTTTTGTTTGCTGAGGTCGCCCACCAGGTAGATCGGGCTGGACTGCTCCAGCCTCATGAGGTCACCCGATGTGACCATGCCGATCGGGGTCCCCTCGGCGTCGAGCACGGGAAGGTGGTGCACTCGTTTACTGGTCAGGTCGAGCAGCACCTCGAAGGCGAAACGATCGGGGGTCGTGGTGTGCGGATCGCGGGTCATGATGTCGCTCACCAGCGCCGAGACCGGGGTGCCGGTGGCCACGACGCGCCGCAGATCGCGGTCGGTGACGATGCCGACGAGCTGGCCATCGGCGATCACGATGATCGCCGAGACCCGGTTGGCCTCCATGACCTGGGCACACTGCTGGATGCTGACCTCGGGGGAGATGGTGACCGGCGCCCGCCCGATCATGTCGCGCACCAGCACCTGGAGCACGGGCCCGGCCTCGGACTGCCGCAGCGTCGCCACGGCCTGTCCGATGCGTCCCTGGGCGAAGAAATCGTCGACGACTGGATGCTGTCTGATCAGCTCAAGGACCACATCGGAGGGGAAGGTCAAGACCAGGGTGTCTTCGATAGCGGCGAAGGTGAAGCGCGAGGGCCGATCCTCCATGATGGACGATTGCCCGAAACAGGTACCGGTGTCGGCCCGCTCCACCAGCTCGCCTGTGGGGTCGCGGACTTCGATCGCGCCGGAACGCACCACGAACATCTGGTCGAGCCGGGAACCCGCGTTGACGACGACGCTGCCACGCCTGAAATAGCGGATCGTGGCCTGGCGGGGCAACTGGTCGAGCACCGCCCGGGGCAGGGCATCGAAGGGCGGGTGTGTGGCGAGAAAGTCGCGGATCTCCAGCAATTCACTCATCTGGCCTCCTTGCCTTTGGGCCATACTCTAGCCGCACCGGATGACACTCTGTCGGGTTCGCATCTTTGACCCGGCAAGCGTTTCCTCGCGGGGCAGTGGAGGGCCCGGGGTGGCCTTGGCCGGGCCTGCCAGATCCATGGCAGCATTCGGCCTAGAGCGGGCCGATCCCTAAGGTGGGGGTGTGCTCACCAAGGATCATCCATTCGCCGGACCGTCCGCTCTGCCCTATGGCCTGCCGGACTTCGCCTCTCTGAGCGCGCGCGACTTCGAGGAAGGATTCGCTGCGGGCATGGCCGAGCAACGGCGGCTGCTCGCCGCGCTGGCCGCCAACCCAGAACCGGCGACGGTCGAGAACACCCTCGGTGCCTGGGAGGACGCCAGGCGCCTGCTCGCATCCGTCAAACAGGCGTTCTACCCCGTAAAAGCGGCCGAATCCACTCCCGAACTGGACGGCCTCAATGCCGCGTTAGCGCCGAAGCTGGCAGCCCACAACGACGCGATATTCCTGAACCGGGAGCTATACCAGCGGCTGCGGCAGCTGCATCAACGCGCCGAGGCTGGCGAGGTGACCTTAGACGACCAGGACCAGTGGGCGCTCGATCAGTTACTCCAGGACTTCGTGCGCAGCGGTGCCGCCCTGGACGAGGCCTCTCAGGACCGCCTCCGCCAGCTCAACACCCGCCTAGCCGAACTCGGGGCACAGTGCGACCACAACATCCGGGCCGCCCGCAACGCCGGGGCGGTGATCCTCAGCGCCGAAGAGCTGGGCGGACTGTCACCGGCCGAGATCGACGCACTTCGCACCGAGGACGGCTACCGGGTCGAACTGGTCAACACCTCCCAGCACCCGCTGCTGGCCAAACTCACCCACCGGGAGGCCAGGCGGCGGATCTACGAGGCCTCGGTCAGCCGCGCCACTGCTGGGCCACACGACAACCGGGCGATCATCATCGAGATCGCGCGAGCGAGGGCCGAACG
>JAUMYR010000071.1:6387-13297 GCA_030528545.1 Propionibacteriaceae bacterium
GCTGGAGGCGGTGTTCGGCGCCGCCACTGACCTCTATGGCATCACCTTCTCCCCGCGCCCAGATCTTCGAGGCCACACCGGCGAGGCCGAGGTCTACGAGGTACTCGACGCCGACGGGGAACCGCTGGGCGCCTTCATCGCCGACCTCTGGGCTCGTCCGTCCAAGAACGGCGGCGCCTGGATGAACTCGATCCTGGTGCAATCGCAACGCTATGGCGAACTGCCGGTGGTGACCTGCAACTGCAACTATTCCCGGCAGCACCCCAGCCTGACCTGGGCGAATGTCATCACGCTGTTCCACGAGTTCGGGCATGCGCTGCACGGGCTCTTCTCCCGCGTGAAATATCCATCGCGCTCCGGGACAGCGGTGCCGAGGGATTTCGTGGAGTTCCCCAGCCAGGTCAACGAGTACTGGGCCTGGCAGCCTGGGCGTCTGCTTCCGGCGGACACCCTGGAGAGGTTGCGCGCCGCCGCGGCTTTCGGCCAGGGCTTCGCTTCGGCGGAGATGCTGATGGCCACGCTGCTCGACCAGTCCTGGCATCGGGCCAGCCTTGACGAACTGCCGACTCACCCGGACGAGGTGGAGGCTTTCGAACGCGCCGCGCTGGAAGAATGGGGGGTCTATTCCGAACTCATCCCGCCGCGCTACCGCAGCCCCTACTTCAGCCATATCTGGGCTGGCGGATACGCGGCCGGTTACTACGGCTACCTCTGGAGCGAGGTGATGGACGCCGACGCCGTGGTCTGGTTCGAGGCCCACGGGGGAGGCAGCCGCGCCAATGGCGAGCATTTCCGGACCGCTTTGCTGGCCCCGGGAGGCTCGGTCGATCCGGCCCGGACCTACCGGACCTTCCGGGGGCGTGACCCGCGTCCCGAGCCGCTGCTGGACCGGCTCGGTTTCGGCTCGACACCTGGGACTGGGTCCGCGGCTTCACCATGCTGAGCTAGGAGGGTCCCACCGGACTTACCCGACACCTGGCAGGATGGGGAGGCATGGGACACGGACACTCTCATGATCTGCCGGACGCCAGGCTCGCCCGGGCGCCACGGATCGTCCTCACAAGTGTGCTGGTGGTCGCGGCGGTCGCGACGCTGATCGGGCTGATCTGGCTATGGCCACACGAGAACCCGGCCAGCCTGAAGGATAACCCTTATGCGCTGCCCGCCAACGCCACCTATCACGATGCCCAGGTCGAAAGCGTCTCCCAAGAGTGCTCCCAGGACTATGGCAAGGGGGTGCAGAGCGCCTGCCGGACTCTCACGATCCGGCCCGACGGAGGGACCTTCGCCGGGCAGAGCGTGCCGCTGGAATTGCTGGGGCCCTCCGCAGTGTCCGGAATCGACGTGGGTGACTCGATCCGGGTCGTCGAACTGCGGGCTACCGCAGACACTCCTGCCTCGCTGGTCTTCGCTGGAGTCAACCGGCACGGGGTGCTTCTGGTACTGACCCTGATCTTCGTGCTCGCGGTCCTCGCCGTCGCCCGGTGGAAGGGCCTGTTCGCGATCATCGGTCTGATCTTCTCCGGTGCCGTGTTGCTCAAGTTCATGCTTCCGGCGCTGCTGCTCGGCAAGAACGGCATCGCGGTCGCACTGGTCGGCAGCACCGCGATCATGTTCGTCGTCTTATACGTCGCCCACGGCATTTCCTGGCGGACCAGCGCCGCCTTCGCCGGGACCCTCCTGGGCCTGCTGGTCACGGCCGTCCTCGGGATCGTCTCGGTTGACCTGGCCAGGCTCAGCGGGGCCGACGAGAACGGCATGTTCGTCTCCCAGATCGTCGATGGGCTGAACTTCCAGGACCTGCTCTCCTGCGCTCTGGTGATCGCGGGCCTCGGCGTGCTCAACGACGTGACCATCACCCAGTCTTCGGCGGTGTGGGAGATCAGGGCGGCCGCCCCGAACCTGAGCCGGATGAGGGTCTTCGCATCTGGCATGAGGATCGGGCGGGACCACATCGCGTCCACCATCTACACCATCGTGTTCGCCTACGCCGGGGCGGCTCTCACGCTGCTGATGCTGATCCAGTTCTATAACCGGCCACTGCTGGAACTCATCACCACCGAGCAGTTCGGTGCTGAGATCGTGCGGACCCTGGCCAGCGCGATCGGCCTGGTGCTGAGCGTGCCGATCACCACCGGCATCGCCGCGATGACGCTGGGCCCGGCCTCGCTGACCGTCGTCCACACCGGCCATGAGCATCATCCAGACGATGCCGAAGACCATGGGGAACCCGAGCCCACGCTTGCCCGGCGGATGGCCGAAAGCTGATCTGGCCCTCAAGGCGTGGGGGCGATTTGAAGTGAACGGAAGCGTCGTGCCAGAATAACCAGGTTGCTCCGAACCGGACACGGGTTGATCGCGCGTGCTCCTCTCGAGCGGCCGGGCAGTAGATGCTGCTTCCAGGATAAGAATGACGAACTGAACAGCGGGATTTCTGTGGCCTGGAAGCTCGACACGCCCGACCTCGGGGGTCGGAGGGACGGTGGGTCTCATAACCCTGGGATCCAGATGCTAAGACGAGAAGAAGGAACCAACTGTGGCCGGACAGAAGATCCGCATCAGACTGCGGGCTTATGACCACGAGGTCATCGATTCGTCGGCGCGCAAGATCGTCGACACCGTGACTCGCACGGGTGCCAAGGTTGCCGGCCCGGTGCCGCTGCCGACCGAGAAGAACGTGTTCTGCGTGATCCGTTCGCCGCACAAGTACAAGGACAGCCGTGAGCACTTCGAGATGCGTACCCACAAGCGGCTGATCGACATCCTCGACCCTACCCCCAAGACGGTTGATTCGCTGATGCGCCTCGACCTCCCGGCGGGCGTCGACATCGAGATCAAGCTTCCGTGAGGTAGATGCGAATCATGAGCAAGGAACGAATTGTGAAGGGCATCCTGGGCACCAAGCTCGGCATGACCCAGCTATGGGACGAGAACAACCGCATCGTCCCCGTGACCGTGATCCAGGCGGGTCCCTGCGTCGTGACGCAGGTTCGCACCCCCGAGGTCGACGGTTACTCCGCGGTCCAGCTGGGCTACGGGGCTATCAAGGCCAAGAAGGTCACCAAGCCCGCCGCTGGCCACTTCGAGAAGGCCGACGTCACCCCGCGCAAACACCTGGTGGAACTGCGCACCGCTGACGCCTCTACCTACACCCTCGGTCAGGAACTGACCGCTGCCGACGTGTTCGAGGCCGCGCAGGTCGTCGATGTCACCGGCATCAGCAAGGGCAAGGGCACCGCCGGTGTCATGAAGAGGCACGGCTTCGGCGGCCTCAAGGCCAGCCACGGTGTGCACCGCAAGCACCGCGCTCCGGGTTCCATCGGTGGTTGCGCCACCCCAGGCCGGGTGTTCAAGGGCCTGCGCATGGCTGGTCGCATGGGCAACGAGAAGGTGACCGTGCAGAACCTGACCATTCACGCTGTGGACGCTGAGCGCGGCCTGCTGCTCGTCCGTGGCGCCGTCCCGGGCAACAAGGGCTCGCTCGTTGTCGTCCGCACCGCCGCCAAGAAAGGTGATGCCGCATGAGCGCACTGACCGTTGATGTGTTCGATGCCAAGGGCAAGAAGGCCGGTAAGGCCGATCTGCCCGAGGCCCTGTTCAACGTCCAGACCAACATCCCGCTGATTCACCAGGTCGTGGTGGCCCAGCTGGCCGCTGCCCGTCAGGGCACCCACTCCACCAAGACTCGCGGTGAAGTCTCCGGCGGTGGGGCCAAGCCGTGGCGCCAGAAGGGCACCGGACGCGCCCGCCAGGGTTCGCGGCGCGCCCCGCAGTGGGTTGGCGGTGGCACCGTCCACGGCCCGAAGCCGCGCAACTACGCCCAGCGCACCCCCAAGAAGATGATCGCCGCCGCCCTGCGCGGTGCGCTCAGCGACCGGGCCCGCGATGGCCAGGTCTACGTGCTGAGCGAGATCGTCTCGGGAGAGACCCCCTCGACCAAGGCCGCGATCGCCGCGCTGTCGTGCATCGGCGATCTCACCAAGGTGCTGGTGGTGCTCGACCGGACCGAGGATCTGGCCTGGCTGAGCCTGCGTAACGTCGCCGCGGTGCACGCGCTGGCGGTTGACCAGCTCAACGCCTACGACGTGCTCGTCAACGACAAGGTGGTCTTCACCGAGGCCGCGCTCGCGACCTTCGTGGCTGGCCCGGCTAAGGGCAAGTCCGTCGTCGCGGTCGCCACCGAGTCTGAGGCTGCCGCAGAGGAGACCAAGGTCGCCGACTATGGTGACGGCTCCTACCGGGGCGAGGACCCGCCCGCGGGCTTCGACATCAAGGGCAATGAGGACTCCATGAAGTTCCACACCCCGGCCTCGCCGTGGTACGCCCGCACCGTTGCCGAAGTCTGGTTCAACTCGATTGAGGCGGCGGAGGCCGCTGGCTTCGTCAACGCCAAGCCCGAAACCTCTGAGGAGAAGAAGTGAGCCTCAAGATCAAGGACCACCGCGATGTGCTGCTGCGCCCCGTGGTGAGCGAGAAGAGCTACAACCTGCTCGACGAGAACAAGTACACGTTCATCGTCGCGCCGGACGCCAATAAGACCGAGATCAAGATCGCGGTCGAGAAGATCTTCGGTGTGAAGGTCGTCTCGGTCAACACCTTGAACCGCCAGGGTAAGGCCCGCCGCACCCGCTTCGGTATCGGTCGCACCAAGAACACCAAGCGTGCCATCGTCACGGTGGCCGAGGGTGACCGCATCGACATCTTCGGCGCGGGCGCCTGAGCCGACGAAGAGAAGGAACGAAGAACCTCATGGGTATCCGTAAATTCAAGCCGACCACTCCGGGCCGCCGCGGCTCGAGTGTCGCCGACTTCGTCGAACTGACCCGCTCGACCCCCGAGAAGTCGCTGCTGGCGCCAAAGCCGAAGACCGGCGGCCGTAACAACTCCGGACGCATCACCACCCGCCACATCGGCGGTGGTCACAAGCAGGCGTACCGGCTGATCGATTTCAGGCGCTACGACAAGGACGGGGTCCCGGCCAAGGTCGCTCACATCGAGTACGACCCGAACCGCACCGCCCGCATCGCGTTGCTGCACTACGCCGACGGGGAGAAGCGCTACATCATCGCGCCGAACGGCCTGACCCAGGGCACGGTCGTCACCGCGGGCGAGGGCGCCGACATCAAGCCCGGCAATAACCTGCCGCTGCGCAACATCCCGGTGGGCACCACGGTGCACGCGGTGGAGCTGCGTCCCGGCGGTGGGGCCAAGCTCGGACGCAGCGCCGGTGCGGCCATCCAGCTGGTGGCCCGCGAGGGCAAGACCGCGACCCTGCGCATGCCTTCCGGGGAAATGCGCATGGTGGACGTCCGCTGCCGCGCGACCGTTGGCAGCGTCGGCAACGCCGAACAGTCCAACATCAACTGGGGCAAGGCCGGCCGGATGCGCTGGAAGGGCGTGCGCCCGACGGTTCGCGGCGTCGCGATGAACCCGATCGACCACCCGCACGGTGGTGGCGAAGGCAAGACCTCGGGTGGCCGTCACCCGGTGTCGCCGTGGGGTAAGCCTGAGGGCCGCACCCGTGACAAGAACAAGGCGTCGAGCCGGATGATCGTCCGCCGTCGCAAGGCCGGCAAGAAGCGCTGATTGGGAGTCTGGTAAGAAATGCCACGCAGTTTGAAGAAGGGCCCTTTCGTCGATGACCACCTGCAGAAGAAGGTGGACGCCCAGAACGAAAAGGGAACCAAGAACGTCATCAAGACCTGGTCTCGCCGGTCGATGATTGTGCCGGACATGCTCGGTCACACCATCGCCGTGCACGACGGTCGCAAACACGTGCCGGTCTTCATCACCGAATCGATGATCGGCCACAAGCTCGGCGAGTTCGCCCCGACACGTACCTTCAAAGGTCACGTGAAGGAAGACAAGAAATCGCGCCGGCGCTGAGAATCGAGGAGAAGTTAGATGAGCAACGCTGAAACTCGTCCCAGCCGCCGCGCCGCACTGCTCGGCGACCGGCCGGGCGCGTATGCGATCGCACGTCACGTCCGCATGAGCCCGACCAAGGTCCGGCGGGTCATCAACCTGGTACGCGGTATGGACGTCAAGGAAGCCCTGACCACGCTCAAGTTCGCCCCGCAGGCCGCCTCCGAGCCGATCTACAAGGTCGTGGCCTCGGCGATGGCCAACGCGGAATCGGCCGAGGGGCTGCGCGCGGATGAGCTGTACATCTCGCAGGCTTTCGTCGATGAGGGTGTGACCTTGCGCCGCATCCGGCCCCGCGCCAAGGGCTCCGCTTCGCGGATCCTCAAGCGTGCGAGCCACATCACCGTCGTCGTCGAACCGAAGGGAGCCTGAGCATGGGCCAAAAGATCAACCCGAATGGCTTCCGCCTCGGCGTGACCAGCGACCACAAGACCCGGTGGTACTCCAAGAAGCAGTACGCCGAGCTGGTGGGCGAGGACGTCAAGGTTCGCCAGTACCTGAACAAGACCCTGGAGCGCGCCGGGATCAGCTCGATCGAGATTGAGCGCCGGTCCGACCGGCTGAGCATCTACCTCTACGCCGCCCGCCCGGGCATCGTCATCGGCCGTAACGGCGCCGAGGCCGAGCGGGTGCGCACCGAACTGGAGAAGCTCACCGGCAAGCAGGTGCAGCTGAACATCCTCGAGGTCAAGAACCCCGAGACCGATGCGCAGCTGGTCGCTCAGGGCATCGCCGAGCAGCTGGGCGCCCGTGTGGCCTTCCGCCGCGCGATGCGCAAAGCGCAGCAGACCGCGATGCGGGCTGGCGCTCAGGGCATCCGGATCAAGTGCTCCGGGCGTCTCGGCGGGGCCGAGATGAGCCGCTCCGAGGGCTACCGGGATGGCCAGGTGCCGCTGCACACGCTGCGCGCGGATATCGACTACGGCTTCTACGAGGCCCGCACCACCTTCGGCCGCATCGGCGTCAAGGTGTGGATCTACAAGGG
>JAUMYR010000072.1 GCA_030528545.1 Propionibacteriaceae bacterium
GTTCCTGGGGTGGTCAGCATCGACCGGTTCAACCGGGACGACGACGAGCTCTGAGGCCGGTGGCGTGCGTCGGCGCCTAACCCTGGCGGGGGACGAGCGCCACGATCCGGCCGAGTTCACCGCCGGTGAGCTCCACCGCATCCACCCTTTCCATGGACAGATCGGTGACCACCCAGGAGCGCCCACAAGCGAATACCTCGACGATGCCCGCGTCGAAGAACACCCTGGCTTCAGCTCCCCGCGTCCACTCCCCGAGCGGCAGTTCCCAGACCCGATCGCCGCTGCGCAGGCGCAGCGTCCCGCGGGTGCGCACCCTCGCCTCGACGCACACCTGAGGGGCGAATGCCGCGGTCGCGCGGCCCGTATTCAGCGGAATCGGCTGGGTATGACGATCGATCTCGGCGACCGGACGCTGGTGCGGGCGGCCGTCGACGATCGTGAGTTCCCGCATCAGGCTGAGGGCCCCGGTCCATTCGCGACCGCTGCCAGCCGGGTCGTCCTGGGTACGGACCCAGCCGATCATCAGGGTCCGGCCATCGGGGTGGGCAAACACCTGCGGGGCGTACAGCCGCCCGGCGTCGTCCAGCGCGGTGACGCTGGTCCACCCGGTGAGGGACTGCCCCGGGCAGGTCGCGCCCCACACCGAGAACCGTTCGTTGTGGCCGTGGCCCTCGACGCAGCTCACGATGAGGGCGGACGCCTCGTCCCCGGCCATCAGGTGGGCGCATTCCCACAGCCAGCCGGGCAGGTCCAGTCCATCGCCGCGCCGCAACTGGCGGGTATGGGTCCAGCCATCCTCGGCCTCGTCTAGGACGCAGATGACCGGCTCCAGGCTGGCGGTTCTGCCCGACATCAGCATCCGGCGGCGGCCCGGCTCACCCCACACGAACGGGTCTCGGAAGTCGTGAGAGAAGCCCGGTGGTGGCTCGGCAACGGCCCCCGGGACGGGCCTCAGCGTCCCCAGGCCGGGGCCGGTCGGTAGCGCCAGGACCGGCCGCTGGGTGGCGTGGTCAGCTCCACCGACCGCGGTGTAGAAGAACTCCACCCCCTCCGGCCCCCACGAGGCGCAGCCGCTCCAGCAGCCCGCGGCGTCCTCGGCATCAGCGCTCCCGGGTTTCAGAGCCGAGCCGAGGTGCTGCCAGGTCACCAGGTCAGTGCTCACCAAGTGTCCCCAGTGCATCGCGCCAAAGGTTGTCGCGTCGGGATTCCACTGGTGGAAGACATGAGTCACCCCATCGATGACCACCGAACCGTTCGGATCATTCAGCCAGCCAGCTGGCGCTGTAGCGTGCAGGACGGGACGAGTCATGGTCTCATTATCCAGGCGGTGACAGGGGCTCCACACGCTGCCTAGGGAAGAAGGCCCCTGCTCTCCCGTATCGCACCTGCCCCCAGGGGATCGCGTTTCGGCCTGGGACGCCCGGGACGCACGGACTACGGATGCTCCCGCCGTCCCATAGTGTGGTTTTCGCTTCCCGGTGCTGGCCTAGGTGCGGGCGATGTAGTGGAATAGTGGCCAGTCATAGCGTTAAGGAGGACGCATGAACGAATGGACACAGACCCTCGGGGTGGGGCCACTCTTAGGGATAGCGGCAGGAGCTATCGCGCTCATCCTGGTCCTGGTCATCTGGCTCAGGCTGCACGCTTTCCTCGTGCTCATCGTCGTGTCGCTGGCAACGGCTTTAGCAACCGGTGTTCCCCTGGGAAAGATCGTCAGCACCATGACGGGCGGTTTCGGTGGGACGCTGGGTTCGGTGGCCCTGCTCGTCGGGCTCGGGGCCATGTTGGGGCGTCTGGTGGAGACGTCCGGCGGCGCACAATCGCTGGCCGATGCCCTAATCCGGCTCTTCGGCGAGGATAGAGCCCCCTTAGCGCTGGGCGTGGCGTCCTTGATCTTTGGTTTCCCCATTTTCTTCGACGCCGGGCTGATCGTCATGCTGCCGATCATCTTCGCCACGGCCCGGCGGTTGGGGGCGCCGGTGCTTCTCTATGGGATGCCTGCGGCGGGTGCTTTCTCGGTGATGCATGTCTTCCTGCCGCCCCATCCAGGCCCCATCGCAGCCAGTGAGTATTTCGGGGCCAATGTAGGTGTCGTGATGCTGGTTGGCCTAGTCATCGCTCTACCCACCTGGTGGTTCGCCGGTTATCTTTTGGGCACCCGGATGGGCAGGAAATGGCCGCTGCCCGTACCGGATCTGCTGGCGGGAGGCCCGAAGGACGAGGACCAGCCGGCTGATCCTCCTTCCGCTGGGACGATTGTCGGGCTGATGCTCGTCCCGGTCGGCCTGATCTTCCTCAATACGGGTCTGAATATGGCTGGCGCGCTGGGCTGGGTAGACCCGAAGGCGAGTTGGGTGCTGACGCTGCGTCTCATCGGCGAGACCCCCATCGCTCTCCTCATTTCTGTTCTGGTGGCGGCGCTGGTTCTGGGCAAGGCGCGCGGCGAGAAGGGCAGTGCCCTAGAGAAGACCCTGGATAGCGCTCTCGGACCGGTGTGTTCGGTGATCCTGGTGACCGGGGCGGGCGGCATGTTCGGTGGGGTGCTGCGGACCTCTGGTATTGGGGACGCGCTGGCCAATACTCTCGGCAGCATCGGCGTGCCGGTGATCTTGGCCTGCTTCCTGATCGCGCTGATCTTGCGCGTGGCGCAAGGCTCGGCGACGGTGGCCTTGGTCACGACGGCCGGGCTGATGGGTGCGACGGTGGCCTCTGGCGGTTTCAATGGTGTTCAGCTCGCTGCCATCGTGCTGGCGACAGCGGCTGGTTCGGTGGCGGCGTCCCATGTCAACGATTCGGGCTTCTGGCTGGTCGGACGCCTCATGGGCATGGATGTCGCGACCACACTGCGGACCTGGACGGTGATGGAAACCGCCATCGCGGTCATTGGCTTTGGCTTGTCAGCAGTCGTTTTCTACGGGGCGGGGATGTTGGGATGAAACCTGTGCATATCGTTGTTATGGGTGTCGCTGGCACCGGAAAGACCACGGTTGGCCAGGAGGTCGCAAACACCTTCGGGCTTCCCATGGCTGAGGGGGACGACTTCCACAGCGAGGCCAACCGGGCCAAGATGGGAGCGGGGCAGCCGCTGACCGACGAGGATCGCTGGCCGTGGCTGAGGTCGTTGCGGGATTGGATGTCTGAACGGGCCTCGGAGGGAGTCTCCACGGTGGTGGCGTGTTCGGCGCTGCGCAAGGCCTACCGGGATATTTTGCGGGAGTCTCAGGGAGAGGTCTTCTTCATACATCTGGTCCTTCCAGAGGACGAGAATCTGGAGCGGCTCAAGAAACGATCTGGCCACTACATGAAACCGTCGATGCTGGACTCTCAGCTGGCCACCCTCGAACCCCTCGCGGACACCGAGCAGGGCATTGAAGTCCTTAACCAGGGAGAGCCGCGAGACGTCGTCGTCACCGTCACCCAGGCCTTGCGTGACCGGTTTCCGGCGCTCGGGGAATAGCCGGGGAAGCTCGCCGGTGGTGGGGATTCGGCCATGGGGCCGCGCCCGCAGGTGCCGTCAGTCCAGGTTGTGTCTGAGGTAGGCGGGTTCTCTCATCCCTAGAAGGGCCTCGGTCATCCGGACGGCTTCTACGTGCCGGGGCACGTCGTGGACGCGCACGATCCGCGCATCGCGTTCGATGCACCAGACCGCGGCGGCGAGCGACCCGGCGAGCCGGGAGTGCTTCGGACGGTCCAGCGTCTCGCCGATGAAGTCCTTGTTGGAGAGGGCGGCCAGCACCGGATAGCCCAGGGTGGTGAACTCCTGGAAACGGCGCAACAGTTCCAGGGTGTGCAGGGTGTTCTTGTTGAGGTCGGGTCCCGGGTCAAGGATGAGTTGCCCGGCGGCGACTCCTGCGTCCCGGGCGGAGGCGACGCGATCGGCCAGGAAAGTCCGCACCTCAGCGACCACGTCCTGGTAGTAGGGACGCCGCAGGTGGGTGCGGGGAGCCGCCAGGCTGTGCGTCACGATCAGCCCGGCCCCGGTTCGCGCGGCGAGTGGGGCTAGGTGCGGGTCGGCCAGGCCGGAGGTGTCGTTGATGATGGCGGCCCCGGCTGCGATGGCGGCCTCGGCCACTCCGGAACGGAAGGTATCGACGCTGAGCAGCGCCCGGCATTTCCCCGACACCGCCTCGATCAGCGAGCAGACTAGGTCGATCTCTTCGGCCTGGGAGACCTCGCGGGCGTCCGGAGAGAACGGCACCCCGCCGATGTCGATGATGTCGGCTCCCGCCTCGTCCGCCGACAGCACGGCCTCTGTTGCGGCACCAAGGCCGAAGGTCTTGCCCGCGTCGAAGAAGGAGTCCCGGGTGCGGTTGACGATCGCCATGATGGCGACGCGACGGTCAAGCTGAAGTCCGGCGATCACCTGCACATTGAATCACCTCCGCCGGAGCCCATCGCCAGGCAAGACCCGGGTGAGCGCTAAGCCGAGAATGTCGTCCGGGACGAACGGACCCGGCAGTCTAAGACGCCCGGCACAGCAG
Organism: Propionibacteriaceae bacterium; assembly: GCA_030528545.1. The sequence continues at coordinate 4,482 of JAUMYR010000072.1, forward strand.
GTGCCGCCGGGCAGGGACTCTCCCCGACCGATGCCCTGGTCCGGCTGCGCCCGGGAAACTCCTCGCCGCTGGCTACGTCCCGGTGAAGGATCGCGTGAAACAAGCCGCGGCGATGAGCGTCGGTCTGAAACCCCTGAGGCTGAGACGAGAGCCACTGCGGGCAGGGTGGTCTTCGCTGCCTGGCCGTGGACTCACCGGCCCGATCCCCGGGGCCGCAGGGGTGTGGCCCCGCGGTTTTGTCAGTGGGTTCTAGTACGGTGTGAGCACACCTGTTCAGGACAGCATGGATCGCTGCAGTGGCGTAGGAGATTCCGAATGGTACCGACCACCAAAGAGGCCCAGCGGGCCGAGTTGCATAAGACCATCTGGCGAATCGCCAACGAGCTGCGCGGCTCGGTGGATGGCTGGGACTTCAAGGCCTACGTGCTGGGCATGCTGTTCTACCGGTTCATCTCTGAAAACCTCACCGCCTACATCAACCAGGGCGAACACGAGGCCGGGAATCCCGATTACGACTACACCGAGGAATCCGACCGGGAGGCCTCCAGCATCCTGGAAAACATCGTGGAAGAGAAGGGTTTCTTCATTCTCCCCTCGGAGCTGTTCAGCAATGTCCGGGAGCAGGCTCCCCGGGACGAGAAACTGAACGAAACCCTGGAGCGGGTCTTCCACAACATTGAGGGGTCCGCGGTTGGTACCGCGGCCGAGGGGGCGCTGAAGGGCCTGTTCGATGACCTCGATGTCAACAGCTCCAAGCTTGGTCCGACCGTTGCCAGGCGCAACGAGAAGCTGGTCAAGCTCCTGAACGCGATCGGTGATCTTCCTTTGGGTAATTTCGAGGACAACTCGATCGACCTGTTCGGGGACGCCTACGAGTACCTCATGGGCATGTATGCCTCTCAGGCTGGCAAGTCCGGTGGTGAGTATTACACCCCGCAGGAGGTCTCGGAGCTACTGGCCCGGCTGACGGTGGTCGGCAAGGCCGAGGTGAACAAGGTCTACGATCCAGCCTGCGGGTCGGGATCGCTGTTGCTGAAGTTCGCCAAGGTCCTTGGGCCGGACCGGGTTCGCAACGGGTTCTACGGGCAAGAGATCAACCTGACCACGTACAACCTGGCGCGGATCAATATGTTTCTGCACAACATCAACTACGAGTCCTTCAGCATTGAGCACGGCGATACCCTGATCGACCCCAGGCACTGGGACGACGAGCCCTTCGAGGCGATCGTGTCGAATCCTCCCTATTCGACGAAGTGGGAGGGCAACGACAATCCGCTGCTCATCAACGACGAACGGTTCGCCCCCGCCGGGGTGCTGGCCCCGAAGTCGAAGGCGGACCTGGCGTTCACTATGCACATCCTGTCGTGGCTGAGCGTCAACGGCACCGCGGCGATCGTCGAGTTCCCCGGCGTGCTGTACCGCGGGGGCGCGGAGCGCAAGATCCGCAAGTATCTCATCGACAACAACTATGTAGACGCCGTGATCCAGCTGCCACCGGATCTGTTCTTCGGCACCACCATCGCCACCTGCATCATCGTGCTGAAGAAGTCGAAGCCCGAGAATACGGTGCTGTTCATCGACGCCTCGGGCGAGTTCAGCCGGGTCGGGAACAAGAACAAGCTGTTGCCGAAACACCAGGATCACATCCTGGAGACCTTCACCGCCCGCCGCGACGTGGACCACGTCGCCAAGCTCGTGACCAACGAAGACCTCGCGGCCAACGACTACAACCTCTCGGTGTCCTCCTATGTCGAGAAGGAGGACACCCGCGAGGCCGTGGACATCAAGGCCCTCAACGCCGAGATCGCCCGCATCGTCGCCCGCCAGGCCGAGCTCCGCACCGAGATCGACGCCATCGTCGCCGACCTGGAGGGAGGGCCGTCGTGACCGACTATCCCGTTTCTTCCTCGGCCGAGTATCTGACCTTCATCGCCGCAACTGGCGGGGATGAAACAGCCGTCGAACTACGCTACGAAGACGAGAATATCTGGCTAACACAGCGGGTCATGGCTGAGCTGTACGATGTAACGGTATCTGCCATCACACAACACCTAAAACGTTTGCATGACGATGGAGAGATCAATCCAGAAGCAGTTATTAAAAAATACTTAATAACTGCGTCCGATGGTAAGAAATATAGAGTAAAGCACTACAACCTACAGGCGATCATCGCTGTTGGTTTCAAGGTTAACAACCCTCGAGCGGTACAGTTCAGAAGGTGGGCCTCCCAAGTCGTCAAAGACTACACCATCCAGGGCTGGGCCATGGATGTCGAACGCCTCAAGAGCGGACATCGGCTCACTGACGAGTTTTTCAAACGGCAACTCGAAATAATTCGCGAGATCCGGGCATCGGAGCGGAAATTCTACCAGCAAATCACCGACATCTATGCCACCGCCTTCGACTACGATCCCCAAGCACCAACTACTCGCGAGTTCTTTGCTCTTGTCCAGAACAAACTACACTGGGCAACTCATCGACACACCGCAGCAGAACTCATCGTGGAGCGCGCTGACGCAACACAACCACATATGGGACTCAGCACCTGGGCATCAGTCCCCACGGGCAAGATTGTAAAATCTGACGTATCAATCGCCAAAAACTACCTCAGCGAGACCGAGCTAGATTTCCTTCAACGCATCGTGTCGATGTATCTAGACTATGCGGAGTTGCAGGCCACTCGCAAGATCCCAATGTCGATGGAGGATTGGGCGAAACGGCTAGATGGTTTCCTGGAGTTCAACGGCACCGAGGTGTTGACTGGGCCGGGTCGCATCTCGCAGGAGCAAGCCAAGCTTTACGCGGAAACAGAGTTTGAAAAGTACCGCATCGTGCAGGACCGCCTCTACGTCAGCGACTTCGATCGCTTCCTCTCCCTTGAGGCACAAGCCGATTCCTTGATCGAACCACAGAAAGAACAACCGTGAGCCAAATCAACGAACTGATCGCAGAGCTCTGCCCGGATGGGGTCGAGTTCGTTAAGATTGAAGATCTTTTTGAAATCAAGAACGGTTACACGCCCTCCAAATCTAATTCATCATTCTGGGAAAATGGCACAGTCCCTTGGTTTCGGATGGAAGACATCCGAGCAAATGGCAGGGTCCTCAGCCACTCCCTTCAGCTGATCAGCAAATCAGCAGTCAAGAGTGGAAAGCTCTTCCCACCCAACTCGTTACTCATAGCCACTTCGGCGACCATCGGCGAACACGCACTAATCACCGTACCGCATCTCTCTAACCAGAGATTCACATCCCTCGCGGTGAAGGACCAGTGGGCAAGCCAAGTGGAAATCAAGTTCCTTTACCACTACGCTTTTGTTCTCGACGAGTGGTGCCGCTCGAATACAACCACTTCCAGCTTCGCGTCTGTTGACATGACCGGCTTCAGAAAGTTCCGTTTCCCCGTCCCGCCACTTGAGGTACAGCGGGAGATCGTGAGAGTGCTGGATAAGTTCACCGAGCTGGAAGGGGAGCTGGAAGCTCGACGACGCCAATATGAGTACTACCGTGCACGGCTCTTCGCAACCGATTCGACCGCTGTGTTTTCACCGCTCGGCGTCATAGCGAAGAATCTTGACAGCAGACGAAAGCCGGTCACCCGTGAAGCTAGAAACCCTGGAACAATTCCCTACTATGGAGCCTCAGGGGTGGTCGACCATGTCAGTGACTACATCTTTGATGGAGACTACCTACTGGTATCCGAGGATGGGGCAAACCTGCTTACCCGGGCAGCACCTATCGCCTTCTCAATCTCTGGCAAAACTTGGGTAAACAATCATGCCCACGTGCTGGAGTTTGCTTCGCACACCGAGAGGCGCTTCGTCGAGTTGTACCTAAACTCAATAGATCTGACGCCATTTGTTTCGGGGGCGGCACAGCCGAAGCTCAATAAAGCAAAACTCAGCAGCATTCCCATACCAAATCCTCCTGCGGAAACAAAAGAGAGAACGGTCCAAACCTTGGACAAGCTCGAAGCATTCGTGAACGACCTCAGTGTTGGTCTTCCGGCGGAGCTGGCGGCTCGGCGGAAGCAGTATGAGTATTACCGGAACCGGCTGCTGACTTTTGAGGAGAAACGATGATCCCGGATTATCAGTCGTGCATGCGGCCGGTGCTGGTCTTGCTCGGCGATGGTCAGACCTGGCGTATGCGGGATCTGGTGGCCGCTCTGGAGGAGGAGTTCGGCCTCACCTCCGAGGAGCGGAGCGCTCTGCTGCCCAGCGGCAAGCAACGTGTGATGACCAGCAGGGTCGGCTGGGCGGTCACCTATCTGGTCAACGCTGGACTGATCGAACGCCCGGCCCGCGGGCACGCACGCATCACCGGGGCAGGGCGTGAGGCCTTGGCGGCCCACCCCGAGCGGATCGACGCCAAGACGCTGGAGTCCTATCCGTCCTTCCGGGAGTTCCTCCAGCGCACCGGCACGTCCGTCGGCTCGCCAGCGGCAGCGGCGGAACCCGCGGCTTCGTCCACGCCCGCCGACCTGATTCAGCAGGCCGTTGAGGCGAACCGGGCTGTGGTCGAGGCCGAGGTCCTCGCCGCTGCGGTGAACGTCTCCCCCGCGGGGTTCGAGCACCTGGTCATCCGGCTGCTGGCGGCGATGGGTTACGGTCGACGCGGCTCCCTCGAACGCACCCCGCTCAGCAACGACGGCGGCATCGATGGGATCATCAGCCAGGACCCGCTGGGCCTGGATCGCATCTACGTGCAAGCGAAACGCTGGGCGCTGGACCGCACCGTGGATCGGCCCGAGATCCAGCGATTCGCCGGGGCCCTGCTCAGCAGACAAGGCGACCGGGGCGTCTACATCACCACCGCGGCTTTCACCCGCGGCGCCCGCGAGGAGGCCGATCGCATCAACGCCCGCATCGAACTGATCGACGGTCAGCGCCTCGCCCAGCTGCTCGTCCGCTACGGGGTGGGAGTGCAGTCGGAACCCACCCCCAGCCTCGTCCGCCTCGACGAAGACTTCTTCGACACCCTGTGAGCCACGCGATGAAACCGAACGATCACACCCAGGCCACGGCCGTCTCCTACGACCCGATCGCGGTCTCGGCGGAATCCACCGTCGTCGCGGAATATATCCCAGACCCGCGTGAAGAGACCGCCTACCAGTCGGAGGCAGCCCTGGAGGCCGAACTCATCCGGGTGCTGCAATCACAGGCCTATGAGTATCTGACGATCCGTTCGGAGGCCGACCTGATCGGCAACCTGCGGACCCAACTGGAACTGCTGAACGGCTTTCAGTTCTCGGACGCCGAATGGGACCGGTTCTTCACCAGCTGTGTCGCCGGGAAGAACGACGGCATCGTCGAGAAGACCGAGCGCATCCACGAGGACAACATTCAGTTGCTTCGCCGCGACGACGGCACCACCAAGAATGTGCTGCTGATCGACCGGCGGCGCGTCCACAACAACCGGCTCCAGGTCATCAACCAGTACGAGATCGGCCAGGGCGAGGGCGGCGCCAGGTATTCCAACCGGTACGACGTGACGATCCTCGTCAACGGGTTGCCGCTGGTCCATATCGAACTCAAACGCCGCGGCGTTGACATCCGCGAGGCGTTCAACCAGATCGACCGGTACCAGCGAGACAGTTTCTGGGCGGGCAGCGGCCTGTTTGACTACGTCCAGCTATTCGTCATCTCCAACGGCACGCTCACCAAGTACTACTCCAACACCACCCGCAGACAACACCTGAAAGAGGGGCAGCAGGCCAGCCGCAGGCGCAAAACCTCCAATTCCTTCGAGTTCACCTCGTGGTGGGCAGACGCCAAGAACCAGCCGATCCGCGACCTGATCTCCTTCGCCAAGACCTTCTTCGCCCGGCACACGCTGCTCAACATCCTCACCCGGTACTGTGTCCTCACCGTCGACAAGATGCTGCTGGTGATGCGTCCCTACCAGATCGTCGCCGCCGAGAAGATGCTGCAGCGCATCGAGATCGCCACCAATTACAAGAAGCTCGGCACCATCAGCGCCGGTGGCTATGTCTGGCACACCACCGGCTCGGGCAAGACCCTGACCAGTTTCAAGGCCGCCCAGCTCGCCACCCAGATAGACAGCGTTGACAAGGTGCTCTTCGTGGTGGACCGCAAAGACCTGGACTACCAGACCATGCGCGAATACGACCGTTTCCAGAAAGGCGCGGCCGATTCCAATACCTCCACCGCGGTGCTCAAGCGCCAGCTGGAAAGCCGGGACTCCAAGATCATCATCACCACGATCCAGAAACTCTCAACCTTCATCAAGGCCAACCCCAGCCACGACGTCTACCATCAGCACGTCGTCATCATCTTCGACGAATGCCACCGTTCCCAGTTCGGGGACATGCATACCGCGATCACTAGGGCGTTCAAGCGGTACAACCTGTTCGGTTTCACGGGCACACCGATCTTCGCGGCCAATGCGGCCAGCGGCGGCAATCCCCGGCTGAAGACTACCGAACAGGCCTTCGGGGAGAAGCTCCACACCTACACGATCGTGGACGCCATCACCGACAAGAACGTGTTGCCGTTCCGTATCGACTATGTCAGCACCGTGCAGGTGGGCAGCGTCATCGATAAACAGGTGCCAGCCATCGACACCGAGCGGGCACTGCTCGACCCGGAACGCATCGGCATGATCGTCTCCTATGTGCTTGAGCACTTCGACCAGAAGACGAAGCGCGCCTCCAGTTACGACCATTCGGTCGTCACCAATGTGGCCGAATCCAGCCGTGTCTCTCGCCGCGCCGAAGCGCTTCGGGAACGCCGCCGGGTGCGTGGTTTCAATGCGCTGTTCGCGACCGCGTCCATTGAGGCCGCCCGGGTCTACTACAACCACTTTGCGCTTCTGCAAGAAGGCCTGCCGCCCGAGCGCAGGCTGAAGATCGGACTGATCTACTCCTACGGGGCCAACGACGCCGCCAGCGACGGGATCATCGACGACGAGGCCTTCGACACCGACGAATTGCCCGCCGACGCCCGCGGCTTCCTGGAGGATGCGATCCAGGATTACAACGACATGTTCGGCACCAGTTACGACACCAGCGCCGAGAAGTTCCAGAACTATTACAAGGACCTCTCCCAGCGGATCAAGAACCGGGAGATCGACCTCGTCATCGTCGTCAACATGTTCCTCACTGGCTTCGACGCCACCACCCTCAACACCCTCTTCGTCGATAAGAACCTGCGCGCCCACGGCCTCATCCAGGCCTATTCCCGGACCAACCGGATCCTCAACTCGGTGAAGACCTACGGCAATATCGTCGCCTTCCGGAACCTGGAGGACGAGACCAACGCGGCGCTGGAACTGTTCGGCAACCGGGAGGCCCGCGGCGTCGTCCTGCTCAAGCCCTACCAGGACTACTACCGCGAATACGCCGACAAGGTCACCGAGTTGCTGGAGACCTTCCCGCTCGGGCAGCCGATCATCGGGGAGGCCGCCCAGAGGGCCTTCATCGCGCTGTTTGGGGCGATCCTGCGGTTGCAGAACATCCTGTCCTCATTCGACGACTTCGCCGGGAACGAGATCCTCAGCGAACGTCAGGGGCAGGACTACCGCAGCATCTACCTCGACCTCTACGCCCAGTTCCGTCAAAGCCAGGACGCCGAAAAGGAAATCATCAACGACGACGTGGTTTTCGAGATCGAACTCATCAAACAGGTCGAGATCAACGTCGATTACATTCTCATGCTGGTGCAGAAGTACCGGGACGAGCACGGCGACGGCGACGACAAAGAAATCCGTGCCGAAATCACCCGGGCGGTCAGTGCCAGCCCGACGCTGCGCAACAAGAAGGATCTCATCGAGGCCTTCGTCGATTCGGTCTCTGCCGATGGGCACATCGACGACGAATGGGTGGCCTTCATCGAAGCCAAGCGCGAGGCCGAACTGGCCGGGATCATCGCCGAGGAGAGACTCAAACCTGACGCAACCCGCGCTTTCGTCCAGAATGCCTTCCGCAACGGAGAGTTGCGCACCACCGGGACGGCCATCACCAAGATCTTGCCACCGGTCTCCCGTTTCGCCCCGAGCGGTGGCCACGGAGAGAAGAAACAGCGGGTGATTGCCAGACTGAGCGCCTTCGTCGACCGCTTCCTCGGCTTGGGGGCCGCACCAGCCGAAGGCCCCGAGCATCATGGCTGACCTCTCTGGCGGTAAGTGACAGGCCTGCGGCTCGGCAGGCAGCAGTCCTGATCGGATCACTCCAAAGCCAGCGCGCCCAAGGCAGGTAGGTCCTTTGGCGGCTCTTCGGGCTTGAGAGTGGTGGTGCTCGACCTCGATGAGGGCGAGGATTAGGTCATACCCCATAACCGAGAGAAAGCCGGGAGCGTTGCCACGGTGCGGTCACGCTGCCGCGCAGTGTGTACTGGGCACCAGGACCTTCGGCATTCAGCCTTGATGGCCGTGAGGACGTAGCCGTACGTGTACCGCGTCATCATCACCGAAGGAAGCCTCGGCGACCAGACTGCGCTACTCAACGCCGATGTGCTGGTCAGAATCTGGGACGGGCTTGTCCTGCCCGAACGTGTTCGAACTCTCTGGGAAGACCGGTTCCCCGTCCTTCGGGCGTAGCTCAGGAGGCTGCGGCTCTGATCGAATCACTCCGAGACCAAGGTGTCCAAGGCAGCTAGGTCTTCGTCGGCCAACGGCGCCGCTTCGTCCATTGCCTGCACTTGCGCGTGGGCGCGCGTCCCCAAGAGCTGGT
>JAUMYR010000073.1 GCA_030528545.1 Propionibacteriaceae bacterium
GCGCAGGAGCTCTCGCAGCGGCTGCAGGACCTCGGCTACCAGGCCGTTTGGCAGAGGAACCGGTCTTTCTGGGCCGAGGTGGTCACCGCGCCCACCATGTGGCTGGTGGCCGTCATCGTGGGTCTCGCCGGGCTCAGCGCGACCATGGCCCTGGCATCGGCGACTAGGCGCTGGCGCGACCGGTTGCGCAAGGAGAGCCTCCTCGGTGCGACGCCCTGGCAGGCAACCCTCCGGCGGCTTCCGGCGGTCCTGCTCGGGTGGGCGCTCGCGGTGGGCGTCGCGGCCATGGTGACCGTCGTCGGCGGCTGGTGGCTGGGCCTGACGCTTCCGGTCCCGGTCGCTGCGCTGGGGGCCGGGCTCGTCCTGCTCGACTGCGCCGTGGTGGTCTCGGTCGTCGCGATCCGCTGCTACCGGATGGCCGGGGTGCCGCGATGACCGGCCAGGGTTTCGCGCTCCGCAGCGGCCTGCGGGACGTGGCTCACATGCCGGGCCGGGTCTTCGCGCTGGCCGTCCACGTCGGGCTGCTCGCGCTGCTGGTTGGGCTGAGCGCTGGCCTGGTGTCGCGGAGCCTCGCCGACATCCGGGCAGCTAACGGTCTGGCCAGCCACGAGGCGGTGTACTTCGTCTCCGGAGAGCAGGACTCCACCCCCAGCGCCGACCAGCTCGACCGGGCACGCAAGGCCCTCGCGGCGCAACTCGGACGCCCGGGCGCCTACTCCCTGCACTACCTGGGCCAGGAGCGGAACCTCATCTATGCCTACGGTGATGTTGCCAAGGCCTTCGGGTTGCCCGAATCCGAAGCCCCCTACGCGCTGGCCGGGGATCAGACCGGGCTCGCCGTGGGCGATGTCGTCGATGCCGGGCGGGTCCCGGTGCGGGTCGCCGCCACGACCTCGTCAGGGTTCCTGGACCTGTGGATGGACTACCAGCCGCTGGGCCGCCGCGTCCTCGTCGTGCTGCCCGCCAGCGCGGTCGAGGACCTCGACGCTGACCGGCTCGCGGAGGTGGCGGCGCGCCTGGTGCTGCCCGACGGACAGGGCCTGGCTGATTACATCGCCGCTGTGGAGCCGCTAGTCCCGCTGCTGCCTCGGTGGGTGGGTGACAAAGTGGGCGTGGACTTCGGGCCCGAACTGCGGGGCCGGGTGGCTTTCCTTGCCGTCTTCGCCGCGGGCCTGCTGACCACCGCGGTCGGGGTGGCTTCGGGGCTGGGCTCGCTGATCCGCAGCCGTTTCCATGACTATGCGGTGCATCATGCCTGTGGCGCGAGCGCCTGGCACCTGGCGCTGCGGTGCGGGGTGTTCGTCCTCTCCTCCTGGACGCTGCCGAGCCTGATCGCGGGGTGGGTTGGGGTTAGCCTGGTGGCGGGCGGAGCGCACCGGAGCATCGTCATGATCGGGCTGGGGTGCGTCGTTGCGGTGGCCACGGCCGGGTTCGTCATCGGCGGGGTCGCGTTCTTCCTGGGTCAGGATCAGCAGAGGAGCCTGCGGGAGGCAGCGTGGTAGCCGTCGACGTGATTGAGATCAGCAAGAGGTTCCGGTCTGCCGGACGCACGGTCGATGCGCTCGACGGCTTCAGCATGCGGGCAGACTCGGGCGAACTCGTGGCCCTGGTCGGCCCGTCCGGGACGGGGAAGACGACCCTGTTGCGGATCCTTGGCTGCCAGCTGGCCCCCGACCGGGGCCGGGTTCTGGTCGATGGCCGCGCCCTGCCTCGCCCCGGGTCGAGCGCTGGGGCGCGGTTCCGTAGCCGCGAGGTCGGTTTCGTGTTCCAGGAACTGGGCCTGGTCGAGGAGGAGACCGCTGTCGCCAACGTGGCGTTGCCCCTGAGGTATGCCGGGGTGGCGGCGCGGCCTGCGCTGCGGCGCGCCGAAGCCCTGCTGGCGGAGGTGGGTCTGGCGGATCTCGCTGGGACGCCAGTTGCCACCCTCTCGACCGGGCAGCGGCAGCGGGTGGCGATCGCCCGCGCTCAGGCGAACGATCCTGGCCTGATCCTCGCCGACGAGGCCACGAGCAACCTCGACCAGGACAACACCGCCGACGTGCTGGGTCTGCTGCGGGGCCTCGCCGGCCGGGGCGCGACGGTTGTCCTCGCCACCCACGACGAGCAGGCCTGGCGGGCCTGCGACCGCGTCGTGACGCTCCCACCCCACAAAAACTCGCATCCCTGATTCCACTCGCTCAGGTAGCGGCTGGTTTTATCATGAGGAATGGTGATTGAAGCCTCGGGACTTGGTTACGTCTACGTCGTCCCCGGAGGGGCTCGGGTTCCCGCGCTGCGCGAGGTGTCACTGCGGGTGGCGGAGGGAGAGTTCGTCTCGATCGTCGGGCGGTCCGGGTCGGGCAAATCGACGCTGCTGTACTGCCTGTCTGGGCTGTTGCCGGTCACGACCGGCCGGGTGAGGTTGCTGGGCCAGGAACTGAACGGGCTGTCTCAGGCCCGCTTGTCCCGGCTGCACCAGGGACGGGTCGGCTTCGTCTTCCAGGAACTCAACCTCATCCCGTCCCTGACCGCGGTCGAGAACGTGACGATCCAGCGCCGGTTCGCCCGGCTACCGGTGCGGGAGGCAGAAGCGGTCGCAGTCCTGGACGCGATGGCGCTGGGGCCGCGCACGCACACGGTCGTGTCGCGGCTGTCGGGTGGCGAACAGCAGCGGGTCGCCGTGGCGCGTTGCCTGTACAGCCGCCCCGCCGTGGTATTCGCCGACGAGCCGACGGGAGCTCTGGACTCGGCCAACTCCCAGTTCGTGCTGGGCAAGCTCCGGGAACTGGCGGACTCGGGAATCTGCGTCGTGATGGTCACCCACGACCTCGCCGGCGCCGCCACCGCCGACCGGGTGATCGTGCTGCGCGACGGCAGCGTCCAGGCCGAGATGATGAGGCCGAGCGTAGACGACCTGTACGCGGCGATGCGGGCGGGGGACGCTCGCTGATGTTCCGGCTCTCACTCAAGGAAATCTGGCGAGGACGCATCCACTGGTTCTCCTTCCTCGCCGCCACCACCCTAGTCGCGTTCATCATCTACCTGGCGGTGCTGTACTCCTGGTCCACCGAGACCCGGATCGCCGAACTGCTCGCCCAGTACGGCGAGCGCCCAGTTCGCCGGTTGCGGGGTTTCGCGTCGTCGGCGGTGTGGATCTACGGGGTGCCGTCGGTGGTGATGCTGAGCATGGTGCTGAAGGCCATGTCGACACGCCTTGCGCCTGCGTTCCGGCTGCTGAGGTTCGCGGGCGCCACGTCGCGACAGCTCTGCCTGGTGATGCTGGTGCAAGTGCTCGCGATCGGTGCCGCGGCCTGCCTCGTCGGGGGAGCGGCCGCGGCGGCCACCAGCCCGCTGGTGTTCTCCCTGGTCAACGTGCTCACCCTGACACCCGGGCTGGCCCCAACCCAGTTCCTGGCGACCTCTGGGACTTTCCTCGTCATCATGGCGGGCCTGCTGGTCCTCGCGGCGGCGCGGCCCCTGGTGCGGATCGCGAGGATGTCGCCGGTGGTGTCGAAACCACACGCCGAGATCCAGCGGCCGGGCCTGGGACGCAAGATCTTCGGGGCGCTGGCGCTGATCGCGCTGGTGGCTGCGCTGGCCTTCCCGGCGATGATCGCTCTCCGGGACGCGGGCCTGGCCGGGCTGGACCCCGGGGACAAACTGGTCAGCGGGCTGAGCCAGTTCGGCTACCTGACGATGCTGGTGGTGCTGTGCTGCCTCGGGGCGTGGCACCGCTCCTGGCATGGGATGCTGCTGGCCGGGCTGCAGCGGCTGGTCCGCTGGGCCGGGTGGCTCGTCGCCTGCCGGAACGTGCGGGCGCGGCTGTCGATGACCTCGGCCATCGTGCTGCCCTCGACCGTCGCCCTCGGGGCGGTGTTTGTCACCTGGTCGATGAACCGGTCCGTCACCAAGGTGAAGAACGCCTACCCGAACGTGGCGGCCTATCTCGACAGCCTGGGACAGTTCTTCTTGTTCATGGTTCCCCTGCTGATCGTCGTGGTCATCTGTTCGCTCGCGATCCTGGTGATCTCCGACGGCGAGCTGAGAAGGGGGATTTCGGTGCTGCGGTCCGCGGGCGTGTCCCGTTCGGGGCTGCTGCTGTCGGGGACCTCCGAGGCGGTGGTGCTCACGGTCCTGATCGCCGCCACCACCGTGGCCATCGTCGTGCTGAGCACGGTCAGCGGCCTGGTGTATACCGCGGTGGCGGGGCTGGGCGTCCACTGGGTCCAGTTCGGCTGGGGAGAGCTTTTCGTCGCCTTCGCCGGGCTGTTCCTGCTGTTCGGCTGCTTCTACCTCGTCATGGTCCTCGCCTCGCTGCGGCGTCCCCTTCCGGAAGAGTTCCGGAGCGTGGCCTCCTGAGCGGTGGTGTGGGGATCGCCGCCGTGTTCCGGCAGGCCGTCGGCCGGGGCGGGAGCGGCCTTACCGACGGTGGGGGCGTCCCTCGTCGGGCGAGGCCACCGGTGCCGCCTCAGGGCTGGAGCCCGAACAGTGCTGGCAGCGACGCGTCTAGGGGAACCTGGTGGTATGCAGCGCGGAGACCCGACTATTTGCAGCGTAGAAACCTGGCCATTTGCAGTGTAGAGAGGTGGCCATTTGCAGCGTAGGGACCCGACTATTTGCAGTGTAGGGGTGCTCTTGATGCTAGATTCCTCCCATGGCCTACCACCGGCGCGTCATCGATGACACCCTCGATGAGCTCTTCCCGCACCTTGCCGCTATCGCGCTGGAAGGGGCGAAGGGCGTGGGCAAAACCGCCACCGCCAGCCAGCGGGCGAAGACGGTGTTCTCCATGAACAACTCTGGGCAACGCGAGGCCTTGTCAGCTGACCTGGGCCAGCTGACCCGCGCGCCTTCGCCGGTGTTCATCGACGAGTGGCAACTCGTTCCCGAGATCTGGGAGCGCGTCCGCACCGCCGTCGATGAGGACGCCAGCGGAGGCCGTTTCCTTTTGGCTGGCTCGGCGGGGATCGCCCCAGGGCTGAGAATCCACTCCGGGGCAGGCCGGATCGTGCGGTGCCCGCTTCGGCCCATGTCTATCTATGAGCGAGGGCTGGCTCAGCCGACGGTCTCGGTGCGGGACCTGCTGGCCGATCCCCGCCTGGCAATCAGCGGCAACTCACCTGTGACGCTTCCCTCCTATACCGACGAGATCCTGGCCTCGGGCTTCCCGGGGATTCGGCGCCTGCCCGAGCGCGCGCGAGATGTTCAACTCGATAGCTACATCGCCAGGATCGTGGATCGGGAACTCCCAGACAGTGGGGCGGTCGTCCGTCGTCCCACCGCTTTGACGGCGTGGCTGTCCGCATACGCGGCCGCGACCGCCTCGGACGCCTCATACTCGTCGATCCTCGACGCCGCCACGGCTGGGGAACGGGATAAACCCGCACGCTCCACGGTCGATGCTTACCGGGAACACCTCACGCGGCTTTTCATCCTGGACCCGGTGCCAGCCTGGATTCCTGTTTTCAACCCCCTCAAGCGGCTGACGCGGACGCCGAAACACCACCTCGTTGACCCCGCCCTGGCTGCTCGGCTCGTCGGCATCGGCAAGGAGGGGCTCCTGCGGGGTGAGGACAACCGGATAGTGAAATCCACCGGCACCTGGTTGGGCGCCCTGTTCGAGTCCCTGGTAACGCAGAGCTTGCGCGTCTACGCCGAGGCGGCACAGGCGCAGGTCGGGCACCTACGGACCAAAGATACCGCGCGCGAGATCGACCTGATCGTCGAAGGGAGGAACCGGCAGGTGCTCGCGATCGAGGTGAAGCTGGCAGGGACGGTGAGCGACCACGATGTCCGGCACCTGAACTGGCTCGGCGAACAGATCGGCGACCGGCTCGTGAACCGGGTCATTGTGACCACTGGCGAGTACGCCTACCGCCGTCCGGACGGGGTGGCCGTCGTCCCCCTGGCTCTGCTAGGCCCGTGATACAGCCCCGTTTCTACGCTCTTGCTATCGAGGGTCGGCCGCTCGCCGAGCTTGAACCCCGACACGCTCGGGCTGGCAGCCAGCAGCCGCATGGGGCAAGTGGTGTGAGGGGAGGCGTCCCCAGGTGCGGAAAAGCCCGGGCTAGGTTCTGGCCCGTGACATCGTGGCTGAGCGCCTCCTGTTAGGAAGCCTGAGATCGTCGACCAGGCCCGAGCCTTCCCTGCTCAGGATGAACTTTCGCCCTTGTGAGCGCCGATTGTGTCACCTCATCGTGAGCGAAGAGGGCCGGGGCCCCAAGGAAACCAAAGTAGGCTCGTGGGTGAGCTCCGAGCGATAGTATCTGAGCTAGGAGCCACCGTGACGGTGCTCTGAAAAAGAAGAAGGAACTTCATGGACAGCGCTCGAAAGGCAATCGCATCGGCTTCGGCGGCGAAGTTTCTTGCCGAGGGGGTGGTCGCGAACGCCCGTTTCACTAATCGCTGGACGTGGCCGGACACGGGTGTAACAAATGGGCGGGACTGGTACAGCTATGCCGCTACCAATTCCGGTCAGGTAGCTCAAAGCGGCCTGGTTCGCCTCTGGTGACACATGTCTAACTTTCGCGAGATCAATGTCTCTGGCGTCTCCCATGCTTATGGGAGGCGCCAGAGCCTTCTTTCGGTGGATCTACGGCTGCCGATCGGGGTGACCGGGTTGCTTGGCCCCAACGGGGCGGGGAAATCAACCCTGATGAAGCTCTTGGCGACGGCTCTGCCAGTGCAGGACGGATCAATCCGGTTTGGCGATGCCGTGCTCAGCCGGTCCACGATGAGCGCGGTGAGGCGTTTGATCGGATACCTTCCCCAACGTTTTGAACTGATGGAGTGGGCGAGGGTGCGTCACAACGTCGCGTATGCGGCCTGGGCCCACGGGGTCGATAAGCACCACCAGCCGGAGATGGTAGAAGCTGCGCTCCGTCTAGTCGGGCTGGCGAGCCGGAGTGATTCTCGCGCCCGGTCGCTGTCTGGCGGCATGAGGCAGCGACTGGGTCTTGCCTGTGCGATAGTGCATCGTCCCGCGGTGTTGATTCTTGATGAACCGACGGTCGGTTTAGATCCTGCGCAGAGACGAGAGGTCAGAACGATGGTCAAAGAGGCCGCACAGCAGGCCATCGTGCTGCTGTCGACGCATCTGGTCGAAGACCTCGCCAGCATCGCTGATTGGGTGGTGGTGCTCCACGAGGGGCAGATCCGTTTTCGGGGATCGCTACAAGACCTGCGGGTTAGGGGAGAGGGTTCCGCTGAGGAATACTCTTCCTCGCTGGAAGCCGGATATCACGCTGTGCTCGCTGGCTCTCAGGAGGTTTGAGCCGTGAGTGCGGATAGAAGCTGCGTCCTTCGTCCATATGGCGTGCGCGGCGTGGTGCTGATAGCCGCGGGTGCCGCAGTGTTCGGGCTGGCGAGCACGATGTGGGTCTTTCTGCCCTCATTTGCGGCCTGGGACTTGCGGGATGTTACTCGTAGGCTGCGGGATGCGGTGCCTTGGTGGTCTATTCTCATTGGCTGGTTAGCGGTTTTCCTTATGCGGGTACATTCTTCGGGTTCGGTTCTAGTAGGGCCCGCCCCAAGTAGGCCCCGGTCGGCGATTGTCAGTCGGCAGATGGTACTGAGTGGGGCTGCCGTAGCTTCCGGCTGTATGTTTGGCTGCCTGCCAGCCGCAGTCACGGTAGGGGTTACCCAGTACACAGCGGTTACGGACTGGCTATCCCTGGTATCAATAGCGGTATCCCTCGCCTCGCTGGTCCCATTAGGGGCCTGCTTCGCGCTTCTTCTGGGGTACCGAACGAGCTTGCTAGCCGTACCAGCCGCACTGATCGTCGTCGTGATAGGACCGGTATTCGTGATTCAGGAGCATCTGCTGGTCAACCAGCCGGTCTCCATCGTGAGTGTGGCCTACGCGTGGTCCACGTTGATTCCGCCTCTGGGCCACTCGTTGCGTTGGCAGATCGAGATGCTGCGCATCACCTTCTTCGTCCTCGTATTTTTTGCTGCGACTAAAGCCGCGGCTGGGCTGGCGGAGTGGCGAGCCGCGCGAAGAAACACATCATTGTTAGCGGGAGCATGGCTGGCAGTTCCCGGGATTACAATGGCGGCTATTGGATTCATTCAGCCCATCCTTTATCTGCCTGACCCCAACGATCAGGTCCGATGTCGGGAGGATGGTTGAGTCACCCTGTGCCTTTACCAGATCGATGAGCCGCGCCGGGATTTCATCCTCGGGACGCTGCAACCCCTCGTGCGCGTTCTGTCGCCCGCTCACTCGTTGACCTTTACGCAGGAAGCCTCGGAAGACGGTCTTCCCGTCCCTCGGCTCCGGGCTAGCCGGGACGACTGGATCAAAGTTAGCGTGCGAAGTGTGTCGCTGATGATGATGGATTCCGCGGATGATGGCGCGCACTGCAATGCGGCCTCTTACGAGAATGCGATTCGAAGCGACTCGGTCACCGCGCAAGTGTTCAGACGTGCAGGAGAGCACGCCGATAATCCGTCGGTTCGGGCGATCTATAACGAGCTCGCCGCGGAGAGACGGACCGACCCTGTCGCGGACGAGAAGCTGAGAGGCCTTTCCGGCGAGGAGTTCAGGCTTTGGTATCTTCAGCATCGGTCCCGCATCGCACGCTGTGACCTGGCTCTTGAGGATCTGCCAGGATGACGAGCGGCTGGAGCGGAGGGCGTAACCTTCGGCTGAGTGCAATGGCGCTAGCAGTGGCCTTCGTTGTGCTTTACGGTTACTGGTGGCACTCGATTGAAGGTCCCTGGGCTCCGATCGGTCAGCCCCGTTATGTTCAGCTAGCCGAACTGGGTCCCATTGTGGCCGGAATCGTAGCCTTCTACGGGGTGCTGCCTCGGGTTGACTGGATCGATTGCCAGTCGCCCAGGCGCCTCCGTGCGTACGATACGCTGGGTGCTGTAACGGTGCTTTTCGGATGCGCAATGTTGCCTATCGCGGTTCGTTGGCTGTGGGCGCGATCAACCTTCTACACGCTGTTCCTCGGAGAGTATTCTCGCCTGAATAATCCTGAGGAGCTGAGTGAGGTAGCCCCATACTCGGTGTTCATCGGGTACGGAGGAAACATCCTGCTCATGCTATCGCTCACCTGTCTCAGTATCGCGATTCTGGGTCGCGCCCTCGGCCCTATAGGAGGGATTATTGCCTTTATCGCTTTTATCACCGCACAGGGTTACGGTATCGTGACTCTCTTTCCGGGCCGTGGTGCAAGCCACCTGACGCTGACCGCCACCGATGCCGCGGTGCTTGGCTCGGTTGTTCCACTATGCCTCGCTGCCTATTACGCCACTGCCGCAGGTACACGGCCCGCGATCGGGATCTGGTCCGCGAAAGCTTTATAGGCCCCGGCGCGGTATCAAAGCTCGAGCTGGTGCCTCGCCTCGGCACGTGAGGCTGAATGTGCTGCGAAAGTGGTTGGCCTCTCTTAGCGGCGCCGGGCGGGCTTGCGCGTCATATTTCTCGGGTCTACCTCCATAACGTTGACCGCCGCGGCCTCGGCAAGTACGTTCACAGGCATGTCGAGTCGATCGCCTGACCCATCCGCTGGCCGGGATGTCAGCGAGCGGGAGAATCAGCCGGGCCGAGCCGGGGCCAAATCTGCCAGGACGCGCCAGCGTCTGGTCTCCTCGGCAGCTGAGCTGTTCGCGGCCAGATCCTTCGACGCGGTCAGCGTCCGCGCCATCGCGAAGGCCGCCGGTGTCGACCCGGCTCTCATCAACCACTATTTCGGCTCCAAGGAAGGGTTGTTCCAGGCAGTCATGGAGGCCAGCCTGCGTCCGGAGAGGGTAGAGGCTGAGGTCCTGTCCTCTTCCCGTGAGGAATGGGGGCACAGCATCGTCCGAGCCGTGGAGCGGGCTTGGACCTCCCCGGCCGCCTATGGCCTGTCTGCTATCGTCCGGCGGGCCATCGCAGGGAACCAGAACCTGATTAGCGCTTTCGTCTCGCGGGCCTTCCTGCCCCGGTTAGCGCAGCTGCTTGACTGCCCCGAGCCGGAGCGTTCGCTTCGTGCGGGCCTGGCCGGTGCGCAGATCGCGGGTCTCGTGCTCGCCCGCCACGTAGTTCGCGTCGACCCGCTCGCCAGCCTCACCAGCGACCAGATCGTTGGTCTCATCGGCCCCGTCGTCCAGCACTACCTGACTGGGGCCATCGGGGCTGAGGGGCTATGCGGAGACGACATCTAGATCGATCATCAGCTCCCCAGCGATAGGTTCGATCCCAGCTTTGATGGCCTCCGCCTCGACCCCGGGAGGCAACCGGAGAATGGCCTCGGCATGGAACAGCAGCCCACCCGCCAGCGGTGCCTCGGAGGTGTGGGTATCTAAGGAATCGATGGTGACTCCCAGACCCGCCAATACCCGGGAGATCTGGGCGACGATGCCCGGCCGGTCGTCGCCCACGAGGCTCAGGCGCATAAGCTCACCCTCGGCTGGAACCGCGTTCGTGTTGACGGCGACGACCGTCACACCGCCACTGCGCACCCCATTCAGCGCCTCGTCGAACACCGCGAGGCGATCCTCGGGCAGATCCACCAGCACCACCCCAGCGAACTGACCGGCCAGCCTCGTCAGCTGGGACTGCTGCCAGTTGCCACCGTGGATGGCGACGACCGTAGCGAGCGCTGACACCAGGCCCGGCCGATCCTCACCAATGATCGTGAGTGCCACATCCGCCATACCGGAAGCCTAGTATCGGGCACCCGCCCCATGGGAGCGTTTTGACAGCCCCTTGGCCGAAACCGAAGGCCCGGTCAGGGCGCCAGCCTCTCCCTAACCCATTGGCCGTCGTCAAGACGGTAACGGAGCCGGTCGTGTAAGCGCGAGGTGCGCCCCTGCCAAAACTCCCAGCGGTCGGGGACGAGCCGGTAACCGCCCCACCACGAGGGACGGGGCGGTCTGAGCCCATGCCGGGCCGAGGCCTTCGCCGCGTTGGCGACCAGCACCGCCCGCGACGAGATCACCTCGCTCTGCGGGGACGCCCACGCGCCCAGCCGCGAGTCCAGGGGACGCACGGCGAAATAGGCGTCCGACTCCGCGGCGCTGACCGGCTCCACCCGGCCCTCAATGCGCACCACCTGTTCCAGGGTGGGCCAGAAGAACTGGGCCGCGGCGAACGGGTTCTCGGCCAGCTCGCGGCCCTTGCGGGATCGGTAGTTGGTGTAGAACACCACTCCCTTGGCGTCCACCTCCTTCATCAGGACGACTCGGGTCGAGGGACGCCCATCGGCCCCGACGGTGGCCAAGGTCATCGCGTTCGGCTCGTGCACCTTCGCCTTGATCGCCCGCCGCAACCACGCCTCGAACTGGGTCACCGGCACGGCAGCGGCCACCCGCTCATCCAACTCGTCGCGCCGGTAGTCCTCCCTCATGCCGCTCAGATCCACGGCCCCAGCCTAACCCCGTTCCTTCTAGACTGGCCCGATGCAGGTAGAGAGCAGGAAAACAGCGAGTGAGCACGACGGCATGGGTGCGATCATCCACGCCGATGGCGTGGCCTTCAGGGTATGGGCCCCTCACGCGGACGAGGTCTTCGTCGTCGGGGACTTCAACGATTGGGACCAGACCGCCCACCCGTTGCGCAGCGAGGGGAGCGGTTACTGGTATGGCGACGTCCCCGGGGCCCGCCCGGGGCAGGAGTACCGCTTCTGGCTGCGAAACGGCGACCAGGAGTTCACCCGGATCGACCCCTACGCCCGCCAGGTCACCAGCTCTGTCGGCAACGCGGTGATCTACGACCCGGCCTCCTTCGACTGGGAAGGCGACCAGTTCCGCTGCCCTGACCTCAACCACCTGGTGATCTACGAGATGCACGTCGGTTCCTTCGCCCCGAACGGCAACGGGGTGGGGACGCTGGCCGAGGTGCAGGCCAACCTAGACCACATCTCTAAGCTCGGCGTGAACTGCATCGAACTGATGCCGCTGATGGAGTTCGCCGGTGACCGCTCCTGGGGCTACAACCCGGCGCACATCTTCGCCGTCGAAAGCGCCTATGGTGGACCGAACGCGCTCAAGACGCTGATCCGCGAGGCCCACAAACGGGGCATCTCGGTCATCATCGACGTGGTCTACAACCACTTCGGTCCCAGCGACCTCGACCTGTGGCGTTTCGACGGCTGGAGCGAGAACGACCTGGGCGGGATCTACTTCTACAACGACTGGCGCTCCACGACCCCCTGGGGGGACACCCGCCCCGACTACGGGCGCGGCGAGGTGCGTCAGTTCATCCGCGACAACGCCCTGATGTGGCTGGAGGAGTACCGCGTCCAGGGCCTGCGCTTCGACATGACGCCCTATATGCGCAGCGTGAACGCCACCTCCACCGACATCCCCGAGGGATGGAGCCTGTGCCGGTGGATCAACGACGAGATCCGCCAGCGCCACCCCGACGCGGTCTCCATCGCCGAAGACCTGCACGGCAAGGCCGAGGTGGTGAGCACCGAGGTGGACGGCGCCGCGTTCCACTCGCAATGGGATCAGCACTTCGTGCACCCGGTCCGGGAGGCGCTGATCGCCGACTTCGATGAGGGCCGCTCCATCCCCGCGGTGCGGGACGCGGTGACCTTCAGCTACGGCGACGCCTTCGCCCGGGTGATCTACACCGAGAGCCACGACGAGGTCGCCAACGGCCGGGCCCGCGTCCCCTACGAGGTCAGCGAGACCGATCCGACCGGCTGGTTCTCCCAGAAGCGCTCCACGCTCGGTGCGGCGCTGACCCTGACCGCTCCCGGGGTTCCCATGCTGTTCCAGGGCCAGGAGTTCCTGCAGGGGGAGTGGTTCCGCGACGACGTTCCCCTCGACTGGAACCTCAACGAAGAGTTCCACGGCATCGTCCGGCTGTACCGCGACCTGATCCGCCTGCGCCTCAACGCCGACGGTGAGAGCCTGGGCCTGCTGGGCCAGCGCACCCAGGTGCTGCACGCCAACGACGAGACTAAGGTGCTCGCCTATCACCGCTCCATGCACGGCGGGGCCGGCGACGACGTCGTGGTGGTGGTCAACCTCGGCAACCGGGCCTGGGAGAGCTATCGGATCGGGATGCCCGCGGTTGGGCAGTGGCGGCTGCGGGTGAACTCCGACGCCACGATCTATTCCGACGAGTTCGGCGATGCCGACGCTTTCGATGTGGCCAGCGAGGACATCGCCCAGGACGGGATGCCAGCCAGCGCGGTGGTCAACCTCGCCCCCTACACCGCACTGGTCTACACCCG
>JAUMYR010000074.1:0-2476 GCA_030528545.1 Propionibacteriaceae bacterium
CCGCGACCTGGGTGCTCGCCACGGTCGCCCGCCCCTATCTGTGGTGGCGGATCGGGCTGGTGGGGTTCGCCTATCTTTTCTATTTCACGATGTTCGCTCTGCCGATCGCCCGGCGTCCGCTCGAACTCGACATCTCCGACCCGGCGATTCTGAGCGTTGGTCTCGTCGCTGGCCTGATCGGCATGGTCCTGGTCGAGATCACCTGGTGGGTGACCATGCGGATCCAGGGCGAGAGGCCCCGCCTCTGGGCGCCGGCCCAGGACTGAGGCTGGCGCCCGGCCCGCCAGTCCGCGCTCTCCCCGGCTCCTTTCGCCCGGCCTTCCCGAAGGGCCTAAAGCGGCTGGCCTCGGGCATTCTCCCGGCCACGATGCTGACCCGTTCCTCGGTATTGGCCGAGGGGCCGATATTGGGGGACGCGACCAGGCCGCTAGGATCTATGCCTGATAAATACGGTCGGGCTGACGCGAGGAGTCATGATGAGAAAAGCTCTCGTCGCGCTATTCGCGTTGCCGCTTTTCGTGGCGTGGGTATTACCCTCCCACTCCCCATGAATATTCCCAGAGCGGGGGGTCACCTCGGCCTGCGGCGCCGCACACGGTCTGGCATAAACCCACCGATGCCGTTATCCGATACGAAAGTCTCCCTGGCGGCGACGATTTCCTGGTCATTTGCCAGGATTGGGCGGCCGCGGGTGGTGGCTGCGCGGAAGACAGCGTCCGCGGGGTCCTGTACCACGGGGAGGACAGCCTCACCAAGTATGGCTGGACCAACACCGACGGTTATTATCACCCGCGGGAAGGGTGCACCACCGGGTCCAGGCTCGGTTCTTGGATCGAGATCTCCCACAGGACCCAGGGCACCGGCTGGGTCAAGGTCTTCGGCTCCCGGGGAGGCGTCCTGGACGGTGACGATGCGCTGTGGCTCGCCCCACACCGGACAGACGGCCTGCCACCGGCGGTTGCTGGGCACGGAAAAGGGTTTGGGGCCGCTCGGCGCTACACTGGTAGGGCACGGGTCGGATCCGGCCCGCTCCTTGTCTGCCGAGATGCGGCGCCCGCCGCCAGGAGTTTACTTTGACCGTTCCGTTGTGGGTGTGGGCAATCACGATTGCCTTCATCGTCGGCTTGCTGCTATTTGACTTCATCTTCCACGTGCGCCAGGCGCACATTCCAACATTGAAGGAGGCCGCTTTCTGGTCGGCGGTCTACGTCGGTGTCGCTGTCGTGTTTGGCGTCGTGCTGTGGGCGGTCTCGCCCGGGCACACCATGGGCGTGGAGTATTTCGCCGGATACATCACCGAGAAGGCGCTCAGCGTCGACAATCTCTTCGTGTTCCTGGTCATCATGAGTAGTTTCGCGGTGCCGCGGGCGGACCAGCAGAAGGTACTGCTATTCGGCATCGTGTTCGCCCTGATCTCCCGCTCGGCGCTGATCTTCGCCGGAAAGGCGATGATCGACTACTTCGAGTGGACCTTCTACATCTTTGGCCTGATTCTCATCGTCACCGCCGGGAAACTGCTCGCCCCCGAGAAAGAAGGAGACGACGAGGCCAATAACTTCATGATCCGGCTGGCCAAGAAGTACCTGCGCACCACCGACCACTACGACGGTGACAAGCTGTTCACTTATGAGAATGGACGCCGGGTGCTCACCCCGATGCTGCTGGTCATGGTCGCCATCGGCCTCACCGACGTGCTGTTCGCCTTCGACTCGGTGCCCGCCATCTACGGTCTGACCACGGATGTCTACATCGTGTTCACCGCGACCGCTTTCTCCCTCATGGGCCTGCGTCAGCTGTACTTCCTCATCGACGGGCTGCTGGACCGCCTGATCTACCTCAAGTACGGCCTGTCGCTGATCCTGGCGTTCATCGGCGTGAAGCTGGTGCTACACGCGCTGCACGAGAACAGCGTCCCGTTCATCAATGGCGGCGAGCCCGTCCCGGTGATCGAGATCGAAACCACACACTCGTTGCTGGTGATCCTCGGCATCCTGACGGTCACCGTCATCGCCTCCCTGGCCAGCCCCAAGGGGCGGGTCGCGTCTCTGGCTGGTCAGGCCGAGCGCGCCGCCCGGGCATACCTTGAGGTCGAGTTCCACGCCGATCCCGAGGAGCGCGAGGCCGAGTACGCCAAGATGCTCGCCCACGAGAAGGCCTTGCACTCCCTCGACGCCGCACTGGTCGAGGACCTGCTGAGCGACTCCGAACTGTCCCGGCTGCTGGAACGGGCTCACGCGGTCCACATCCAGCACACCACTTAGCGCGTCTTCTGAACCCGGCCAAGCCATGGGCTTCCCGCGGCGGGGCCGGGTTCGGATGCACCATCGGGGACGACAGATCCGGGGCCCGGCCGGACAGCCCACTGGGGTCGGCTCGCCGTCTGGGTTATCACGGCCGATGCCCTCACCTGAGCGTCCAAGGCGCCGCTGTTAGCCTGAGTGCCTGCGAAAGGGGTTTGGGTGCTGCGGGTGTTGTT
>JAUMYR010000074.1:2576-13140 GCA_030528545.1 Propionibacteriaceae bacterium
CGCCGCTGTTAGCCTGAGTGCCTGCGAAAGGGGTTTGGGTGCTGCGGGTGTTGTTCTGGCCGGTCTATGCTCCCTCCCTGCTGTTCTCCTCCGGGATCGGGGCGATGGGCGCGGTCCAGGTGCTCGCGGCCCTCTCCCTCGGCGCCTCGGAGGCCCTGTCCAGCGCCCTGGTCTCCCTCGCGGCGGTAGCGACCCTGGTCTCGACGATTCCCGCCGGGATCGCCATCGACCGGCTCGGTGACCGCCGGTCCATGACCGCCGCGACCCTGACCGCCAGCGTCTTCATCGGGGTATCGGCGGTGGCCTTGGCGATACCCGGCCCGTGGGCGCTGCCAGCTTTCGTGGCTTCCCTGGTGCTCCAGGCCCCAACGCTGGCCGCCTGGAACCTCGCCCGGCAGGCCGTGGTCGCCGAGGCCGTTCCCACGGCCCAGCGGGGGCAGGCGATGACCGCCCTCGGCGGCACCCTACGCATCGGCAATCTTCTCGGTCCACTGGCCGGGGCGCTGTTGCTGCTGCGGCTGCCGCTGTGGAGCGTCTACTGTTTCGGGCTGGGGTGCGCGATCGTCTCCACCGGGATGCTGTACCTCAGGCGCGCCAGCCTCCCCCTTACCCAGGCCCTGGACGCCGCCCGAAACGCCGAAGCCGACTCGCCCCAGCCGGTGCGCTGGCGCGCCGTCCGGCTGGTAGGTATCGCGATCACCGTGCTGGCGGTGGCACGGTTCGCCCAACCGATCCTGATCACCCTGTGGTGTACTCACCTCGGCTGGTCCGCCGCCCAGGTCTCCCTGGTCATCGCCGTCGGGGCCGCGATCGAACTGGTGGTCATGGTCCCGGGCGGATATCTCAAGGACACCCTCGGACGCTCCATGATCCTCGGGACCTGCCTGGCGAGTTATGGACTCGGGTTCCTCCTAGCCCCGGCATGGCCCTCGTCTCCCGGGCTGATCGCCTCGGTCATCGTCATGAGCCTCGGCAACGGCCTGGGAGCGGGCATCAACATGACGATCGGGGCTGACCTGAGCCCCAGCACCGGCCGGGCGCAGTTCCTCAGCGTCTGGGCCATGTTCACCCAGGGCGGGGCGGTCTGCGGCCCGCTGCTGATCTCGGGGCTGCTGCTGGTTTCTTCCCTGCCGCTGGCGATCGCCGCGATGGGCGCGCTCAGCGGGGCCGGGGCGGTGTGGATCGCCGCGGTGGCCAGGACCGTCGCCCTGCCGGGACGCCGCCGCGCGTCCCGGCCACCGGGTGCCTGACCGGGGCTCATTCCTCGGCCAGCGCCTCCCTCGGCATAGCGTTGGCGGCCCGGCGTCCCGGCAGCACCGAGGCGAGCGCCGCGGCCAGGATCGCGATGAGCAGCAGCCCACCGGTCCACCAGAGGTCGACCGAGTACACCAGCGGCTGGTTGCCCGTGGCCGGAACCTCCTTGTAGGCGGAGTAGGTGCCGAGCCAGCCGAAGAAGGCTCCGGCGGCGATGCCGATGGCGGACCCGGACACCGCGATGAGCAGCGCCTCGATCAGCAGCATCCGTCGCAGCCCGGACTTCTGCATGCCGAGAGCCCGCAGCAGCGCCGACTCACGCTTGCGTTCGATGACCGACAGCCCGAGGGTATTGGCCACACCCACCAGGGCGATCAGCACCGCCACGCCGAGCAGGGCGCTCAGCACCACGAGCATGATGTTGATGATCTGCTCGATGACGTGGGCCATGGCGAACTGGCCCCCAAATCCGACCGCGTGCTCGTCGGCCAGCGCGTTGCTGGCCTTCATCGTCTGGGCCACCTGGGAGCGGTCCTTCAGGGTCAGCCACACTTCGACGGTCTCGGGGGAGGCCACGAGCTTGGTCAGCGTCGCCTCGGTCACGAAGATGGTTCCCTCGCTGACGAAGCGGTTGATGACGAGGGTCAGGCTAACGTCGGTACCGTCCAGGCCGCGGAACCGTACCTGCTGGCCAACCATGGACGCATCGACACTCTCGGGTGAGACGTGCGCCTCGCCGTCGGTGGGGCTGGATTGGCGCACCCCGGGTTTGATCCGCTGCATCGCGCCGTCCGCGGCCACCGCCCGGTTCCACCGGCCGGTGGAACCGGCATTGTCTATCGTCCCGCCCTTGATCTGCTCGGATCTGGCCACCCCGGGCAGGGCGCGGGCGTCCTCGATGGCGCCTGGGGTGAGCCCCTTGTCGTCGTTGCTGGTCACCACGAGGTCCAGCGGGAAGCGGTTGTAGATGCCCTCCAGGGTGGTGGAACGCATGGTCGACACGCCGACCTGGAGCGTCACGATCAGCCCCACGGCGAGCATCAGGGCGGTGGCGGTCGCGGCGGTCCGCTGCGGGTTGCGCACCGCGTTCGCCGCGGCCAGACGAACGCTTGGGCCCATGAAGCCCAGCACCCGGCCCAGTCCCCGCAGCATCCAGGGGATGTAGATGGGCGCCGAGCCCAGCACCGCGATCGTCAGCGCGAGACCGGCCCCGATCGCCACTATCAGGCTGTTCCCCGAGACCGTGACGGACAGGTACACCAGGGCGATGCCGAGGGCGCCGAACAGCCCGCACACCACGTAGCGCACTATGGTGATCCGCCGGGCCCGCTGCTCGGTCGGCACCGCCTGCAGCGCCTCCATCGGGGAAACCCGCATCGCCCTCATGCTGGGCAGGATCGCCGACACCACCGTCGCGAGGACACCGGCCACGAAAGCCAGCGCGAGGTCGAGCCAGGGCAGGGTCAGGCCCCAGTGGAGGGAGTTCAGCAACGCCGCCCCGATCGCCGCCGCGCCGAGCCCAAGCACGACGCCTAGCATGGAGCCCAGGACGCCCAGCAGCAGCGCCTCGGCTAGGAATCTGCGCCGCACCTGGGTACCCGACGCGCCGACCGCGCGGAGCAGGCCGATCTGGCGGCGGCGCTGGGCCAGCAGGATGTTGAAGGTGTTCGCGATGATAATCATGCCGACCAGCAACGAGATCACCGCGAATGCCAGCAGCAGGTACTTCAGCACGTCAAACTCACCGGTCAGATCGTTCAGATTCTCCTGGCGAGCCTCCTCACCAGTGCTGACCCTTATGCCGGAAACCAGCGGCCGCAGCGCGGACTCCAGCCTCGTCTTGAGCACATCCAGCTGGGTTCCCGGCTGCACGGAGACGATGATCTTCGACGCCCCGATGTCCGCCGATTCGTCGACCACGGTGTAGGCCGTCTCGCTCAGCCGGACCGGCCGCACCGGATCGTTGGTGATCCCCACGACACGCACGGTCTGGGCCCCGTCGAAGAGTTTGAACTCGGAGCCGATCTTTACATGTAGTTCCGCAGCGGCTCGCGTCGACAGCGCCAGTTCCTGAGGCGAACCCGGCCAGCGTCCCTCAACGATCTGCGACCAGCGGAACTCCTCCCCAGGCACCGAATAGGCGTCGACGAACAGCGACCGGGGGCCGTTCTCCAGCGGCATGAATAGCTGATAGCTCGCCTCGGCGGAACGGACTCCGATCTGTCTCCTGACGGCCTCCACCACGGTCTTGACATCATCGATCTTCCCCTCGAGCACGAGGTCGGCGTGGGACAGGGGCAGACTCTGTAGCTTGGCCGTCGCCTCCCGGGTCGTGCTGATGAAGGTGACGGCACCGGCCATGAAACCCACCGAGATGGCGATCGCGACGAGCGTGGCGACCACCCGTCCCGGGTGGAAGCGGATCTGGTTGATAGCGTCCCGGAACATCAGACCAGCGCCGCCAGCTCGGACTGGATGGTCTCCTGGGTTGGCCGCGCGATGTCCCGCTGGATCCGCCCGTCGACCAGGATGAGCGCCCGGCCCGCATAGGCGGCGGCCTTCGGGTCGTGGGTCACCATGATGATGGTCTGTCCCAGCTCAGTCGAGCTTTGGCGCAGGTATTCCAGCAGCACGGTACCGGTCTTGGTGTCGAGGGCGCCGGTTGGCTCGTCGGCGAAGATCACCGACGGCCGGGTCACCATGGCCCGGGCGATCGCGACGCGCTGCTGCTGCCCACCCGAGAGCTGGCTAGGCCTGTGCGTGAGGCGGGAGCCGATGTCGAGGCTGGTGACCAGGTGATCGAAGAAATCCCGGTCGGGTTTGCGTCCGGCCAGTTCCAGCGGCAGCAGGATGTTCTGCTCAGCAGTCAGGGTCGGCAACAGGTTGAAGGACTGGAACACGAAACCGACCTGGTCGCGACGCAAGCGGGTCAGTTCCTTGTCCTTGAGCGTGCTGAGCTGGGCACCGGCGAGGACGACCTCTCCCCCGCTCGCCCGGTCCAGGCCCGCCAGGCAGTGCATGAGGGTCGATTTTCCGGATCCGGACGGGCCCATAATCGCCGTGAACGACCCCAATTCGAAAGACACGTTGACCTGGTCCACGGCGACCACGGCCCGGTCCCCCTCTCCATACACTTTGCTCAGGCTGATGGCCTGGGCGGCGATGCGTTGGGGACGGAGTTGGGCCACCGGTGTAGACATGCGGGAAGGACCTTTCATGTTCGTTGCACAACGAGCCTAGAGGCAGCCCTGCCCACTCCACATGAGACTTCGGTCCCTTCCGGCCTCTACCAAAGTCTGGTTCTGTCCCCGGCTGTGTCCCCGAGGGTCTGCGGCCCCACCCCACCACGGCAGCCGGGATCGGAGCCAGGCCGCTTAGCTCTCCGGGCTCCCGCACACGGTAAACGGGGTGGCCTGGCCCGAGCCAGACCACCCCGAAGGCGGCACTTCCTCACGAAGTCACGAGGCGCGCCTGATCTCGTTGCTGCGTCCGCTGTCCTTGATGCTGCCCGAGAGGATCTTGCCCACGATGATGTTGTAGTTGCCTGAGACCGTCACGCCACCGATCGCGCCAGCCGATCCGACCTTGTTGGAATCCCTCATCACCATGACCTTGCCCAAGTCACCGTGAGAACCGACCTCGTTATAGGGTCCGTCGATGGTCAGCGTCTCAGCCTTGCCCACCTCAAGGCCATTGCTGGAACCGACCACCGTCAGCGAACGCACGTCACCTCCCCGGATCGTACTGTAGGAGCCCTGGACGATCAGCTCATCGACGCTGCCGAAGGTGATGGTCGTGCTATTCGCGCGCACGGTGATCGAGGGGCAGTGACCCTCGAAGTGGACCGTGGCGTAGTTCCCGGTGACGGTCTGGGCGCCGTCGCAGGTCCCGTTCGCGGGCGCTTGGCTGGGCGCGGGCTGGGTCGAGTCAGAGGGCACGTCGATCCTGACCCCGCCGGGGCCGACGCTGACACCTGGTAGAGACACCCCGTCGGGGCCGACCTTGATGCCTTCGCCTTGCGCCGCGGTTTCCGCACTAGTCGGCGCCGCGTCCCCCGGGCGTGCACTCAAACCAACAGAGCACGCGGAACTCAACAGCGCCGCACAAGCGGCCGCTGCAACCCAAGTCGTGCGGATCGTCTGCTTCATCAATGCTCCTTCCAAAGCCTTACCAACTCAAGGGTGACAGGGGAGAGATTCACTCCAGCCTTCCATCGCAGAATTGCGACACTCAGGGCAAGAATCAGCGGCGAACCAGCCCGACCTCGTAGGCGAGCAACACCAGTCCGACCCGGTCGCGGGTCTGGAGCTTGCTCAGCAGGCGCCCAATGTGGGTCTTCACCGTGCCCTCAGCCATATACAGCCGCGCCCCGATCTCCGCGTTCGTCGCGCCCTTGGCCACCTCGACCAGAACCTCGCGTTCCCGGTCGGTGAGCACCGACAGACGTTCATCGTCCACACCCGGCTGATCCGGCAGGATCGGAATGACGTGTTCCAGCAGGCGTTTGGTGGCGCTGGGGGCCATCACGGCTTCTCCCGCAGCGACGTTGCGGATCGCGTTGAGTAGATCGACCGGGCGGGCGTCCTTGAGCAGGAAGCCACTCGCCCCCGCCTTGAGCGCCGCGAAGACATATTCGTCCAGATCAAAAGTGGTCAAGACGAGCACCTTCGCGCTCAGCTTCTGGTCCACGATCCGGCGGGTCGCCTCGACCCCGTCCATGACCGGCATCCTGATATCCATGAGCACGACGTCGGCAGGGGTGCGGGTCAGCATGTCGATGGCTTCCTTGCCATTGTTCGCCTCACCGATGACGGTCATGTCGTCGCAGGCATCGATCAGCATCCTGAAACCGCTCCTGACCAGGGCCTGATCGTCGGCCAGCATCACCTTGATCGTCATATGTACGCACTCCTTCCGGCACCACTCTAGCCCGTGGCTGCGGCCTCCTCGGAGGCAGCGGCAGCAACGCGACCACACTGTATCCGCCCTCTGGACGCCTCCCGGCCACCAGAGTCCCACCCATGGTCATGACACGTTCCCGCATCCCCTTGAGCCCCGAACCGGCCCCATCGGAGCTGGCGGAACTGCCATCGCCGTCATCGGTGATCTCTACCCGAAGGAAACGTGACGTGGCCTGAAGCTTCACGGTGGCGCGGGCGTCTGGCCCGGCGTGTTTGAGCACATTGGTGACGCTCTCTTGGACGATGCGGTAGACCGTCAGCCCGAGCGTGGTCGGCACCTCAGGCAGCCATGCTGGCGGAACATAGCTGATCCGGTCCCCGGCCTTGGCCAGCATCTCCGGCAGGTCGGCCAGCCCAGGAGTCGGGGTGTACTCAGCCGCCGGAGGGGCGTCAGAGCGCAGGACGCCGACGATGCGGCGCATCTCGCCAAGCGCCTCGCGTCCGGTCTCGGCGATGGTGCCGAGCACTTCCTCTGCCCGTTCCGGATATTTGGACGCCAGCGCCTTACCTCCCTCGGCCTGCACAATCATGACCGACAGCGAGTGCGCGACGATGTCGTGCAACTCCCTAGCGATCTCGGTCCTGGCCTTGGTCTCAGCGATCCGGGCCGCCTGTTCCCTGGACTGGACGGCACGCTGGTACCGTTCCACCGCGAAGTCCTGCTGCGCCTTCCGGGTCCGCGCCGTCTCCTGCACCCGGCGTCCCACCATGTAGGGAGACAGCACCAGGCCGATACAGATCGCCACCATCAAGGCGAACGCGATCGACAGGGCCGCGCTGGAGGTACCGCTCAGCAGCGTCCACCGAGCCGGACCGATGATCGAGGCCGCCGTCCCGACCACGACGCTGATCCGGGCCCGCGGCCCCTGCACCCAGCGCGCGACGTGATAGATCGCGATTGGGACCGCCGCGATCGCGGGCAGCGGGAACGGGACCGCCGCCACCGTGTACAGGCCACCGAGTGTCATCAGCCCCAGCATGATGAGCGGGTAGTGACGCCTCAGCGCCAACGGCAGGATCAGCGCGGTCGAGGCGATCAGCGCTCCCGCGGGCATGATCTCAGGCCCGGTGTCGTAGGCGGGGAAGGGCAGCCCAAGCAGGACCCACATCACTGCCGGGAGCAGGAAGTCGGCCGCCCAGGGGAGGTCCCGGTTCTCCGCAACCTCGAAACGCTCGATGAATCGCATCGTGTCCCCAGCCTAGGTCCATGCCCATCGCCGGGTAGTCAGACCGCGGTCTCTCCGAAGGGTTCCGGCGTAGTGCCTACGTCCTCACTCCAGCGGGTCGGTGGCGGCGGCCCACAGTTCGGCCTCCAAACGCATCCGGCGCCGCTCACGCCACGCCATGGCGATGCCCCACACGCCGGCGCCCGCCAACACCCAGAGCAGTTTGCGCCACATGAGCGGACCCGGTCAGTAGCCCAGCATCTCTTTGCGGACGGGCAGCCAGGCGATGGCGTCCCGGACCGCGTCCAGTTCGGTCAGCTCGGCCTTCCAGCCGAGTTTCTCGGACGCCTTAGAGCTCACGGTGTACACCCCGGCGACGTCGCCTGGACGCGGCGGGCCGAACACCACCTTCAGCGGGTCGCCGGTAATCTGCTCGAAGGACGCTGCGAGCTCCTTCACGGTCACGCCGTTACCGGTGCCGATGTTGAACACCTGGTAGTGGTCGTCCTCGGTCGCGGCATCGAAGCCTTCCAGGGCCGCGACGTGGGCTCGGGCGAGGTCCCAGACGTGGATGAAGTCGCGGATGCCAGAACCGTCGCGGGTGGGCCACTCCACCCCGGTCACGGTGAACTCCGTCTTGTTGACCCAGGCCTCCAGCAGCTTCGCCAGCACGTGGCTCGGGCTGACCAGTTGCTGGCCGCTGCGCAGCTGCGGATCGGTGCCGATCGGGTTGAAATAGCGCAGGCTCAGCACCCGCAGCTCCGAGGACGCGCGCACCGCGTCCTCCAGGATCAGTTCGACCATGAACTTGGTGCGGGCATAGGGCGAGCCGGGCAGCAGCGGGGACTCCTCGGTGACCACGAAGTTCTCGTCCGGGCCGTAGATGGAGGCCGAGGAGCTGAACAGCAGCCGGTGCACGAAGTTGCGTTTCATGGAGTTGACCAGCTCGATCGTCTTGCTGACGTTGTTCTCGTAGTAGCCGAGCGGGTCCTCGACCGATTCGGGCACGACGATCCGTGCGGCGCAGTGCACGACGGCGTCGATGACGTGGTCGGTGAAGATTCGATCCAGCAGCGCGGCGTCGGCGATGTCCCCCTCGTAGCAGGGACGCTGGCCGACGAACTCGCGGCGCCCGGTGGAAAAGTCGTCGAGGATGACGACCTCGTGCCCGGCGTCCTCACATGCGGACGCGACAGTGCTACCGATGTACCCGGCTCCGCCGGTAATCAGAACCTTCATGATTCCCCTTTCTGCCGGTCATTGTATGGCAGGCGACCGGTCGCGGAGGTCAGGACGAGGGCGTCCAGGAGAAGAGCTCGTTGCCCTCAGCGTCCAGCAGGCGGGCGGTGTAGCGGCCAGCCGTGTGGAAGCGGGACGCCCGGCGAAACAGCTGACCGGCACCGAAGAGATAGCCGCCCTGCACGCTGAGGCGCACCTCGCCAGGGGAGCTCTGCTCGGTCACCACGAGGGTGGCCGCCCTGGCCGCCACGTCCTCTGGCACCTCCGACAGGCGACCGAAGCCCCCGACGATCTCGTAACTCCGGCGCTGCCCGCGACGCGGCGCGGTGGGACCGGGGTCGTCTGGGAACTCGGGGTCCTCCTCAAGCCCCTCACTGATAATCACCCCAGTATCCGGTTCGAATCCGAACCAGACCTGGCTCCGGCTGGCTGAGATCTGGCAGGCCAGCAGCCAGCCGTTGCGGCTGGTGAACAGCCCGTTCCACGTCTCGGTGCCCTCCATACTGGAGGCGACCTCACCGAACCGTGGCGTCCAGCCATCCAGCGAGGCCATGCCCGCCAGGCCAGCGCAGGCCTTCGCCGGGTCTTCCGGGGGCAGGGTGGGCGGAGGCTTGACGCTCCTGCGGGTCAGCCCAACGATGCACGCCGATTCCGGCCCCAAACCCGAGGACACCACCTCCCCAGGGCTGCGCAGGCTGTCGAAGCCGTCGTCCTGGTAATTGCCGCACTGCTCCCGGACCGAATCGGGAGGCACGAGGTACTCCCCCCAGTGCCCGGCGGTGTCCAGCGGCGGGACGCTGGCCGGTTGCGTCACCCCGGTCCACAGCCCGGCCAGCGCCAGCGGCACCACGAACCAGAACCTCCACCGGGGCCTGCGGGCCGGGATCAGCGGTGCTTCGCCCCTCGGGTGCAGTGCCGCGAGTTCGGCGTCCAAGCTCGTCATCGGAGTCCCGGGCCTTCCGGGCGGCGGAAGGCATCCGGGTTGGCGACCCGGACCCGGACGAAGCCCTCGGCGTCCTCTTCGGGTTCCCGGGAGGCCCTCCTGGGCTGGGCCCGCTGAGCCTGGGCCGCGGCGTCCCAGGCG
The DNA here is from genome assembly GCA_030528545.1 of Propionibacteriaceae bacterium. The sequence goes on from JAUMYR010000074.1 coordinate 12,281, forward strand.
CCCGCGTCACCCTCCCCGACCGGTGGGGACGCCTGGGTTAGGGCCGCCCGCACTCCTTCCAGGGCGCTTACCCGGCGTCTGGCGGCCTCCTCCTGCGGCAGGCCCACGTCCTGGGCGGAGGCGTCGGCGAGCAGGGCCCGTTCCACCGGTGGCAGGGTCAGGATCGCCCCCAACAGCTGGGTGCGACGGTCCCGCGGGGAGCCGGGAAACAGCACCAGCCCACTGACCGAGCCAGACTCCTTCAGCAGCCTCCGGATCGCCCGGCGCCGCGTGGCCTCGGAACGGACCCGCCGGGGCAGGCTCCGCAGCGCCCCGGCCAGCGCCAGGTCGGCGTCCCTCTCGTCCCCGAAGAGGAAGAGGGCCTGCCTCCGCAACCCGGGCAGCACGTCAGCCAAGAACTGTTCCCGTGCGACCCTGCCCATGCGATAAGCCTAGCCACAACCGCGGAAAGGGCCAGCCGGGGCAGCCATGGCTTCCCTGTTAGGCACAGGGTCCGAGCGAGATCAATCGCGCGTTTCCTGTTCGGACAAGAGTGCGCGCCCCAGTTCAGTGATCCGATAACGCTGAGCCCTGCTTCGGGGCTTGTCAGGCCGCGTCATTTCAAGCAACCCCTTCTCGACAAGGGGCGCGACGTGCCGGGTATAGTTCTGTGACAGCGGTTTGAGACCTGCGGCCGCCAGCAGCTGATCCCGATGCACCGGAGCTGACGCTGCAGCGCGCAACATCACTACATCATACCTACCAACATGCCTACCGGCGCCTCCGTGACCGTAGGTATCATGACGCCTCCCTAGGACGCCGGGGTGATGGTCGTCCACGAAGATGGTTACCCTAACCCGATCCATCACCTCCTCAATCAC
>JAUMYR010000075.1 GCA_030528545.1 Propionibacteriaceae bacterium
CTTGGCGATGATCTCGTCCGAGATCGACTTCGGGGTCTCGCCATAGGAGTGGAACTCCATGGAGTAGGACGCCTGGCCCGAAGTCTTGGACCGCAGGTCACCCACGTAGCCGAACATCTCGCTCAGCGGGACCAGCGCCCGCACCACGCGGTTGCCGTGCAGCTCATCCATCGACTGGATGTGGCCGCGGCGCGCGTTGAGGTCGCCGATCACGGTGCCCAGGTATTCCTCTGGGGTGGTGACCTCGACCGCCATCAGCGGCTCCAGCAGCGCCGGATCGGCCTTGCGGGCGGCTTCCTTGAAGGCCATCGACCCGGCGATCTTGAACGCCAGCTCAGAAGAGTCAACGTCGTGGTAGGCGCCGTCGACCAGGGTCACCTTGATGTCCTCGACCGGGTAACCGGCCAGGACGCCGAACTGCATGGCGTCCTTGACACCGGCCTCGACCGCGGGGATGTACTCGCGCGGGATGCGTCCACCGGTGATCGCGTTGACGAACTCCAGCCCGGTGCCAGCCTCGCCCGGCTCCAGGTCGATGATGACGCGGCCGTACTGGCCCGAACCACCCGACTGCTTCTTGTGGGTGTATTCGACCTTCTCGACCTTGCGGCGCAGGGTCTCGCGGTAGGCCACCTGGGGCTTGCCGATGTTGGCCTCGACCTTGAACTCGCGCTTCATGCGGTCGATCAGCACCTCCAGGTGCAGCTCGCCCATACCCGCGATGATGGTCTGGCCGGTCTCCTCGTCGGTGTGAACCCGGAAAGTCGGGTCCTCTTCGGCCAGACGCTGGATCGCGGTCGACAGCTTCTCCTGATCCGACTTCGATTTCGGCTCAATGGCCTGCTCGATAACCGGAGCCGGGAACTCCATGGACTCCAGGATGATCGGGTTGGCCGGGTCGCACAGGGTCTCACCGGTCGTGGTCTCCTTCAGCCCCATGACCGCGCAGATCATGCCAGCGCCGATCTCGTCGATCTCTTCGCGCTTGTTGGCGTGCATCTGGTAGATCTTGCCGATGCGTTCCTTCTTGCCCTTGGTCGCGTTCAGCACCTGCGAACCGGCCTTGAGCACACCGGAGTAGATACGGATGAAGGTCAGCTTGCCTAGGTGCGGGTCGGCGGCGATCTTGAAGGCCAGGATCGACAGCGGCTCGGACTCCGAGGGCTTGCGCTGCAACTCGACCGACTCGTCGCCAGGCTTGAAGCCGTCGATCGCGGGCACGTCCAGCGGGCTGGGCAGGTAGTCCACGATCGCGTCCAGCAGCGGCTGCACGCCCTTGTTCTTGAACGAGGTACCGCACACCACCGCGTTGAACTGGTTGGCGAGCACACCCTTGCGGATCGCCTTCTTCAGCAGCTCAACGGGGATCTCCTCGCCCTCCAGGTAGAGCTCCATGAGCTCATCGTCGGCCTCGGCCACGACCTCCAGCAGCTCGGCCCGGGCCTCCTCGGCCTTATCGGCCATCTCGGCGGGGATCTCCTCGACGGTGTAGTCCTCGCCCTGCTTGGTCTCGCCGCGCCAGGTGAGGGCACGCATCTCAACCAGGTCGATGACGCCATAGAAGCCCGCCTCGGCGCCCAGCGGCAACTGAATGATCGCCGGGGTGGCGTTCAGGCGCTCTCGGATCGTCTTGACGCAGTGGTCGAAGGACGCGCCGGTGCGGTCGAGCTTGTTGATGTAGCAGATGCGGGGCACACCGTACTTGGTGGCCTGGCGCCACACGGTCTGGGACTGCGGTTCCACACCGGCGACGCCGTCGAACACCGCCACAGCGCCGTCGAGGACGCGCAGCGAACGCTCCACCTCGACGGTGAAGTCGACGTGTCCGGGGGTGTCGATGAGGTTGATCATCGTGTCGTGCCAGAACGTGGTGGTCGCGGCCGAGGTGATGGTGATGCCGCGCTCCTGCTCCTGCTCCATCCAGTCCATGGTGGCGGCACCGTCGTGCACCTCACCGATCTTGTAGGACTTACCGGTGTAGAACAGGATCCGCTCGCTGGTGGTGGTCTTACCGGCGTCGATGTGCGCCATGATGCCGATATTGCGGACCTTAGCAAGGTCAATCTTTGCCACGAGGTTTCCTTCTTGGTCTGTGGTCTGAAGTCAGGTCAGGATGCGCAAGGACGCATCGTCTGCGGGCGTGCGACTGCCCCCGGAAGGGCTCCGGGGGCAGTACGGAAGTCACCAGCGGTAGTGAGCGAAGGCGCGGTTGGCCTCAGCCATCTTGTGGGTGTCCTCGCGGCGCTTCACCGAAGCGCCGAGGCCGTTGCTCGCGTCCAGGATCTCGTTCATCAGACGCTCGGTCATGGTCTTCTCGCGACGGGCGCGGGAGAAGCTGACCAGCCAGCGCAGCGCGAGGGTGGTCTGGCGGGCGGGCTTGACCTCGATCGGCACCTGGTAGGTGGCGCCACCGACGCGGCGGCTCTTGACCTCGATGGAGGGCTTGACGTTGTCGAGCGCGCGCTTGAGGGTCTGGACGGGGTCGACGCCGGTCTTGGCACGGGTGCCTTCGAGGGCGTCGTAGACGATGCTCTGGGCGACGGTCTTCTTGCCGTCGAGCAGGATCTTGCTGACCAGCTGGCTCACCAGCGGGGACCCGTAGACCGGGTCGGCGATGACGGGGCGCTTCGGCGCGGGACCCTTGCGAGGCATTACTTCTCCTTCTTCGCGCCGTAGCGGCTGCGGGCCTGCTTGCGGTTCTTGACGCCCTGGGTGTCGAGAGCACCGCGGATGATCTTGTAACGGACGCCGGGCAGGTCCTTCACACGGCCGCCACGCACGAGCACCATGGAGTGCTCCTGCAGGTTGTGGCCAACGCCCGGGATGTAGGCCGTGACCTCGATGCCGGAGGAGAGGCGCACACGGGCGACCTTCCGCAGCGCGGAGTTCGGCTTCTTCGGGGTGGTGGTGTACACGCGAGTGCACACGCCGCGGCGCTGGGGCGAGCCCTTCAGCGCGGGCGTCTTGTTCTTGCTGACCTTGTCGGCGCGGCCCTTGCGGACCAACTGCTGGATTGTAGGCACCTGGGGGGTATCTCTTTCGTTGTCTGTTGCGGATATGAACCCTGGCTTGCGGCGTCCGCGCACACCCTTTGAGGTCACCGTTTCCCATCGGGGAGCGCATTCGCTGCCGTGCATACTCCGCACCCGCTCGCCGCTACTTCGCAACGTTTAAGAGCGGCGGCGATGGCCAGGGCACGCACAAGATGTCTGGGGAACCCAAACACAGTGACTAAGAGTAATCGCTGGGCACGCTGGGGTCAAAGCAGCCCGCCCCGGACGTCGGTTTTGACGCTACTCCTCACCGGACCGGCACCACCGTCACGCCCTTAGCGGCCCTGGGTGCACCGCAGCCCCGGGATCACCGCTGGCGGCCACGACACCACGGCGGCGATTTCTGCACCGGGGCTGGGCGGCCGCCCAGCCCGGAGGCTGAGGGACCGAGCGGTCTGTTCGCGACGCCGGACACCGGCCGTAATCCCCCACCCGACTAGGGTTAGTACATGTCTACCCCGCATATCGCCTGCGAAGTCGGCGACATCGCTCCGCTGGTCATCATGCCCGGCGACCCGAAGCGCGCCGAACGAATCGCCGAAAATGTCCTCACCGATACCCGGAAAGTCTCAGAGGTCCGCGGAATCGGCGTGTTCACCGGACGCTGCGACGGCGTCCCGATGACGGTCATGGCATCGGGGATGGGCATCCCATCGATGTCCATCTACGCCACCGAGCTCTACACCCACTACGGAGTCGAACGTATCTGCCGCGTCGGTACCTGCGGTGGCATCTCTTCCCTGGTCCGGGTCAAGGACGTCATCGTCGTCTCCGCCGCGCACACCAATTCGTCGGTCTCGACCCTGGACATCCCCGGTGTCACGCTGAGCCTGGCCGCCTCCTTCCCGATGCTGCGCGGTGCCGTGGAACGGGCCTCCGCGCTGGGGATCAAACCCCACATCGGCCCGGTCTACACCTCGGACTTCTTCTATTCGGGGCGGCTCGACATCGTTCCCGCGCTCGATTCGGTCGGGACGCTGGCCGTTGAGATGGAAGCGGCTGGGCTGTTCGCGTGCGCGCAGCGAGCGGGCCGGGAGGCACTCACGGTGCTGACCGTCTCAGATCATCTCAAGGACGGGTCCGGCGACCTCTCCCCGACCGAAAGGGAGACGATCTTCGCCAGCGCCCTCGACATCGCCATCGGTGGGCTGCTCGCCTGATCTCACGACGCCGGGTGGGGCTACCAGCACCTCGCCGCTGGAATCACGGCCCATCACATGGTTAGGCCCCGTATCCATCCGATACGGGGCCTCGGTGGCAGGTGTTGGATTCGAACCAACGTAGGCGAAGCCGACGGTTTTACAGACCGCTCCCTTTGGCCACTCGGGCAACCTGCCGTGCTGTCTCCAGCGAGGAGAAACTGTAGCAGGCTCTCGATCGTTGAGCGAACTGGCCCTCCCGGAGACAGCCGAAAGAAGTCTCATCGCCCGTTGGGGAGGGGGCGGGTGGCACAATGGCGCCATGGCAGCAGATTCTTCATTCGATGTCGTCAGCAAGGTTGATCGCCAGGAGGTCGATAACGCACTCAACCAGGCCGCCAAGGAGGTGCATCAGCGCTTCGATTTCAAGGGGACCGATTCCTCTATCCGCTGGTCTGGGGAAGCCATCGAGATTGAGTCCAATGGCGAGGAGCGGGCCAAGGCCGTGCTCGATGTGTTCCAGAGCAAGCTCATCAAGCGTGGCGTCAGCCTCAAGGCGCTGGATGCTGGCGAGCCTCGTCTCAGCGGCAAGATGTGGAAGATCACCTGCACCACGAAACAGGGCATCAAACAGGAAGACACCAAGAAGATCAGCAAACTCGTCCGCGACCAGGGGCCCAAGGGAGTCAAGGTTCAGATCCAAGGCGATGAGTTGCGGGTCTCCAGCAAGAGCCGCGACGACCTGCAGGCGGTACAGCGCCTCATCAAGGAGGCCGACTACGACTTCGCGGTGCAGTTCGTGAACTATCGCTGACCCTCGCCCGTGACCCATGGCCATCGGACGACGGGCCCCGGTCAGCCAGTTACGGCGAGCATTGGCCGAAGGTTACAGGGACGGGCCCGACGATTTCGTCGAGCCGGTTCCCGGCGCTGAGCCGCGTCCACCCTTCCCCGACGGACGCTGGCTCTGGCACGACCAGCCGAGGCTGGCGCCGCTGACCGATCCGGCCGCCTATGACCTGGGTCCGGCCCCCGGGTGGCGCTCCCCAGCGGAGGCCCGCTCGGCGAGCACACAACCCCAGGACTGGGCCGACTACCGGCGTCATAGCCTCGACGTGACGATGAAGGGCGGGGTCACCAGCGGGGTGGTCTACCCGCTGGCGGTGTGCGAGTTGGCCCGCCGGTTCAGGCTCCGTAACATCGGTGGTTCTTCGGCCGGGGCGATTGCCGCGGCTCTCGCCGCAGCGGCAGAGCTGGGGCGGGCCCGGGCCCAGGTGAGCGGCTCGGCTAGCCCAGGTCAAGGATTCCCCGGGCTGGCCGAGACCGCGGGGTGGGCCGCCGAACTGGACCGTCGCGGACGCTCGCATTCGCACCGCCTGGCCGGGCTGTTTCAGCCAGGCGACGCCGGTGTCCCGGTGTTCGCTGCCGCCGTCGCCTGGTTACGCGGCAGGTATCTGCGACTGCCGCTCGTCGTGACGCTGGCGTTGCCTTGGCCGCTGCTGTTGCTGATCGCGTCCCTGTGTTTTCTGGGGACGCTGGCGGCGCCGTGGCGGACCGGGACCCTCGGCTGGGCCTCCTGGATGGCGAGCCTGGGCTGGTGCCTCCTGTGGTATTGCCTTGGTGGCCTCGGCACCCGTCTGGCCGCCGGGTTCCGGTCCCGCCGGGTGCCGGCTGGGGCGGCGGTCTGGTTAGCGGCGCTCCTGGCCTGCGCGGCCGCGTTGGCGGCCTTGACGCCAGGTCTCCTGCCGGGTGGCTGGTGGCGCACGCTCACCGCGTACGCGCTGACCGGGACCGCGTGGGCGCTGGTGTGCCTGGCGTGGGTCTTCGTCCACGCCTCCAATGCCCGCCGCCACCGCTACGGCCTGATCCCGGGAGCGGTAGCCCCGAAGGCCCCTAGAGCCCGGGCGGTCCTCGCGCTGGCCGGGGCGCCACTGGATTCGGCACCGCCGCTGACGAGCTGGCTCGACCGGCAGCTTGGCGAGCTATCGGGCCGACCCGGCGAGGTGCTGCGTTTCGGCCATCTATGGTCCCTGGAGTACCGGCCCGGCATCGACCCCATGGCCTGGCCAGCACGGTCCTCACGCATGGTGAACCTGAAAGTCATGTCGGCCGAGTTGAGCCTGCGGGCCCCGGTCCGGTTCCCGTGTGAACCCGATCAGGAGCCCCGCTATTTCGATCCGGAAGACCTGGAGGGAACCCTTCCCCAGCGCGTCATCGACGCGATGCTCGGCTATGGAAGCCTGCGGGCGCGGTTACCGGACGGCCGCGACCGCGAGTTGCACCGGCTACCGCAGGGAGGCGAGTTGCCCGTGCTGTTCGCGGTCCGGGCCAGCCTGGCGCTGCCCGGGCTGTTCCAGGCCCTGCGGATCTACCGTCTCGCCCCCGATGGTCCAGACCCGGTCGACGAGTTTGGCCGCGGCCGTACCCCCACCCCCACGGACGGCCTTCCCCCGCGGCGGGCCGCGTCCCCTGGGGATTGCGCGACGGCCGAAGAGCTGTGGCTGACCGATGGCGGAGTGGCATCCAACTTTCCGGTGCACCTGTTCGACGAGCCGCTGCCACCCTGGCCGACCGTCGCGATCAACCTGTCCCCTCGCCCTCCCGGCCACGGCGACCTGGACCTTTCGCTGCCTTCGCAACGCCCACCGGCCCGGGGCCTGCCCATTGAGCGCGGAATACTGGCTTTCCTGTCTCGGGTGATCGGCACGAGCATGGAATGGCGTGACCTCGCCCACCTTGGGGTCCCCGCCTTCGACGCCCGAGTGGCGACGGTCTATCTCGGTTCCGACGAAGGCCGCCTCAATCTCTTCATGACCCGCGACCAGGTCGCGATGCTCGCGCTGCGGGGGCTCGTCGCCGGGATGAGGCTGAGGCGGAGATTCTCCTCCGACGCCCACTGGAACCGCCACCAGTGGCTGCGCTTGCGGGTGCTGAGCGGGAACCTGGCGGCATTCCGGCGGCGGCTGAGCGCCGGTCTGGCTGATCCGACGATCCAGGCGCTGTGTGCTCCCGACGGTCGTGAGGAACTCGGCCGGATCATCGCCATGATGGATTCCGCCGCGGACCCGGACCCCAGTTCCTGGGACCCCAGCACCGGGACGCCCCCGCTGCACTGGCATGAGGGCATGGACCAGGGATACTGGGCCGCCCTGTCCCAGCTGATGACCAGCGCCGCCGCCTACGATCCGGCCTGGGAGCAGCTCGATCAGGGGTTGCCCCGTCCCGGGACCGAACTGCGGCAGACTCCGCTCACCTAACGCCCCCGTGGGCACTACACTCGGTCCCCATGCTGATCGGGACGCACAACGTGAATGGTATCCGGGCCACGCTCAACCGGGGATGGGCGCAGTGGCTCGCCGACCGCGGGCTGGACGTGCTGGCGCTGCAGGAGGTGCGCTGCCGCGCAGCCGACCTGCCTGCGGGAGCGTTCGGTGACTATGTCGCGACTCTCGATCTGGGCACGCTCGCCGGGCGCAACGGCGTCGCCCTGCTGACCCGCAAGCCGCCGCTGAGGGTCCGCACCTTCAGCGGCACCGCGCTTCAGATCATCGACAACACCCACAGCCAGATTGAGGCGGATCAGATCGCGTCTAAAGAGCTGAAACCCTACGCCGACGAGGGCCGCTATATCGAGATCGATCTCGCCGACCAGCCGCTGCGAGTGGCTTCGCTTTACCTGCCGAAGGGTGCCTCCTGGCCCGCCGACGGGGATGCGGCCAAGCCTAAGTACGACCGGAAGATGGCTTTCCTCGCCGGGTTCGCGAAGCTGTTGACCAAGACCAGGCGGGAGGCGGCCGCCGAGGGACGGGACTTCCTGGTCATGGGCGATTTCAATATCGCCAATACCCGTCAGGACCTCCGCAACTGGAGGGGGAACCAGAAGTCTGAGGGTTTCTTGCCCGAGGAGCGGGAGTGGTTCACCTCCATTCTCGGCGATCGCACATTGCACGACGTCGTCCGCCGCCTGCACCCCGAGGCCGAGGGCCCCTATTCGTGGTGGTCGTGGCGCGGCCAGGCTTTCGTCAACGACACCGGCTGGCGGATCGATTACCACCTCGCGAGCCCCGACCTGGCCTCGCGGGCGACCGAAGCCGTCGTGGATCGGGAGGACAGCTATGAGGCTCGGCTCAGCGACCACGCACCGGTGATCGTGCGTTACGCGAGCTGAGCCTCACGGGCGAGATCGCGAGCGCGGCCTCGCCAGCCTCGTGCCCCTCTGCACCGGCCCTCCCTGGTCGTTGGGTGGACCGGCCCGGCTCGGGGCGCACGCGGCCGCCTCAAATGGACTCCGTGCCCATCGGCTGTTACGCCGATGCCGCCTCCCAAAGATTCACCGGGGTTCCGCTCCACGCCCAGCCCCATCCCCTCAGGTGCGGCTGACTCCCCCAGAGCACCTCATGCAACCCGGCGACCTAGTCCCCATCTCCGCGGGTGCGGAGGATTCCCAGCCCCTGAACGCCCACACGGCCACGGTGACAGCCCATCGCCGCGGGCGCGGCGGATGCGCTCATCGGGCTTCCCGCTGGGCTGGGTCCTTGCGCCTCGTGCGTGGACGCACCATCACCGTTCGCCCGCGACACTCTCGCGGGAAGTCCTCGCCCCTTGTGTGTGGACGCGGCGCCAGTCCCGGGAGCGCCGGGTGATCCGCTCGTGGGGAGGTTCGCAGGTCTTGCCTCTTGGCGGCTCGTCGCCTGTCCAGCCAGCAGACGACTCACTGTCTTTCGGTGAGTCCTGCTGGCCTCCGCTTCCGTCGCGCGCCTGTCCTCGCAGCGCCGGAGATGACGAGACTCCTCCAACTGCCCGAAGGCGGCGCCGCCCAGGAGCCGGGTCATGGGAACCGGCGCCCAGGCCCGGTTTCCGGCCCTCAGCCTTCGAACATCGCCGACACTACGCCTGGTGGAACATCGGCCAGCGTTGGGTAGCGCCACTTCGGGTTACGGTCTTTGTCGACGATCTGGGCCCGGACCCCCTCGACGAAGTCTGAATCGGCGACGAAACTGCGCGACAGAACGAGGTCCTGGTCGAGGACCTCCGCGACCGAATGCATGTTCTCGGCCCGGCGCACCGCCTCCAGCGAGACCCAGACCGACCACGGCGACTTCGTGCGGATGGTGTCTGCCGCTGCCCGCGCCCGCTCATCACCGTGAGCAAGCAGCCGCTCGACGATCTGGCAGGCGTCGTTACCGGCGAAGCACTCGTCGATCCAGGCCCGGTCCTGGGCCAGAGTGGACGTGGCCGCGTCCCCGGGCGCCTCGTCCACCAGGCCCGCGTATAACGCGGAGGCGCCGTCGAGGATCGTCCCGGTCATCGCCAGGTAGACCCCGGTTTGTCCCGGTGCCCGGGACAGCTCGTAGCAGACCCCCACGTCGGGCCATAGCCCGATCGTGGTCTCTGGCATAGCGATCTTGCTCGTCTGGTCGGCGACGCGGCGGCCCCGGGAATGGGTCGTCAGCCCCATGCCCCCGCCCATGGTGATGCCCCTCATGTGGCTGATGATGGGTTTCGGGTAATCCGCGAGGAGGGCGTTGAGCCGGTATTCCACGGCGAAGAACCGGCGGGCCAGTTCTGGAGCGTTGATGAAATTCTCCCGGGCTAGCCTGATGTCGGCTCCCGCGCAGAAACCGCGCTCCCCGGCGCCATGGAACTCGACCGTGGTGATCTCCTGGTCCTCGGCCCAGGCGCTGAACTGGTGCAGCATCGACTCACACATCGCCAGGGTCAGCGAATTGATCGCTTTGGGGCGGTTGAGGGTGACGGTTGCGACGCCATCTGCGACCTCGAATAGCACATCATCCGACATGAGCGGTTTCCTTCTTACGGTGGGTGTAGAACAGCCATCCGATCCCGGCCACGATGGCGAGGCCAAGGCCGCCAGCCTCGTTTCGGTTGGACAGGTTGATCGCCGCGAAGCACAGCATGACGAGCGTTGAGAAGACCGCGATGCTGATCACGCGGTTGCTGGGTTTAGATAGGGGCAGCAAGACACCGCCCCAGAGCGCATACCAGGCGTGCAGGGCGGGGCTGCACAGGGCGACGGCGAGGTAGCTCCACGACAGGAAGTAGAGCGGTTGCCTCCCGAGGCGCCGGATGCCGAGGTAGACGATCGCACCGAGCGCGATGAGCAGGCCAATCGTCCTCATGACGGTCATGGCGATCTCTCCGCTCGGGTCCAGCCCAGCCCAGCCAAGCACCCCCTGAATCCACCAGCCAACGACGGTGAAGGGTGCGATGGTGATGACCATGCCAGGCACATCGACCGCGTTCAGCCAGCCGAATCCAAACCCCGTGGCCAGGGATACCGCGGCGAAGACGGCGATCGCGACGGCGAGGGAGGCGATGACCTTGGCCGCGGCGACAGCCACCGCCTTGGGACGCCAGCTTGTCCAGAACTCGACGAGGAAGGGCAGCGCGACAGCGGTCATCAGGGCGGGTTGTTTCACCGCGGCGGCGACCCCGACGACGGCAGCGCCCAAGATCCACCAGCGGGTCTTGCAGGCGACCCAGATCGCTAGCACCATCAGCCCGACCATGAGCGCGTCGTTGTGCGCGCCGCCGACGAAGTCGATGATGAGGATGGGGTTGAGAATGCCCAGCCAGCCGGTCATGTAGTGGTCTCCCCCGCGCAACCGGGCGATCTTGGGCAGGAAATAGCCGATGAGACCGACTCCGATGAGAGCGGGAACCCGCATCAGGACAGCGGACCAGAAAGCGTCGAAACCGGTGAGCCAGCACAGCCAGTAGGACATCCTCAGTGACAGCGGGCCATAGGGGCTGGTCGTGAATCGCCACACCCAGGAGACCTGGTCGGCATAGGCCCCGGGGAGCACCCCCGGTCCCACGTCATAGGGGCTCAGGCCGTTATGGATCAGCCAACCGTGCGCGGCGTAGGAGTAGGCGTCATGGCTGAAGATCGGTGGCGATATCAGGAAGGGGATCGACCAGATCAGCAACACCGCCCAATGCCGCAACTGACGATCGACGCGCAGCCGGAACCATGAGTCGACCAGCAGCAAAAGCCCGACGAAGACGATCGCGGTCCCGATCCACTTCACTGGGGTGCCGGTCAGGTTGAGGGCCTTGAGGATATCCCAGATGGGTGAGGACTGGGGCAGGTAGGCAGGAGTCAGGGAGCCGATGGCGATCAGCAGGGTCGCCAAGAATCCGGTCTTGACTTCCCGGTAGGACCACGCTTGTTTGAGTTCGTTCACAGCTCACGCACCATGCCGGTCAGCGTAGTCGAGATAGGCACCAGTTGGTCGCTCCAGGAGAGCGCATCGAAGGGGCACTCATCGATGCAGATCCCGCAGAACATACACAGTGCGTAGTCGATGGTGAACTGATCCAAGATGTTGACGGTTCGCGGGCGCGCTCCTGGCGCGGTCACGGTCTCTTGGTGGGAGTCGAGGCGGATGCACCAGGTGGGGCACTCTCGCACGCAGATGTCGCAGGAAGTGCAGGCCACCCGGTCGAGGACGATGCTGCGGTGCTTCATCGGCGCCTCCTGCGGGAACCAGACCCGCCGATGATCTCCTGGGCCGATGGTGGGGGCAGGCTGGGATCTCGCCTTCCCCACACCGCCGGATCTGGGACCCCGGCCGCCTGCCCTCTGCGGTCTCCAGATGCTGGAGACTCGATGACCGCTCGCGCACCGAGGATGAACTCTTTACGCAGCGGCGCGTTGCCGTCGTGGATCAGCAGCGGTCGCAGGTCGGCCCCGGAGAACGTCACTCCGTAACAGTCGTGCACATAGCGCTGGCCCCATGCGGCCCCGGCGAAAAGGTCAGAGATGTCCTCGAGTACCGGGGCGTCGCGGTCCACCGCAACCTCTATCTGTCTGGATTCTCCCGTGGAGCGATTGAGCAGGCGCAGCGTGACGATGATCTCATTGGACCTACCGACGTTGTCATGGGCGGTCAGGACATCGAACCAGGTGAACCCCTCTGCTTTCGCCTGGACGACTGCATCCCGCCAGGCCTCAGCCGTGAGCATCTCGCACCTGCCTCAGCACTTCGCTGATCGCGTCGGGGGCTGGAGGGCAGCCTGCGATGTAGTGGTCGACATCGACGAGCTGATCCACCCCTTTCGTGACCGAATAAGAATCCCAATAAGGCCCGCCAGCGCAAGCGCAAGCGCCCACTGCGATGACGGTCGCGTCAGGGTGGGCATCGATCGCGTCCTTGACCGCCGGCGCGAGCGCGTTGGTGAGCGTGCCCGAGACCGTGATGACCGTCCTGGCGCCCTGCGGCGGCTCGGCAAGAAGCCTCACCTGAGGCGGCCCCGCCGCCTGAGTCTCAATGGCACAGCATGCTAGGGCAAGGTCAAGCACGGCTACCGAGCCGTCCCCAAACCAGTCCATGTAACGCACGGACCCAGCTTAGTGTCCCGCCGATCGAGGCGCCTGGCTCCGGGAAGCCGCCTGGCCCGCCCCCGAGGCGGAAAGAGCGTGTATTTCCCGGTCGGCGCGCCCCTTTCCTGAGCCTGGCCTGCCCGCGACGCGGATATACCCCACCACTGCCATCACTGGCGCGATCAACGACGGCATGACCCTCCCGCGACGCGGAAACACCCGGTTCACCCCAGCCGGTCATCCGGCCCCCTCGGCCTGACCCGCCCGCGACGGGTAAAGACCTCGACCCTAGCTATGCCTCTCCCATAGATCCTGCCCTGGCTACCCGCGACGCGGGAAGACCCGCCGCGATAGACGAGTGCGGCACGGTACACAGCCGGGTTCCTGCTGGCTACGGCCACGTCCTGCTAGCTATGGATCGCGGCGGCACCCTCTTGCCCTCGGCAACAGGGTCGCACCCAGGAGAGTGACCGCC
>JAUMYR010000076.1:0-6394 GCA_030528545.1 Propionibacteriaceae bacterium
GCTCTCAACCGCCGAAGGGCGATGCCCAAACTGGCCCCAGGCCGAGCGGTATTCGGGCGGACACGCCCCGGTTCCAGCGGCAGGCGGGAAGCGAATGCCTCGGCACGCGCGGCCGGTAACACCGCGCGTGCCGAGGCATGGGAACGGCAGCTCAGTCGACAGCTGCCCGCAGTACGGCGAGGACTTCGTCCTTGGTCTTGGACGCTGACAGGGCCTCGCGGATCTCCTCCCGGGACAGGGCCCGGGAAAGCTTGGCCAGGATCCTCAGGTGCTCATCTCCGGCGTCGGCCTCGGGGACCGCGATCAGGAAGACCAGCCGGGCGGCGTCCCCGCTGGGGGAACCCCAGTCCAGGTCCTTGGCCTTGGCGAACGCGACGAGGGGCCGGGCCACACCGTCGGACTTGGCGTGCGGGATCGCGATGTGTTCCCCGACCGCGGTGGTCATCAGTTCCTCGCGGGCGAGCGCGTTGGCCAGCACCATCTCGGCGTCGCGGATCTGGCCGGTGGCAACCCCCAGCCCGATCAGTTCCTTGATCATGGAGTCCCGGTCGGCGGCAGTCGAGTCGAGCAGGATGGTGTCCTCGCTGATGTAGTCGAGGACGCTGGCCTTCTGCGGCTCGGCCTCCGGTCCGGCAACCACCGGCGCGGCTTCCTCAACCGCGGCCGGAGCGGGACGCCCCAGCCCCATCAGCCCGATGGCGATGGCGGCGGTCACGGCCGAACCGACCAGGATGCACAGCACGAACAGGATCGGCTGTCCCACACCGCCAAGGACCGCGACGATCAGGCCGCCCCACATGACCTGGCAGGTCACGCCGAGGACGCCAGCCAGCGCGGCGCCCACCGCCGAGCCGATGACGTTGGCGGGGATCACGGCCAGCGGGTGCGCGGCGGCGAAGGGGATCGCACCCTCGGTGATGCCGAAGAAGCCCATGCAGACCGCCGCGATGCCGTTCTGGCGCTCTTCCTCGTCGAAGAGCTTGCGCGCGACTAGCGTGGCGATGAACATGCCGATGGGCGGCACTGCGATGGCGACCGAGGTCATGCCCTGGGGCGCGAAGTTGCCGGTCGCGATGAGTCCACCGGCGAACAGGAAGGCGACCTTATTGACCGGGCCACCCATGTCGAAACCGATCATGGCGCCGAGGATGAGGCCCAGGAGCACCGGGGCGACGCCCTGCATACCGGCGAGCCATGAGGTCAGCCCGGCGAAGATCGCGGCGATCGGCCCGCCGAGGATGAAGATGAAGGCCAGCCCGACGATCAGCGAGGTGCCGATCGGGATGACGATGATCGGCCAGATCGGCGCGAGGTATTTATGCGTCGGAATCTTCTTGATGCCCAAAGCGACGTAACCGGACATGAGACCGGTCACGATGCCACCGATGAAGCCCGCCCCAGATTCGGAGTTGTACAGCGCCGGTGTCATCGCCAGCAGGCCGGTGATCATGCCCGGCGCCAGGCCGGGGCGGTCGGCGATCGCGTAGGCGATGTAGCCCGACAACACTGGGACCATGAGCGTGAAGCCCAGTCCGCCCAGACCCGCCAGCGTCCCCCAGAAGGAACCCTCGGGGATCACCAGGCCGGTGGGGCCGGGGGCACCGCCGATGCCATAGGCGATCGCGATGAGCAGACCACCGGTGACCACGAACGGGATCATGTGCGACACGCCGTTCATGAGGACGCGGTAGATGCCCTGACGCTGCTGGGTCTGGCTGGCCCCGGACGCACTCTGGGCTAGAGCCAGCGGCTCGGCGGCCAGGCCGCGCTTGATGAGCTGTTCGGGCTGGTGAATGCCCTCCGAGACGCCGGTGACGACGACCCTCTTCCCAGCGAAACGAGACAGGTCGATGCGGGAATCGGCTGCGATGATGATCGCCTCAGCCCGGGCGATCGCCTCGGGAGCGAAGGTTCCCTCCACTCCGATGGAACCGTGGGTCTCGACGTCCATGGTATAACCGAGGCCCTTGGCTGCCCGTTCCAGATTCTCTGCGGCCATATAGGTGTGCGCCACTCCCGATGGGCACGCCGTGATGGCCAGAAGGTGCGGTTGTCCGCTCATGTGTCACACGTCCTTGAGTGAATTATCAGCGACACGCGACCTGCACCACCGCCAGGTCCCGCATCGACTCTGGTCGAAAATGTGTCCCTCAGATCGTAGGATCTACTACGACCTATAGTCAATAGGTTTATCGAAACACTACCGAAGTGTATCGGAACACCATGAGGCCCCAGAAGGGGGCCGGTTTATCGTGACACCAAAGCCCTTCGCCACCCCGCCCGAGGACCGCTCCACCGCGTCCTCGGGCCCCTCCCGCGGCGAGGGCCGCAGAGCCCTGAACCGCCGGGAACCGCCCGGTGGAGACTCCCGGACGCGATGAGGGCGTGGGCATCGGCGTCACGGGCTGGCCATCGGGAGACAAGGCTTAGGGACACGACGAGGGTGTGGGACCGAAACCCTCCCGGCGGCCCCACACCCTCGTTCTCAGGTCACTTCACCTTGCGCCGCGCGACCACCGCACCGGCGACCAGCGCCAGTCCGAGCAGCATGACGCCGAAGCTGTCCGCGTCCCCGGTCTTCGGCAAGGGACGCTTGCCCGGGCCGGGCGGAGCCGACGGGGGCGCTGTCGGAGAGACGGACACGCCCGGCGAGGCGGACGGGGCTACCGTCGGTGTCGGGGAGGCCTTGGGGGCGACCTTCACCGGCAGGCTGAGCAGATTCCCGTTGACGTCGTCGCTCAGCACCAGCTGGGAGGCGTCCTCTCCCGGGACGACCTTGCTGGCCAGGTCCGCGGGAAGGCTGATCCGCACCATGGCCTTGCCCGTCTTGTCCCACAGCGGGTCCAGCGTGGTATCCACCGCGAAGGTGCCGAGGACGAGGCCGCCGATGCTCGCGGTGACCTTGGTGGGCTTGGGCTCGCCGTTGGTGAAACTCAGACCGTACAGGTCGAGTGAGACCTCCTCGCCCGGCACCGAGACCCGGTCCGCTGGGGTGTGGAAGGTCACCCCGAAGGACCTCTGCACCATGTCCGGTTTCACCGGTTCGGCAGCGCCCGCGGGAGAGTTGCGCTTGAAGTAGGCGACCGTCGCGTCGAGGTCCACCCACCCGGTGTCTACTAGGCCGGTCCCCTCGGTGAGGGCGAGGAAATTATCCCCGCCACGCTCCATCAGGAAGGAGTTGGCGACCACCCGGACGGTGTCGTCCGGCCTCAGCGGTTTGCCGTCCAGCTCGATCGTGGTGACCCGTTTCCCAGGATCGGCGTTGGGGTCAAAGGTGTAGCGCAGGTTCTTCGATATCCCGAGCTTGAGCATCGGCCGCGAAGACCCTTGAGGCTGCCACTGCTGTTCCAGCACCTTCTTGAGCTGGGCTCCGGTCAGGCTGCGCAGCATGAGGGTGTTGGCGAATGGCTGGACGCTGGAGGCCTCGCGGAAAGTCACCACGCCGTCGCCCTCATCATCGGCGGGCGCGACGAGCAGGTCGGCGCGCAGCCCACCGGGATTCATCAAGGCGACCTGAGCCCCCGCGGACTTCGCCGCCCACAGGTGGACGTCGGCAACGAAATTGCCGAGAGTCGACTCGTGTCCACGGTCCTCTCCCCCAACCGCGCGCAGGAAATCACCCGCGACCGACCCGACCGGCTTCTTGCCGAGCACCTTGGCGTCGGCGACCACATCGGCCTCGAACTGGGTGAGCTTGGGATCGAGATCGGTGCAGGTGGGCTGCTTCGACGCATCGACCAGGTCTTCGTTCCAGGCCTTGAGCACGGCGGCGGTCTTGGTCGCCGGGTCATAGGACAGCGTTAGGCGTCCCAGCTGTTCCCCGTATTGGGCCGACTGCATGACCCATACCCCGTTGACCTGTTCTGCATACAGCTTGTGGGTATGGCCGGACAGGATCGCGCTGACCTTGGGGTCGATGTTCTTGATGAGTTTGCCGTAGGGAGTCCCCGCCGCGCTGCTCAGGTCTTCGGTGCCCGCCCCATCGTGGACGAGGACGATGTACACGTCGGCCTCGCCGTTCGCGGCGTCCCCATCGCTCAGCGCACCGACCACCTTATTCACCGAGTCGGTCATGTCGGCGGCCTGGATATCGCCGCTGCTGGTTAGGCTGCTCAGTTCCTCGGTGGTCGCCCCGATGAACGCGACCCGCACACCGGCGATCTCGCTGATGCTGTACTGCGGGTAGGCGGGCTTGCCTCCCAGGAAAAGGTTGGCCGAGATATAGTCCCACGAGGAGGCCGGGATCACCCGCTTGTCGAAATCGTCCACGCCCCGGTCGAACTCGTGGTTACCGACCGCCGACACTTCGAGGTCGAGCAGGTTCATCGCCTTGATCGTCGGCACGTCAGCGGCCACCGCGGACTCGAAGACCGACCCGCCGATGAGGTCTCCCGCGGCGACGAACACGCTGTTGGGATTGGCGGTGCGCATCTTGGTGAGCGCACAGCCGAGGACCGCGGTACCGCCAGCCTGACCGTCGCGCACGACGCGGCCGTGTAGGTCGTTGATAGCGGCGATGTCGATCGTGATCGGCTTCGCGTCATCGGCTGCCACCGGGATCGCGGTGGCGAACCAACACACCCCGGCAGCCGTGCCGAGGGCAAGAAGACGTTTGAGCAGCGACATGAGCCTCCCTTTCTCCGTCGAAGTGGGCCTAAAGATCTCTGTCGCTGCTCACGCTACTCGTTCAGGGGGTAGCTTGGACCCACTTCTGGCGAGGGTTAGGAGGCGCGGTTCACCAGCTCGGAGCAGATCTGGAGCAGGGCGTCCTTGGCCTCCCCCTCGGGCAGGATGGCCAGATGCTCGCGGGCCAGATCGGCTCGCCGCTGCACCTCGGCACGGGCCTGGGAGATGACGGGATGGCTGCGCAGCTGTCGCAGCGCCTCGGCCAGCACGGCGTCGTCGCTGAGGTCGCCGCTGATAAGTTCCTTCAGCGGGGCGTCGGCCGGGTCCTGGGAGGCTCGCAACATCAGCGTGGGCAGGGTGGGCACGCCTTCGCGCAGGTCGGTGCCGGGCGTCTTGCCGGTGTGGTCGCTGGTGATGTCGATGAGGTCGTCGGAGAGCTGGAACACCACCCCGATCTCCTCGCCGAAGGCCGCCAGCGCCCGCAACACCTCAGGGGATGCGTCGGCGACCATGCCGCCGAACACCGCCGAGGCCGCGATGAGCGAGCCGGTCTTGTCGGCCACCACCTGGAGGTAGTGCCGCAGCGGGTCGTCACCGGGCTGCGGTCCGCGGGTCTCGGCGATCTGGCCCTGCACCAGGCGGGCGAAAGTGCGGGCCTGCAGCGTCACGAAATCGACGCCCAGCTCGGCCACCGTCAGCGACGCCTTCGCGAACAGGTAGTCCCCGACCATGATGGCGATGGAGTTCGTCCAGCGGCGGTTGGCGCTCGGAGCACCCCGGCGCAGGTCAGCCTCGTCCATGACGTCGTCGTGGTACAGGCTGGCGACGTGGGTCAGTTCGACGACCAGGGCGGCCCTAATCACGTCCTCCCGATCGGCTTGCCCACCGAAAGCCGAGCCGAGGCAGACCAGAACCGGACGAAAGCGCTTACCGCCCGCGCGGATGATGTGCTGGGCCGCCTCGGTGACGAAGGGACTGTCAGCGACCGCGGCCTGCATCAGCCTCTCTTCGATCACCACCAGGGTCTCTTGTACACCGGTAGTGAAGTCGGACTCGACCATGGCGCTCACCAGCTCTCCTTCCTGCCGGGCAAAGCCTATCCTGCCAGCGAGCCGCCACCTACCACCCGGCCCGGCACCCCACACGGGAGATGGTCACAGCTTGATAACAATCTGTCCAGACCGGGTCTGGAGGAGTTCCACCAATGCCACAATCGGCCCAGCCCGGTCCTACGCAAGGTGGCTGT
Organism: Propionibacteriaceae bacterium; assembly: GCA_030528545.1. The sequence goes on from JAUMYR010000076.1 coordinate 5,873, forward strand.
TCGGGGTAGGAACGATAGAGGAATCATGATAGATGGGCCCAAGCCCGCAGCGACGCTTCGGCTGGTCTGGCCCCTGCTCGGGCGCCACCTCTGCAGACTCGTGGCGGTCGTGCTCCTCGGGGTCGGGGCATCGGTCAGCCTTGGCCTGATGTACCCGGTGGAACGTCACCTGGATACCGCGTCCTGGAGCCTCGCGGAGTTCAATTCCACCGCCGATTTCCTTCTCGCGGCCGAGGACGAGGCCGAGGTATCCGCCTCCCTCGGCCGCGAGAGCTGCCTGATAACTGGGTGGGCCACCCACCTCACCCGAGGCGAGAGAACCGCCTCTCGCCTCGAGCTGCTGGGGGTCAATGCCTCCTGCGATCAGCGCCTGACCCCCTACCCACCCGCCGCCCGGGTCGCTTTTTCTCCCGTGCCGGGGCCGGACTGGGTCGACCTGAGCGCCGACGCCGCAGCCGAGCTCCGGGCCGCACCCGGCGATGTGGTGGACGCCTTCGCCGGTCACGATCGGCCGCCGGTCCG
>JAUMYR010000076.1:6494-12824 GCA_030528545.1 Propionibacteriaceae bacterium
CAATTCCAGCGCCTCCATCGGCCTCATCCGGGTCGTCAGCACCCTGGCCCTGGTGAGTGGCATCGGCGTCGCCGTCCGCGAACTCGACGTCTTCCGGCGCCACCTGACGAAGGCCGCCTCCCTGATCCACCGGCTGGGTGGCGACGTCCGCCGGATCATGAGGGAGTGGACGATCGCCGCGCTGGTGGCGGCCTGCCTCGCCGGTGCGGGCGGCGTCCTGGCCGGCCTGATCCCCTACGTCCTCGGCATCCTCGCCCCGGCCCTGCCCTGGCAGGTGGTGCTGGCGGCCCTCCCCCTGCTGCTGGGTGCACTGGCACTAGCCCTCGCCGCCGGGGCGATCAGTTACCGGCTCTCAGTGAGGAGGCTGATCCGATGACGCTGGGCTCCCTGGCCGCCACCTGGCGGGTCCTGCTCCGGCACTGCCAGTGGCGTCCCCTGCTGCGCGACGCACTCGTGCTCACCGCCGCCGGGCTGCTCGCCTCCTTCACCGTGCTCTACGTCGGGCGGCTCAGCTTCGACACGGTCAGGTTCGGGCTCGGGCTGGACTATCACAGCTCGGCCCCGGGTCAGCATCCCGGCGGCCTGACGATCGCCAGCTCCGACCTCAGCGTCATCTCGGTGCGCGACTCCCAACGCGTCCACCAACGGGAACAGACCAGCCTCACCGTCTGGACCTATGCCCCCGGGGATGCGCCCCGGGTCGGGCGCCTGATCGCGGGCGTCGTGCTCGACGGCGAGTTCAGCGGCCGCGGGGTCGCCCTGGACGAGGCCAGCGCGCACACCCTTGGCGCGCGCGTGGGCGATCCGATCGTTCTGAACTGCCACCTGGAGACCCCACCGCCCCCGGTCACCGTGGAGGCGATCATCGCCCCCTTCCACGAACCAGAGGACGCCGGGAACGGGGGCCTGGTCGTCGTCGCCGAGCCGGAGCTCGCCAGCCGCTGCCCCGCCGACCCCACATCCTCGACCACCTACTTCGATTCCCCCACCTCCGCCCCCGGGGCCACCACCAAGATCCGCGCGGTGATCCGCGACGCCACCAAACATGGCGTGACCAGCCCGCTGGTGATCGGGGTGGCCGTGATCGGCTTTGGGCTCTGGGCCCTGGTCCTGAGGCGCATCACCCAGTCCACCTGCGCGATGCTGCGTCCCCACCTCGACCTGCTCGTCGCCCTCGGCCAGAGCCCCCGGCCCGGCAACGGCCTGGTGCGGCTACTCATCGGGGCCATGACAGTCTTCGCCTCCGCCGTGGGCGGGGTCGTGGCGCGCCAGCTGTGCCGCGCCTGGACCGGGTTCTATCTCACCGCACCCCAGGTGCTGCTCGTCGTCGCCGTCCTGACGCTGCTGGCCTGGCCCATCACCTCACTGGCCCTGAAACGGAAAGGGTGACCATTGATTCTCAGCATGCACGAGGTGTCCTTTGCCTACCTGAAGAAGAAGCGGCGCATCCCGGTGCTCGACGGCTTCAGCTTCGAGGTCGGCCAGGGCGAGCGGGTCGCCCTACTCGGCGAATCCGGTTCCGGGAAGTCCACCGTGCTGGCCCTGGCTGCTGGCCTGGAGGTCCCCGACCAGGGAAAGGTGATGCTGGCCGGGCAGGACACCTCCGCGCTGTCGCCCAGCCAGCGGGCCGGGTTGCGGCTCAGCCACGTCGGCCAGATCTTCCAGGACTTCCGGCTCTTCCCAGAACTCACCGCGGCCGAGAACGTCGCCTTCATGGCCCGGCTGGGCGGGACGCCAGGCGCCGAAGCCCAGGAACGTGCGGCCCAGGCCCTGCGCGACGTCGGGCTGAACAACCGCACCGACCACAAACCCGACGAGCTGTCCGGAGGCGAGCGGCAGCGGGTCGCCATCGCCCGGGTTCTGGTCGCCTCCCCCAGCCTGGTCCTGGCCGATGAGCCGACCGGATCCCTGGACGCCGACCGCCGCGACGAGATCCTTCAGCTCGCGCTGCGGGTGCTGCCTCAGGCCGCCTTCGTCCTGGTCACCCACGACCCCGAGGTGGCGAAATACGCCTCCCGGGTGGTGACCATGCCGACCCTGAGCTAGACCCTGGGTTAGAACGCAGTGTGGCCCCAGACCGCTGGTCTGGGGCCACACTGGTGAGTTCACCGGCTCAACGCAGGAACACCGATGCTCCGCTGGCGATGTTGATGAGCCAGCCTGGGACGATGCCCAGCGCCACCGTCGCCAGCGCCGAGAACACCACGACCAGCCAGGTCGCCACGCTCGGGTAGACCAGTTCCGCGGTCTCCTCGGTCGGCTCCCGGAAGAACATCACCACGATCATGCGGACGTAGAAGTATCCGGCGATCAAGCTGAACAGCACCGCCAGGAACACCAGCCAGGGGAAGCCGCCTGCCCAGGCCGCGACGAAGACCATCCACTTGCCGATGAACCCGGCGGTCAGCGGGATACCTGCGAAGCTCAGCATGAACAGCGCGAACAGCCCGCCGATGACCGGGTGACGGCGACCCAGACCGGTCCAGGTGGAGATCTCATTAGACTCACCGCCCGACTTGCGCACCATCGTCACGATCGCGAAGGCGCCCAGCGTAGCGAAGCCGTAAGTGGCCAGATAGACCGTGATCGCGGCGGTCGACAGCGTGCTCGCGCCGACCAGACCGACCAGGATGAACCCGGCATGAGCGATCGAGCTATAGGCCAGCATCCGCTTGACATCGCTCTGCACGATCGCCAGGGCGGCACCGAGCGCCATCGTGATGATCGCGATGACGATGAACAGCGGCTGCCAGGTCCAGCGCAGCCCACCCAGTGCCACGTATATGACCCTCAGCAACGCGCCGACGGCGGCGAGTTTGGTCGCGATGGCCATGAACCCGGTGACCGGGGTCGGGGCACCCATGTAGACGTCCGGGGTCCAGGAATGGAACGGCACCGCACCGATCTTGAACAGCAGGCCGACCGCGACCAGCGACATGCCAGCGAGCAGCAGCAGGTGCCCCTCGCGGTTCAGGATGATCGCCGCGTCGATGAAGGCCAGATTGAACGATCCCGAATAGCCGTACAACAGCGCGATCCCGTACAGGAAGAACGCACTCGACAACGCACCCAACAGGAAATACTTGATCGCGGCTTCCTGGCTCAGCAGGCGGCGGCGCCGCGCCAGCCCGCACATGAGATACAGCGGCAGCGAGAACACTTCCAGCGCCACGAACATCATGAGCAGGTTGTTGGACGCCGGGAACAGCAGCATGCCGGTCACCGCGAACAGCAGCAACGGGTAGACCTCTGTGTGTTCCAGCTGGGCCTTGTCCGCCTCCCGCTCCAGGGGAGAACCGGGCACGCTGGCACCAGAGGAGACGAAGGCCGAGGCTCCCGCGGTCAGCTGGCGTTCAGCGAACAGCAGCATGGCCAGCAGGCTGAACCCCAGCAGCATCGTCCAGATGAAATAGGTCGGGGTATCCAGCATCACCGAGGAGGCCGCGACCGCTCCGGTCTTGTTGAACACCCAGTTGAAGATGGTGAACGCCAGCGCCACGCTCAACGACACCGAGGTCAAGATGACCTGCCCGCCGAAGCGAGCCCCGCGCGGGACGAAGGCCTCGATCAGGATACCGAGGGAGGCGCCGACGAAGACCACTAGGAGCGGCGACAGTTGCGCCCACTCGACAGGAGGGGTGGTAACGGTTTCCAACAGGTTCATCACAGCCTCACTTCACTGCCTGGGGAGCGGGATCGGTGACGCCGACCTGACTCATGGTGTCCTTCGCCGTGGGCTCGACGGCATCCAGCATCGGCTTCGGGAAGAACCCGAAGACCAGGATGAGCGCCAGCAGGGGTGCGGCGACGAGCCGCTCCCGCGCCGAGAGGTCGGTCTTCACGGTCTCGGCGACCTGATCGGTGACCGGTCCGGTCATGGTCCGCTGGTAGGCCAGCAGGACATAGACCGCGGCCAGCACCACGCCGAGGACCGCGACGCCCGTGTGCCACGGGTAGCGCTGGAAGGCGCCCGAGGTGACCAGGAACTCGCTGACGAAGCTCGACATGCCGGGAAGCGCCAGGGCGCTGAGACCCGCCATGAGGAACACCCCGGCAAGCACCGGCGCGATCTTCTGCACCCCTCCGAAATCCCCGACCTGGGCAGAGCCCCGCCGCTGGATCAGGAAGCCAACGATCAGGAATAGCGCCGCGGTCGAGAAACCATGGTTGATCATGTAGAACATCGACCCGGTCAGCGACGGGGTGGTCACCGCGAAGATACCGAGCACCATGAACCCGAAGTGGCTGACAGATGTGAACGAGATGAGCCGCATCAGGTGCGGGCTGCCGATGGCCATGACCGCTCCATAGAGGATCGAGACCAGGGCCCAGATCAGCACCACCGGGGTTGCCCACTGGCTGGCCTCGGGGAACAGCATCAGGCAGAACTTAATCATGCCGAAGGTGCCGATCTTGTCGAGGACGCCAACCAGCAGCGTCGAAGTGCCGGGGCTCGCCTGTTCGGCGGTGTCCGGGAGCCAGGTGTGCACGCCAACCATCGGGGCCTTGACCGCGAAGGCGAAGAAGAAGGCCGCGAACAGCCACTTGCCGAGGTCTCCGCCGATCTTCAGCGCCGCGAGATCGCTCAGCAGGTAGCTCGGGGTGCCCGCGCCAACCGACACCGCGAACAGCCCGACGATGCCGACCAGCATCACCAGGCCGCCAGCCAGGCTGAACAGCAGGAACTTGATCGCCACGCGGCCCCGTTTGGCCCCGCCCCAGCCGCCGATCATGAAGTACATCGGGATCAGCGTCGCTTCGAAGGCGAGGTAGAACAGCAGGGCGTCCCCAGCGAGGAAGACCAGCAAAGACAGCGACTCCAGAGCCAGGACTAGGCCGAAGAAGGCCCGGGTGCTCCAGCGTCCGTCGCTATCACCGATGTTCCACTCGGCGATCATGACGACCGGAACCAGGATGACGGTCAGCAGCACCATGACCGCGCCCATGCCGTCAACGCTCAACGCGAACCAGGCACCGATCGGCGCGATCCAGGGCACCTGCACCGCCAGCGCCGCGGCGTCCGAACCCGCCGCCACGAAGACCGCCACGCCCAGGGCGAGGGTCAACATCGAAAACACCAAGCCAGCGACCTTGGCGGCCTGGCCCTTCACCAGGCACAGCAACAGCGCTCCAGCCATGGGCAGCAGCACCAGCGTCGTCAACCAGTAAGACATCACTTCTCCTCCCCTCAGCCGATCTGACCGAGGATCAGTACGACACCGACGCCGATGATGCCGAGCACCATCGTGAGCGCGTAACTACGGACATACCCGTTCTGGGCCTTGCGGAGCCACTGCGCGATGCCTCCGATCAGCGCCGCACCGCCCATGACCGCACCGTCGACGGCCTTGCGATCGGTCACCTCCAGCCCGGACGCGAGGGCCATGGTCGGACGAACCACGACGGCGTCGTTGATCGCGTCGCCGTAGAGGTCGTTGCGGCCGACCAGCACCAGCGGGTTCCTGGTCGCGGGCTGAGTATCGGCGATGTTGTCCTTGAACATGAACCATCCCGCCAAGACGCCGACCGCGACCACGGCCAGAGCGGAAATGCCGACCGGGGTGAAGGTCAAAAGACCGGTCTCGTGCACGTGGTGGCCGGTGGCCGGGGCGAGCCAGCCCTGGATCCAGCCGTTCATCGCCAGCCCCGCACCGAGGCTGAGCACACCCAGCACGATCAGCGGGAAGGTCATCACCACCGGTGACTCGTGCGGGTGCACCTCCGGGCGCCAGCGCTTCATCGAGATGAAGGTCATCATCATGAGCCGGGTCATATAGAAGGCCGTGACACCAGCACCGAGCAGCGCCAGCAGGCCGAAGACCGGACCCGTAGCGAAGGCCGCCTCGATGATGTGGTCCTTGGAGTAGAAGCCCGCGGTGAACGGGAAACCGATGATCGCGAGGTAACCCGCCGCGAAGGTGAGGAAGGTCACCGGCATCACCTTGGCTAGCGCACCGTAGTGGCGCATGTCCACGTCGTCGTTCGTGCCGTGCATGACCGAACCGGCCCCGAGGAACATATTGGCCTTGAAGAAACCGTGGGTGAGCAGGTGGAAGATCGCGAACGCCGCTCCGGCCGGGCCGAGGCCCGCTGCCAGCATCATGTAGCCGATCTGGCTCATGGTGGACCCGGCGAGCACCTTCTTGATGTCGTCCTTGGCGCATCCGATCCACGCACCGGCCAGCAGAGTCACCGTGCCGACGATCGCGACCGCCAGTGAAGCGGCCGGGGTCTGGGCGTAGACGGCGTTGCTGCGCACCACCACGTACACGCCAGCGGTGACCATCGTCGCGGCGTGGATGAGCGCCGACACCGGGGTCGGGCCCTCCA
>JAUMYR010000077.1 GCA_030528545.1 Propionibacteriaceae bacterium
TGATTCCCCATTCGTCGTGGGCGGCGAGGTGGTCCCGCACGGTCTGGTAGGCCGGACGCAGGTCGTCGCCGAGGCTGGGCTCTGGATCGCTGCTGGGAGCAGGTTCCGGTGTGGGGCTGGGCGATGGGGCAACCGACGGCAACCCGGAGGGCACCGGAACAGGCGCCTGGCAGCCAGTCAACAGGGCCAGCAGAACAGCCGTGGCCAGGATTCGATGTCGCATAGGTTCTCCTGTGAACGTCTGCTGCCATCCTGCCACGCTCTAGGGCCGCCCAAGCCAGGCTGTGGATAACTTCCAGGAGTCGGCAAGGCGGAACCCATCCCGCGCTTCCCCACTGACCAGGTTCACCGGGTGCTTCCGGTGGCGGCCTTGAGCGCGGGCTGGGCTGGCTAGCAGCCGCAGCCCGCGCTTGGGTCAGGCGCTGATGAAGGTCACCGGGCGTGGGCCCAGGACCTCGATCGCTCGCATCGTGGGCGGGACGGGTACGCCTGATCGGATGCGCAGCCTCTCGTGATCTGGCCGCCAGGTGAACATGCCGTGGGCGACACAGTCCACCGGTTCGCCGTCCTCACCTTCGGCCCGCAGCCAGCCGACCGTGACCCGGCCAGCATCGATGCGGCCCCGGAACAGGGTCGTCCCGTCGGCGTTCCACCCCCAGATGTGGGAGTAGGGCGGTGCCTGAGCGGGGCAGGGTCCGATGTGGAAGCCTTCGTAGTCGGCCCACGCGCAGGTCATGCCGCCTACGGCCTCAACGAGGCGGCTCCAGCCGACTTCGCCCCAGCCTTCCAAGCGGCGCGTCTCCAGCTTGCCTATTGCTTCACCCGACATGTGCGGTCTCCTTCTCTTGCTGGGCGGTGCGGGCTGCCTCCACGTCGTCCGCGGTGATGAGAGGCGGTTCGTCCTTCGCTGGAGCTGCGCCGAGGACGCCTTCGATGCTGGGCCCGAGCGTCCACTCGTTGAGGTGGACCCTCCCGAGCCCGGTGGCGGATCGGCCCCCGATCCCGACGTAGCCGTCGTTCAGGTCCTTCAGCGTCAGCAGGAGCGCCTTGGCGACCCAGGCGTGGTGGGGTTCCAAGGGTTCCCGTTCGGTGATGACCAGGGTGGCGTTGCGGGTGGTGGAGGTGTCCTCGTAGAACAGTCGTTTGTCGAGCACCCCGCCGGTGAACCGATCGATGGCGTTCCGGGTGCGGCCCCCGCCGAACGGTGGCGGGTCGCTCAGCCTCGTGATGCCGAAGACCCACCGGCCAGCCCCCGTGGTTCCCGAGCCGAACACCTCGCAGACACCACAGCAGCCGCATCCATGCCATGCCCCCTCGTCGGCTCCGCACACCTGGAGACCGATGCTGCGTCCGATGTACTCCACCCGTGACCTCAGCAGGCCCTTCCAGCGGCTGCCCTGGTACCAGCGGTGCTCCAGACGCCCCGGGTCTTTCTCGGGTGTCGCCTCTCGCCCAGGCAGGTGGTAGTCCTCGATGTCGAGGCTCGCAGACAGCACGATCTGGTCGTCGAGGACGCGGAGCTCGTAGTCCTTGCCCCGCGTCAGCAACCGGTCCAGCCCCTCGGGCCCGCTGCCGCCCATCGTCGCGCGCGCCACAATGTCTTCGGGTTTGCTGGTGTCGATCGTGCGGTACCGGATCGCCGACACCTTCGCCTTGCCGAGCCCCGTGGTGATCCCGCCACCGATGGTGGGCCGCCACGCGGCGAGATGGTCGAGCACCTCCTCAAGGTTGTCGTCGCAACGGAGGTACAGGTTCACCTGGTCGGTGTCATGGACCTCGTCGATGCCGTGCGAACCGTGCAGCCTCGCGGCCTTCCGGGTGCGGCTGATGGACGTGCCGGTCCGGGTTTCCACCCGGGGGCTGGCGTCCCCGCGGCCGGTCAGCCGGGTGCCGAGGAACCACACGGACGACGCCTCTGGGTCCTCTGCCCCGGTCCTGCCCATGAGCCGCTCCGCGTCCCCCCCGAGGTGGCTGCGGAAGGAACCGGCGAGGCTGGAGGCAGGGATGACGGGGTTGCCCGCCAGGTCGGTGAGCGTCGCCTGCCTGGAACGGTCCTCCCCCGGGGCGCCGACCCGCCACGGCGAGAGGATCTGGATGGTAACGCGGATATAGCTGAGCAGCATCTCAGTTCCTCCTCAACGTGCTGGCGATGGCTTTCCGGTTGGGTTCGGGGGTCTGCTGAAGGACCTTCTCCACCACGTCCTGTTGCTCCGCGGTGAGGTTCAGCCAGGCCCGCTGTCCCTGGATCTGCGAAAGGCCAGCGCTGGGGTCGAGCTCTACGAGCCAGTTCGCCAGGGAACGGCGATCGCGTAGCGCCCAGCCCTCAGCCTGACGCCAGCGGGCCTCGGCCGGCTCCTTCCCGACGACGACCCGCTCATCGTCCGCGACCGGTGGAGACCAGGGTTCGGTGACCACTTCGAGCCAGCCGAAACCCTCCGCCCGCCGGGTGCCGATGCCCCGGTTCAGCAACTTGCCCAGCGCCCGGGGGTCGACGTTGCGCAGGACCACGACGGCACCGGGCGCGATGGCGGCCTCCGACGGCTTCGGGGTATTGGACGCCGCATGCCAGCCGCTCACCCCGTCGGCGGTCAGCCTGTTCCCCCATGCCTCTTGGACGTCGAAGCCCCAGAATACGTCCGCGATGTCCAGCATCGGCCGTCCGGCATCGTCGGTGAGGATGCTCGGTGACAGGGTCCGCAGCACCACCCGCGCCGGGTCCCCCACCGCCGGGGCCGCCACCTTGTCGATGGTCACCTCGCAACGTCCGTGGACGCTCTTCTGCCCGCCGATGCTGATCCGGGTGAACTGCCGCAGCGGCTCCACCAGGTGCTCGTCGCCGACGATGTGGCCGGTGAACGTCCGGCACTTGCGGTGCGCCTCCCGGGAGAACAGGCTGCCCTCCTTGGCGGTCTTCGTCACCTCGTCCAGGGCGGTCCTGACGATGCTGCGCATGCCGCCGCCTGGCGCCCACATCACGTCGCCCTTCAGCTGTTCGGCGCCTTCGAGATCCTCACCATCCTGGAAGGCCAAGTCGACATAGCGGTCCTTGCCCTCCCAGTATTTGCGCCTGGCGACCGACTGGCTGGCGATGTCGCTGTTCTCCGCCAGGAGCGGGCCGAATCGCGGCGTGCCGTCGAAGGTTTCCTGGAATCGGGGATCTCCCTCACCGCATTCGACGAGCCACGCCCGGGCCAGCGCGCCGCGCAAGGCACTTCCCGGGATGTAGCCGAGGCTGGGGGTATGGAAGGCCCGGGTGGCTCCAGTTCCCAGGGTGATGCTCTGCTGGCTCTTCAGGGTCACTTTCCACCAGGTCATGATTGGCTCCTCACAACGGTGTTTACCATGTCATGGATCTCTTTCTCGTCTGCCTCGGTTGAGATGCTGACCCAGCCGAGCCCGCGGCGGCGATCCGCGCCCAGGCCGTCCACCAGGCGCGCCGAGAGGTGGAGCAGCGCCAGGTGCCGCGGTTTCTGTTCCTCGCGGATCTGCCCGATCTGGCTGATCTCGGCGGTGGCCTCCGTGACGTGGAGTTCCTCGCCCACGTAGAGCGCACCGGGCCGGGCGCGGCGGTGTTCGTCGATGCTGACCCGGGTGCGCGGACGATAGTTGTCGTCTGCGGCGTTGTCGAACGTGGCATCGGAGAAATGCCAGGCCGGATCGTGGCCCCCACGGGAGCCGAAGACCTCGCACACGAGGGGATGGTCGGTGTAGGAGTCGCCCTCTGTGGTGCCGGGCAGCAGGAGCCGTGCCGCGTCCCGGAGCACGCCCTTGAGGGATGTCGCGGGCAGTGGATTGGTCCGGTCGATCACATCGTCGACGTCCCCGGCCCCGTGCCCAGCCGACACCCGGAATGGCTGGTTGAATCTGATGGTGAGTTGGATCGTGGTCATGCGTGCCACCTCATGATGTTCAGTACGGCTTGTAGGTCTTGGATTCGGGAATTGCTCACGATGCTGTGCCGCCACTCGGAACCGAAGGCACGGTCGAATAGTGCCGTCGCGCCGTCCATGCGGTCGGCCAGGTGGCGGAGGTGTTCGGTGCGCAGCCGCGGGTCTGGGATCGCCAGTTCCTGCCGGATCGCGCTGCGGGCGGCATTGTTGCCCGTCTGGGCCTCACCCGGCGCCTTGCTCCCCACCTGGGAGGCGAGGCCGATGAGTTCCGACAAGCCCTTCCAGTCCTCGAGGTCGTAGACCCGCTCCGGGATGGTGGGGCCCTCGTTGGTCACGTCGAGCCAGGCGTAGGACCAGCCGTTGCCCCGCACCGCCTCCTTGGCGGAGCGCAGCAGGGCCGCGGCCAGCTCTACCTGGTCCCCGATGGGGAAGGCCTGTTTGCAGATCACCATGCCCGCGGAGAAGCTGATCCCCGCCGATCTGGGCCTGTTGTCTGCCTTTTTCCCGGCACCGTCCATATCCGGACGCTGGGACGCGGCAGCCGGTGCTGGTTGCGGGTCGAACGTTCCCTCCGCCGCGGCGCGTTCCAGGTGTTCCAGGAAATGGATGAGGAAGGGCCAGGCGCGGGTGGCGGGGACGGTGACCAGGATGTCGTCTCCTCCCAGGATGTGGGGAATGGCGGGCATCGTGGCGTCGTCGTCGCGCCTGATGTGCAAGATGGCCGACTTGAGCGCCTCCTCGGTCGCCTTCTTCACGGCCTTGGAAACCTCACCGAGTTGTGCCAGGCCGTCGGCGGACTTGGCGGCCTCCGCCCGCAGCCCGCGGAACAGCTTTCCGAATCCGTTACCGTCGGCGAAGATGGTGGCGACGTGATTGTCGGTGCTGGTGCGGCGTCCGCGGCCCTGGAGATCTCCCAGGGAGGCCAGGTCTAGGAAGTTCTTCGCCTGTTTCAAACCCAGGTCGCGAAGCATCACCTGTTCCACCAGGAAACCCACCTGCGGCTGCCGTTTTGCCTTGCTGAGGGCCTCGTTGCGCCTGTCGTTCGGGACGCGGGACCAGCAGTCCGGGCACAGCCGTTTGTCCCCTTCTGGGGTCTTTTCTTCCCGGGCCGCCATACCGGAGGAACACTCATCGCAGTGGTGGGCGAGAGGGAACTCGATGCGGTTGGGCGGATAGTCGATGATCTCGGCGCGGCGGTTCTCGTCCTCGTCCCGGATCACCCCCGAGTAGGAGTCAGCCCCCCGGAGGGTGGTCTGAACATGCGCGGCGGGCAGGTGCAGCTTGATGTTGAGGGCGAGCGCCTTGGCCGCATTCCTCACCTCCGCTTCGTGCTCTCCGCGGATGTTGAGGACGCTATCGACGTCGACGGCGTCCCGGTTGAACTCGACTCCCGGGAAATCCTTCAAGACCTCGCCTGCAAAGCGAAAATCCCGTTCTTCTCTGGGAATATCGAAGCCTTCCGTAGAGGTCAGATAAGCCAGCATGTCGGACGCGCCCCGGCGCCCCCACAGGTGGCGGGACCTGGCGAGGTAGGTCTGGATCTGTTTGATCCCAACAGCGGCGAAATAGGTCATTTTTGCTCCTTGTCAGGATCCGGTTCGTTGCTCATGTACTGGTTGGGGTCATCGATGCGGGGCAGGGTCCGCATCGGGATGTCCCGAGCCTTTACGCCCTGCTTCTCGCCCCTCTCTCGCTGCCCGCCCGAGAACCTGGCGTAGTACTCGAAGCTCTTGTCGAACTCCTCCTGCTTCTTCTTGTCGTTGCGGTCCTTGAAATCGCCGGTTGTCGGATACCAGATCCGGTCGGCCGGGACGCTGCTCGTCCCCAGGGCCTTCGCCAGGGCCTGTGCGATCTGCGGGGCCTTCGTGATCTCCTCGATGGCGGCCTGCAGCACCGCTTCCTCGTCCGGGACCGCGCCGCTCGTGGACTCCGCCAGGTAGCGGGACGCGGCGTCCTCAAGGTGCACCTCGAAGCTTGAGACGACGGCGCTGCCGTAGCCAAGCCCCTTGCCGCCCCCGAGGTGGGTGGCGAGCTCACCGGCGTTCTCAAGGTCCACGGCGTGTTCCAGAAGCTGGGGGTTGAGCGCTATCAGTAGGAACCCGACCTCTTCTGGTCGAAGATTCTCGAACAGCACCCGGCCCCGGACCCTGGTCTCGGCGGGGGCGAACCAGCGCTGTTCGGCCGCAGCCTCCTGGTTTTCTACCCCGGGATAGTGGCTGCGTCTCAGGTGGCGGGGAGTCGGTTTGGTGTCGTCTGGTTGCTGACCGTGCCAATAGAATTTGCGTCCAGCGATGCGCCGCGGTTTAGCGTCGAGCGGCCCACCCCACCTCGAGCTGGGCTCACCCAGTTTAGGCGTCCCCGCCTGGCGCAGATGCCCACCCGTGGTGTTGTCGTGGAGCAGGTAGAACGCCCCGGCGCTCGCGCGTGGGGAGCGCATGGGAGGCGGAAGTATCCGCCGCACTTCCACCGGCTTTTCGGAACGGAACTTCAGGAATCGGATGTGGGAGCCGTAGGCGTTCTGCCGGGACTCCCGTGAGCTCCCGCTGGTGCGCTGCTCAACGAACCCGAATACCCGGCACGCCGGACACAGTTCCCCCGGATCGGAACAGGGCAGCAGCGAGGCGTCCGGCAGCCGCTCTCGAAGCGGATGTTTGCCCAGCTCCCGCCAGCTGTAGGACATCTTGAGGCCGATGGTTCTCTCGTTCCTATCGCGAACCAGCCACACCGAGTCACCGACAGCGAGCATGCCGTCGGTCTTGCGCCGCAGGCCTACTTTCTGGCCTTTGAACAGCACCTCCTTTTCAGGCCAGTCCGGGGAATCCCACGCAGGCGCTGTGGTGCCCAGCTTTCCCGCATCCACGTCCGCCGAGTGGCGGCACAGCTCACGGAACTCCTCCCACATCTTCGCTGGGATCTCTTCTGTCTTGTCTCCCAGTTTTCCGAGCGCCACGTAGATGTGGTCGAAGGGGTGCCTTCCTTTGGTACCAGCATCGGCGACATGGATCACCCAGGCGCCATTCGGACTCACGGTGACGGTAGAGATGCCCTCGTCCCTCAGTTGGAGTCGGCTAACAGGCTTCCCCTGGTCGCGGCTTGACCTCGACCTGCCAAAGCCTCGGCTCTCGATATACGCTTCCTCTAGGTCGACGCGAAGGCCAGACTTCAGCTCCGTGCCCCGCCCCAGCCGTCTCTGGAGAGCACCTGCCTTGACCCAGATCACCTTGGACGTGGGCATGACTTTGGTCACCCGGCCGGAACCATCCGTCTCGTGAACGATCGCCAGTCGGTCCTCGGGTCTCCCGGTGAGGCCGGAACGGTGCACGGGCAGGTAATCGGGGTCGATCACGTGGAGGCAGCTGTCAGTCAGCACCTCGTAGAGGCTGCGGACGCTGCCCCGCACCGTCGATCCCGGCACCTCGATGTGCTGGCTGGCGCGTCCGTTCTGGCCGCCACCGGCCGGACTCCAGTCCCCGGGCAGCATCAGCGAGGTCTTGAACTCGTACTCGACGTCCACGTATCCGGTGAGGGCACCCTCCGCCGCCCGCGCGTGTCCGCTCGGGGCGGCCCTGCGCACCCGTTCCGGCAGCGGCACGAAGGTGTAGGGATTGATGAACGCCGTACCCGAGTCGTGCAGCTCTTTCAGCGAGTCGTCCAGTTCTTGCTTCTCCTGCTGGATTTTCTTCTGTTCTTGTTGGACCTTCTTCTGTTCTCGGATCTCGGCCTTCTTCGCCAGCCAGTCCTTCACGCTACCTTCGGCCCAGCAGAGCCGCTCCTCGGCCGTCCCCACCCCGAGGATCAGGTAGTTGAGGTTAGCGGCCGCGTCCCTGGCATACTGCGCCCAGGTATCCGGGAACTCGACCTCGACGCCCTCGATCTTTCGATTCTTGGCCTTCTTGACGACGCTGGGGACCTGGCCGCCCTCCCCACTCCCGGGTCTGACCTCGCAGATCTCGGGAGGGTCGCCGTCTAGGACCGCCTGGTAGTACCCCTGGTTCCCGGCTCGGTAACCATCGCAGTAATCGGCCTCAATGATGTGGGATTGGCTCTTGGTGAGGACTGGTTTCCCGCCCCACCGGAGGCCGGAATCCTCCAGCGGCCACACGACGATGTTTCCTGGCTCCCCGTCTTCCACGTACACGTACTGCACGTCGTCGTCCATCTTTCCTCCTGCCTGAGCTGCCCCACACTGCGACGTGGGGAGTCTTTCACCTGCTACTGACGGACAGGAAGATCCGGCTCTCGGCATCGATTTGAGACGAAGTCTTCTCGGTCGAGGGGAACTGGGATGCTCTGTCCGTCAGACCCTGGTGACGGGCTGCCTTGACGGCGGCGGCAAACCAGCAGAGAGTGAGCGACCATGACGACGAACGCAGCCAGCGTCCCCTCGGCCCGGCCAGACGGGGCCGTCTTCATCTCTTACCACCACGGGAGCGGCTCCCTGGAGGCCGACTTCGTTGAGGCCTACCTCCGGGCCGGAGGGATCGTTCCGTGGCGGGATGTGTGCGACCTGGACGCCGGGGTCGTGAAGCGCTCTATCTGCGATGCCTTCGAGGAGGGGCTGAGCGGCGCCGTGCTGATCGTCAGCGAGGACATCGAACAGAGCGAATTCGTGCCCGGGCAAGAGCTGCCGCTCATTCTCGACGCCTTGGAGGCTAATCCGGATACCTTTCAATTCGACATCGTCAACACCATCCGCAAGCAGGGCACCGACAAGCTGGACGTTGAAGCACCCAGTAACAAGCTGCGGGAAAAATGCCCCAGGGCAGACGAACTGACCGGTCACCGGCAATCAGCTCTTTTGAGAAGCAACAGACCCGAGGAGAACCCCGTCAACGAGCTCGGCACGGTGCTGCGCGGCCTGCTCAGGCGACGTCTGGATCATTGGAAGAAAACGAAACGCGACCAGGTGCTGGACATTGAGGTTCAGACCCGCCCGGAACCGAATCACCGCTCCGTAAACACTCACACCCCAACGGCCTGCGATCTTCACATCAGGCTACGCCAGAACCATTCGACACATATCCCCGACGAGCTGGATCTGCACTGCCTCAAGGCGGCCATCCCGTACCTGATCGACGCTATCGACGAGCACAAGATCCCGCATGTGCGGTTCCGAGGCGGCGCCCACCCCAGTCTGGCGTGGGCGCTGGGGACAGCGCTACCAAAATCCAGGCCCGGAATCCAGACCTTCACCTGGCGCGACGGCCAAGGCAACGTCTGGACCTCCGACCAGAGCCACGAGAAGCCGAAGACGTCCATGGAGTTTTGGATCTACCAGCCGGGCAGCGATCAGGGTGAGCGGGTGGAGCGATCGCAGCTGCGTCAGCTCCTTGGGCTAGGAAACGAGTCCCGGGATGTCGTCGTGCTGCTCGCCGCCGACCGGCACCAGAACGCCCCCCTGCAAGAGCTGGCCCGCACCCGGGGCAACGGCCGGGCGCTGGTGATTGAGCTCCACGGCCCCGCTAACCAGAACGGTGAGAAGCGAATCCCCTCGGAGGAGGGGGCCGCGCTCGCGCGCCAGGTCGGCTCGGTGCTGCGCGAGCTGGCCGACGGTGCCCACCTCCACCTCGCGGTCAGCGCGCCCGTCGGGTTAGCCGCGCTCGCCGCCAGGGAGACAAACACCATCTCAGTAGATTTCTACGAGCTGGCGACCCTCACCGGCGGAGTCAAGACGTATCTGCCCGTGATGCGGCTGTCGGCGGGAAGCAAGAGCCCCATCACTGGAGTGTTCCCTCAAGACGCACCGAAGATCGCCGAGATTCGCCAACTGGTGAACCGCACCCCGCACGCGGTCACCATCTACTCCGAAGACGAGTCCCAGGTGACGTGGAAAGCTCCCCCCTCGGATGCCGAGTGGGTGCGGCGCCAGGAGGTCAGCGAGCCGCTCGAGCCGTTGCTAGTTGATGGCCGCGAGATCAGGCTCACCCGGATCAGGCAGGGCCAGATTGCCCCGGTTCCCCCGATGCTTCCCGGGGTGGGGTACATCGTGCCGAGGATCTCAGCTGAAGCGGCTCGTCGTCCCGATTTCTTCTTTCCCTACGACGAGGTTCGCGATGCCAACGGCACCATCCTGGGTTGCAGAGGGCTGGGGTGCTTCGGAGCCATGACCGACCGCGCCCGCCCGTATCTGGGCTGGATCTCACCCATCCCGGACGAGTTGCCATGACATCCCAACTTCCTGCGGGGCGCCCCGGTGGGGGAGGTTCGCCTGCGTTCAGGCTGCCTCACGTGCTGGTCCACGAATGGCAGATCCATCTGGCCGCCCCGCCGGGACAACCGGTGAGCTTCTCCCCCACCCCGGCGGGCGTCCATGCCGTGGTCTCGCGCTGGCTGCACAGCACCGAGGACGATCGCGGCGGGGAACCCCACCACGCCGAACACCACTACTCGGTCGAGTGGTGGCGGACCTCCCACGACCAGCTCTGCATCGCGCTCGCCCTGATGGACGAACATCTCGTCGCAACGCTCCTCCGTCGCGTCCGACCCGGCCTCACCGTCGGGTTCGGACGGGCGGCGGCCCTCGTCACCGAGGTCAGCGAGACCCGGCTGACAGACCTCGCCGGCCTGCGCGGCCAGACCGCGACCCGATGGCGGCTGAGTTTCCCGGCCGGGGTCACCTTCAAGCGCGGCGACACCTTCATGCCGTGGCCCTCACCAGAGGCGGTTCTGGGAAGCATCCACCGGCGTCTCACAGCCATCTGCGGCTGGCAGGCCGACAAGGCAGACATCCGGGACGCGATGCGGTCCATCTCTCCCATCCAGGCCAACCTCACCACCCACCGGTGGAAAGAGGGAACCAGCGGCCGCCCCCGCGACGTAGCACTGGCAGTCGGCGACGTCGAGTGGCTCACCGCCACCAGCTGCCCCGGAACCCAACAGCTCGTGGACCTACTGCTTCAAGCTGGCGAACTCCTGGGAGTCGGGGCCAAAACCGCATGGGGAGCCGGGGTCCTCGAAACCGAACGCCTCGGGCCCTGCACCCCCAGCAACAGGGTGGTCCCGAGATGACCCAAAACTGCCTGAGGTGTGTATGCCACCTGACTAGGGAAAACACCGGTTTTCAGCCCCTCTGGGGACGCCCCGGCACGCCCGGAACAACCCTGGTGTGTAAACGCCCCACAAAACCCCTTGTCAAACACCCCTCCAGAGGGGTAGGGTCTGAAACACCCGCGAGAACTGAAGCGGATTGAAACGTCAATGTAGTTGGTCAATGCGCCAAACCCAGCTGTCTGAAACACCCGCGAGAACTGAAGCGGATTGAAACTCCATTCGGTGGCGGTCAACCTGGTTCCCTGAGTGTCGTCTGAAACACCCGCGAGAACTGAAGCGGATTGAAACGGTTCCCCAAGTGTCATAGACACAGCAATGTGCTAGTCTGAAACACCCGCGAGAACTGAAGCGGATTGAAACTTCATCGCAACGTCCTTTCGTCTTAGTGGACAGGTCTGAAACACCCGCGAGAACTGAAGCGGATTGAAACGCTCCCAACCAGAGGACACCAAGCAGAGTTGCGGCGAGTCTGAAACACCCGCGAGAACTGAAGCGGATTGAAACACAGAACGCGCAACGGCGGATTTTTCCGTTGGACGCCCCGTCTGAAACACCCGCGAGAACTGAAGCGGATTGAAACTTAACGGTAATGTCTCCGCGAGGGGCGGAGTAGGAGACGTCTGAAACACCCGCGAGAACTGAAGCGGATTGAAACAAAATTGACCTCCTCCCTGTTTCGATCCGGACCAGGAAGGTCCGTCTGAAACACCCGCGAGAACTGAAGCGGATTGAAACGGGGCCTTTTTCGCATAATATGCGAACATAAGGTCTGAAACACCCGCGAGAACCGAAGCAACCACGTGGGACTCGAGGAGGAGCAAAAGAAAAGGCAAAAGGCCGCGACGCTCCCGAACCGTTTGCAGCCAGCAGGGACCACGTCGGGGTCTACGACCTCTTGCACCTTTAGGGTAGCACGCTCAGGCTCTGGGAAAGGACTCGCCAGGAGCGGAACAGATTGAAGCTGGCATACCCAAGACTGTTGCATGACAGCCTGTCACCTTGAAGCATTCTCGGGGATTTCCCGGGCGTCAGTTCAGGAGAGGCCATGAGTGTTGAGTTAGGCCCCGGCTCTGCTCTCCCCCTGTGCTTGCAGCTTCCGGCACTCAGGCGGGCGTGGGAAAGGGTGTTCAAGAAGGACGCCCAGGATGGCGATCTCAGCACCGGCGTGGAGCGGTTCGCCGAGGACGCCGAGCGTAAGCTCGCGTCCTTAGCCCAGGATCTAGAAGGGGGCTCCTACCGGCCGAAAACGCTGACCCGGGTCGCGATCCCTAAGAAAGGGGGCCAGCGGTTCCTCGACATTCCTTCGGTGCGCGACCGCATTGTCGAGCGGGCGATCCACGAACACCTGAGCCCGCGCATCGACCCGTTGTTCGGGTGCACGGCGTATGGTTACCGCCCGGGGCTCGGCGTGGCCGATGCCGTGGCTGAGGTGGTGCGGCTCCGCGAGGAGGGTTATACCCACGTCGTGCGCACCGACGTTCGGGACTGTTTTCCTTCGCTGCCAGTCCCTCTGATCCGGCGCCAGCTTGACTGGCTCATCGACGACCCGGCCATTCATCGACTGGTGGTTTTGCTTCTGGAGCGCGACACCCGGCTGCCCGACGGGCGCGTCATGGCTTTTCCGGGGCTCGCCCAGGGAGCCGCCCTGTCACCAATGCTGGCGAACCTCACCTTGATTCCACTTGACGAGGCGCTCATGG
>JAUMYR010000078.1:0-1467 GCA_030528545.1 Propionibacteriaceae bacterium
AAGGCCGGATATGCTCGGAACGGGCAAGGTCTAGAATCGGCCCAGCACTGAAAGAACATGTGGCGCGAGGCCCAACCGCATCGCGTCCGGACAGCCAAGAGAGGCACAGATATGAGCACTACCTATCGCTATCGAGTCACTGGAATGACTTGCGGACGCTGCGTCGAACACGTCCTGGAAGAAATCCGCGAGATCCCAGGCATCGCTGATGCGACACTTACGGTCGAAGGCGATATGAAGATCATCTCCGATTCCGAACTGGACTTTGCCGCAGTCGAAGCCGCAGTTGCCGAGGCTGGCGACTACAGCGTCACCACCGCGGACTGAACCCGGCTCAACCTAGACAGGTCTCCCGAGAGACTCAGAGAGCATGAACACCCACACTGTTGAACTCGACATCACTGGCATGACCTGTGCCTCCTGTGCGGCACGCATCGAGAAGAAACTCAACCGCGTCGACTCGGTTCGAGCGAGCGTCAACTACGCCACGGAACGGGCAAGCGTCATCGCCTCCGATCAGATCTCCGCACAAGACCTGATCTCGGTCGTCGAGGCCGCAGGCTATGGGGCGTCACTGCCCAGGGAAGAGCCCGTCGGGGACGCCCACTTGCGTACTGCCAAGCTGCGAATGATCGTCGCGATCGTAATATCAGCACCGGTCATCGCCACCGCGATGGTGCCAGCATGGCAATTCCCCGGCTGGCAATGGGCCTCGCTCATCGGAGCCAGCGTGGTCGTATGGTGGTGCGGTTGGGGCTTCCATCGCGCGACAGCGCTCAACTTACGGCGCGGTGCGGCGACCATGGACACCCTCGCCTCCATGGGGACATCGGCGGCCTACCTGTGGAGCCTTTACGCCCTGCTATTCGGCCATGCAGGCATGATCGGCATGAAGCACCACTTCGAGTTCGTGCTTCGCCGCTCCGACGCCCTCGGTAATGTCTACTTCGAGGCCGCGTGCGGAATCATTACCTTCCTGCTGATCGGACGCTACATCGAGGCACGTTCAAAAGACGAAGCCGGCTCGGCGTTGCGTGCCTTGCTCGAACTCGGCGCCAAAGATGCCCTGATCCTGAACGACGGTCAAGAAGTGCGGGTACCGATCGGGGCAGTAAAAATCGGCGACCATTTCGTCGTCCACCCGGGAGAGAAGGTCGCAACTGACGGTACCGTTGTCACCGGCGCCTCGGCCCTCGATGCATCCCTCATTACCGGGGAATCACTACCCGTCGAGGTTCGCCCCGGAGATCACATCATCGGTGGGACGCTCAACACCACTGGAAGGCTCGTGGCCCGGGCGACCGCGGTGGGTGCCGATACCCAGCTAGCCCATGTCGCTCGTCTGATCGAACAGGCCCAGACAGGCAAGGCCAAGGTGCAGCGTCTTGCCGACAAGGTCTCTGGGATCTTCGTCCCGATCGTGATCGCAATCGCGCTGCTAACCCTCGTGGCATGGATCCTCGCCGG
>JAUMYR010000078.1:1567-5684 GCA_030528545.1 Propionibacteriaceae bacterium
TTACCGTCACCTGGACCAGCCGAGGAGTTCCAGAACCTGCCGGGACGCGGAGCCCGAGCCCGCGTCGCCGGGGCCGAGATCCTCGTCGGCAATGCCCAGCTGATGGCTGACGTCGAAGGATTCACCGAGGAGCCAACAGCGCTCACGGTTGTTCACATCTCCGAAGAGGGACGCTACCTGGGTCGCATCGAGGTCGCCGACTCCGTCAAACCCTCAAGCCGAGAGGCTGTCGCGGACTTCGAAAGGCTGGGGCTGTCGCCTGTCCTACTCACCGGAGACCGCCAGGAAGTCGCCGACCTCGTCGCCGCGCAGGTGGGCATCGCCCAAGTCGTCGCCAACGCATTACCGGCAGACAAGGTAGCCCAAGTCGAGCACTGGCAACGGACTCACCGGGTCGCGATGGTCGGCGACGGCGTCAACGACGCAGCGGCCCTAGCCCAGGCCGACCTCGGTGTCTCCATGGGATCGGGTACCGATGTGGCAATCGCCGCATCCGACATCACACTGATGCGTCCCGACCTAGTACTCGCTGCCGACGCCATCCGGCTCTCCCGCCGGACCCTGGCCACGATCAAATCAAACCTGTTCTGGGCCTTCGCCTACAACACCGCAGCTATCCCCATCGCGGCGCTCGGCCTACTCAACCCGATGCTCGCCGGGGCGGCCATGTCTTTCTCTAGCGTCTTCGTCGTGCTCAACAGCCTGCGGCTCCGCCGGTTCCAGCCGACCACGGCTACAGCAACAGACCACCAAAACTGAGAGTTCCTTAGTCTCGTCTTGGGAATTGCTCAACTTTCGCTTATGCTGATGGGGCAAGAGGACGCGGGAGTGTCCTTCCCGACAGCAGGAGTACAGAAACCTATGGCGAAGTTCGTGGTCCCAGCGGTGGCAGGGTCAGTCGCGCTCAGCGCGATCGGCGGTGGGCTGTGGGCGGCATACGCATTCTCCACCACGCCGGTGACGCTCAGCATCGACGGCGTTCCGGCGGAGAAATCCGTCAGGGCGAGCACCGTCGGTGAGGTTCTGAGCCAGGAGGGCATCGCGCTGGGCGAACACGATGTGGTTCAGCCGTCGGCAGACACCGAGATCAGCGACGGCATGGCCATCTCCGTGCTATTCGCTCGTCCGCTTGAGATCACGCTCGATGGGGTCAAGAAGACCTACTGGACGACCGCGACCAACGTTGCGGACGCTCTCGCTCAACTGAAGCTGAGCACCTCGGAAGCAGATAAAGTGTCCACCTCGCGTTCGGCCAGCATCGGACGAGAGGGCCTCACGCTGAGCATCTTGACGGCCAAGAACGTCACCGTGACCGCGGCCGGTGAACCCACCAAACTGACCATCGCGGGAACCGTAGGCGATGCTCTGGCCGAGGCCGGAATCACCCCAGACGACGACGATCAGGTGACGCCGAGCGCCGAGACCGAACTCACCGAAGGCGCCGAGATCGTTTTCAAGTCAGTCGAGGTCAAGACCGTCAGCAAGAACGTCGAGGTGCCCTTCGATAAGAAGAAGGTCGAATCCGGTGACCTTTACACCGGAGAGTCCAAGATCACCACCAAGGGAGTCGTGGGCTCGGCAACCCAAGAAATCAAAGAAACCTATATCGATGGCACGCTGGACTCCTCAGAGGTCGTGTCCTCTAAGACCACCAAGGAGCCAGTCACCCAGGTGACGACTGTTGGCACCAAGGCCCGGGCGGCTAAATCCTCCCCAGCGGCTGGCAACGAGGAATCAAGCAACCTGACGCCCGCGCAGGGCGCGAGCTGCAAGGCGTCCTACTACTGGCAGGGCCAGCGCACCGCCAACGGGGAGTGGTTCAACACCAACGCCCTCACCGCCGCGCACAAGTCACTGCCATTCAACACGCGGGTCAAGGTGACCAACCCCGCCAACGGCAAGTCCGTCATCGTTAGGATCAACGACCGCGGACCCTACATCGCGGGCCGCTGCCTCGATCTTTCTCGTGCCGCGATGTCCACTATCGGAGGCACCTCAGCTGGCGTCATCACCGTCAACTACGAGGTCCTCTGACCTTAACGGCGAGAGCTGCGGATCTACCGGGAATAGTTGCGATTCGCGACTTCCTGGTAGATCCGCAGCATTTCTTCTGCCTGGGAAGCGACCGTCCACTGCCCCGCTAGCTGTCTTGACGTCGCCGATGCCTGCTCCCGCCAGCCGGGCCGCTCCAGGTTGTCTAGGACACGTCCGATCGCGGCCGCGAAAGACGCCGGAGTGGGACGGCAAAACTCACCGTTGACTCCTGGACGGATCACCAGCTGAAGCTCATGGTCGACGCTGGCGATCGGCAGACCGGCCAGCGCGGCCTCGTGCAGCACCAGCGCCTGGGTATCGGTCAGGGAAGCGAACGCGAAAACGTCGGCCGAGGCGTAATAGGAACCGAGTTCCTCCCTCTTCTTCTCTCCCGCCAGGATCGCCAGGCCCTTGCTCTCTAGGCGCTCTAAAGCCCTTCTGATCTTGGGATAGGCCCGATAATTCCCCACAATGAGTAGCTTCGTGCCGGGACGCTGCACGGCAACCAGTTCGAAGGCCTCTGCCAACAGGTCGATGCCTTTCTCGGGGGCGATACGCCCCGCATACATCACGATGGGGCCGTGGTGAGGCAGGTCGATCGGGTCTCCCACCGGCAGCGGATCGACTCCATTCGGTACGACCCTGATGTTGGCATCCGGGGTGAGCTGCCGACAGCGGGTCGCGGTCTTGGGAGAGGGGGTGGTGACCAGATCGGCGGAGCGCAGCATCTTCGCGCAGATCCCGAGCATGGTGGCGGCTGAGCGTCCGCGCTCACCGTGCTCCAGCACCGCGGCCTTGAGTTCGGCACGGTCCACGAGTTCCCCATGGGTGTACAGGGAGGCCGCGTGGACCACCGGGGCCAGCAGCGGGAGAATGGAAGCGTAGTGATCGGCGTAGGCATCGAAATCGGTGTGCCAGGTGAGCAGCATCGGCACCTTCAACCGGCTCGCCGCCCACACCCCCAGACCGCCGACGGTGCCGAACCCGTGCACATGCAGCACGTCTGGTTTGAGCTCGGCGATCCTCTCGATGGTTTGCTCGAAGCGCCGCCCGCTGGCCACCCGAGTGGGCATCCTGGGAACCCGCACGCTCGGCAGCCGGAGTTCAATGCGGCCCGGGCGTCCCGCGTGGGGGTTGGGGCCCTTCGCCTTGGGCGCCACGACCACCACCTCGTGCCCGCTGTCCAGCAGATTGCCCTCAAGCTGCTGGACAGCGACGGTGAGCCCATTGGTCCCGGGACCGTAATTGTCAACAAATTGAACGACCCGCAGCGCGCGCCAGTTAGGGTCAGTGGCATCCGTCACGATGTCACCTTACTCAAGGCGCGGGCTGCGGGTCGAGACAGCCGCGCTCAGTTCCGGCTAGCGACCCAGCTCTTCACCTGCGGGGTCTTGATGAAGTACATGATCAGCCCCAGGTACACGATGCTGAGGACGGTGGTGAGGACACCCGAGCCCACCGAGGATGTGACGGAACCGCGCAGATAGTCGGACACGTAAGAGTCGCTGACGAAGTTGAGCAGGGCCAGCCCCACCTGAATCGCGCAGGTGATGAACAGCAGCCTGGACTTGGCTTTGCTCAGTAACTGGATGCCGCCGATCAGCATGACGATGGACATGGCGAGTCCCGTGCCAGCGAGGATGATGAGGACGAAGACCAGCGGGCTGATGCCGGAGATGCCCAGCGCGTATAGCCCCACTGCGCCGAGCAGCGAGAACACGGCGGCGATGATGCCGATGCTCCCCGAGACGATCGCCATGACGGAGGCGGCCGTCGCGTAGCCGGGTCGCTGATTCGTCACAGCGGCACCGTAAGGGGGCTGCCCGTAGCCCGCCACCGGGGCCATCCCATAGGGCTGCTGAGCATAGGGCTGCTGGCCATAGCCGGTCGTTCCGTAGGGCTGTTGGCCGTAGCTTGGGGCTGAGGGTGGTGTGGCGTAGGGCTGTTGGCCGTAGCTGGGGGCTGAGGGTGCCGTTCCATAAGGCTGCTGGCCGTAGTCGGGGGCTGAGGGTGGTGTGGCGTAGGGCTGCTGGCCGTAGCTGGGGGCCGAGAGCGCCTCGCCATAAGGCTGCTGAGCCTGCCC
>JAUMYR010000078.1:5784-8498 GCA_030528545.1 Propionibacteriaceae bacterium
TAGGGGGACTGTCCCGCCGGATAGTCGTTACTCATGGATGGGTCCCTTCGACGTGGTGATAGGGCAAAACAGCCGTGCGGAACCATGGTGCCAGATCAGGGAGGCTCCTGGACAGATCGGAGCCTCTCATGAGTGGGCACCAGGGCCCGGGACGCGAGTGGCCTCCCAGCCGGTGAGACCCACCCGGCCTACCGCGCGGACCCGCGGTTAGACCAGTGACCCGTAGGTCTGTTTGACCTTCTCCAGAGCCGCCACGTAGCCGGCACGTTCATAGGCATCGACCGGAGCGTCCGCAGGAACCGCCAGCAGACCCCTCGCCTCGGACAGACTTAGCCCCTTCTGCCGGAGCCAGGCGTCCAGCCCCTCGACCAAACGGGACGCATAACTCGCGCCGTGACGAACCAGAGCCGAGGTGGTGCAGACCACATCCGCCCCGGCGAGAATGTACTTCACGACATCGTCGGAATCGTCGACACCACCGGAGGCCGCTAGGCAGGCCCGGACTCTGCTGTGCAGGGCGGCGATCCAGGTCCGGGGCAGGCGAGCATCGTTCGGGTTCGAGAGATAGACTCCCGGCTCCACGCTGACCCGATCCAGATCAATATCGGGTTGAAGGAAGCGGTTGAACAGCACCAGAGCGTCGGCGCCTTCCTGGTCGAGCCGCCAGCACATGTTGCCAACATTGGAGAAGTAGGGACTCAGCTTGACCGCGACCGGAACCTCGACGGCGCTCTTGACCGAGGCCAGGATCTCCAGGTGGCGATCCTCGACTACCGGCCCGCTGGTGGCAACGTCACCAGGCACGAAATAGATATTCAGCTCAATGGCCGCGGCCCCCGCGTCCTGCAACTGCCTGGCCACACCGGTCCAGCCACCGACCGTCGCCCCATTGATGGACGCGATGAGAGGCACCTCCACCGCACCCGCGGCACGCTCGAGGAGTTCCAGATACTTATAGGAAGTGCCGCCGCTATTGCTTGGCACGGTGGGGAAGAAGGACAAGGACTCGGCGAAGCTGTCATCGAACAGTTCTTCCAGCTCGGCCGCCTTCGCCTCCTCGTGGCGCAACTGCTCCTCGAACAGCGAATACAGCACCACCGCGCTGACCCCGCCGTCGACCAGCGACTTGATGCCGTCGATGTCTTGGCTGAGCGGGCCAGCGGAAGCGACCACGGGATTCGACAGTTCCAGCCCCAGATAGTGGGTGGTCAGATCGGTCATGCGTCCCTCCGTGCATCGGCCGCGAACGCCTCGGCGCCACGGGTAGCCAACTCCTCGTACTCCGCCCAGCGTCGATTCACCTGATCCTGGGCGAGGGTCAGCAGGCGCTCCGCTTCGGCAGGGTCGGCGGCTTGCAGCATCTTGAACCGCAACTCGTTGTCGTGGTACTGCCGCAGGGTCAAGCGGGGACGCGGCGAATCCAGCAGGAAGGGGTTTCCGCCCTGCTCGCGGACCACCGGGTTGTATCTCATCAGCGGCCAGTGGCCCGAATTGACCGCCTTGTACTGCTGATCGAGCCCCTTACGGATGTCGATGCCGTGGGCGATGCAGTGGCTGTAGGCGATGATGAGACTCGGCCCTTCATAGGCCTCCGCCTCCCGGAACGCCTTGAGAGTCTGTTGCGGGTCGGCGCCCATCGCCACCCGCGCGACGTACACGTTGCCGTAGGCGATCGCTTGCATCGCCATGTCCTTCTTGTTGGTCAGCTTGCCGCCCGCGGCGAACTTCGCCACCGCGCCCAGCGGCGTCGACTTGGACGCCTGGCCACCGGTGTTGGAATACACCTCGGTGTCCAGTACCAAGATGTTGACATTGCGTCCGGAGGCCAGCACGTGGTCGACCCCGGAGGAGCCGATGTCGTAGGCCCAACCGTCCCCACCGACGATCCACACGCTTCGCCGCAGCAGATGATCGCAGACGCTCAGCAGGTCCTCGGCCTTCGGGCCGCTCAGCTCACTCAGCCGGGCCTTGAGCCGTTCCACACGACCCGCCTGGCGGGCCAGGCCGGACTCCATCCGCTGCCGCGCGTTGAGCAGCCCATCGACCAGTTCGTCGTCGGCGATCTCGTCGCGCAGCTCCTCTAGCCGGGCCTTGGCCAGGTCGCGGTGCAGGTCGGCGGCGAGCCTCAACCCCAAACCGAACTCCGCGTTGTCTTCGAACAGCGAGTTCGACCAGGCTGGCCCGCGTCCTGCCGGGTTCTTCGCCCACGGTGTAGTCGGAAGGTTACCGCCATAGATGGACGAGCAGCCGGTGGCGTTGGCCACGGTAGCCCGGTCCCCGAAGAGCTGGGTGAGCAGCTTCAGGTAGGGGGTCTCGCCGCAGCCGGAACAAGCCCCCGAGAACTCGAACAGAGGTTGCAGGAACTGTGTCCCCCGCACGGTCCCGAAATCGACGCGGCTGCGGTTGTTCAGGGGAATCGTCTCGAAGAACTCGACAGCGGTCTTCTCGGTCTCGCGTTCCAGCACGGGCGCCAGGTTGATCGCACGCCGATTCGGCTGGCCAATCGGTTTGACCGGGCATGCCTCGACGCAGAGCCCGCAACCAGTGCAATCCTCGGCGTAGACCTGCAAGGTGTAGGAGGTACTCGGCAGGCCCGCGGCGTCCAGGGGCTGGCTGAGGAACCCCTCGGGTGCCTCACTGAGCAGGCTGGAGGGATAGTACTTGGCGCGCAGCACCGCGTGCGGGCATACGAAGGAACAGTTGCCGCACTGGAT
>JAUMYR010000078.1:8598-12620 GCA_030528545.1 Propionibacteriaceae bacterium
GGCTTCCTCGCGAGGCAGCACACCCGAGATGGCGAAGAAGCAAGTCTGTAGGACCGTGTTGGTGCGTCCACCCAAGCCAGCCTCGCGGGCGACCTGGCCGGCATCAATGACGTAGAGCTTCAGTTTGAGGTCGATGATCTTGCGCTGCACCGGGCGTGGCAGCCGGTCCCACACCGTGTCTGGGCCGTAGGGGCTGTTGAGCAACAGGGTGCTGCCCGGACGGGCGAACTCAAGGACGTCGACCCGCTCAAGGATCGACCAGTGGTGGCAGCCGATGAAGTGGGCCTGGTTCACCAGATAGGGAGCCTTGATCGGGTTCGGGCCGAACCTCAGATGGCTCACGGTCCGTGAGCCCGATTTCTTCGAGTCGTAGACGAAATAGCCCTGGGCGTAGGTGTCGGCGTTGGAACCGAGGATCTTGATCGTGTTCTTGTTCGCCCCGACGGTGCCATCGGAACCGAGGCCATAGAACACCGCACGATGGGCCTCAGGATCCTCGAAATCGATGCTGGGGTCATAGTCGAGGCTGGTCAGGGACACATCGTCGTTGATGCCGATCGTGAACCTCGGACGCGGGGCCGCCTTGGAGAGTTCGTCATAGACCGAGACGACCATCGCGGGGGTGAACTCCTTGCTCGACAGGCCATATCGCCCGCCGATGAGCCGAGGCAGGTGCGTCCGGCGACCGTCGCTATAAGCCTTAGACAGCGCCGCCATGACGTCGAGGAATAACGGCTCACCTCCCGAACCGGGCTCTTTCGTGCGATCCAGAACCGCGATCTTTGAGACGGTTTCGGGGATCGCCGCCAGCAGGGCGTCCTCTGGGAAAGGACGATACAGCCGTACCAGGAGGGCCCCGACTTTGGCGCCATCGGCGTTGAGCCGATCCACGGTCTGGGTGAGGGTCTCGTATCCCGAACCCATGATGATGACGAGGCGTTCGGCCTCCGGGGAACCGTGATACTCAACCAGATGATACTGGCGTCCGACCCGCTGGGCGAAGGCGTCCATGACCTCCTGAACCACTCTCGGCGTGCGCTCATAGAACGGGTTGACGGTCTCGCGGGACTGGAAATAGGTGTCGGGGTTCTGCGCCGTGCCGCGGATGAACGGGTTCTCGGGGCTGAGCGCGCGGGCCCGGTGCTCCAAGATCAGCTCGTCAGGGACGAGAGCGCGCAGGTCCTCGTCGCTCAGCTTGTGCATGGTGTTCAGCTCGTGGCTGGTCCGGAAGCCGTCGAAGAAATGTAGGAAGGGAATGCGGCTCCGCAGCGTGGAGACTTGGGCGATCAGCGCCATGTCGTGGGATTCCTGCACCGAGCACGAGCTGAGCAGCGCGAACCCGGTCTGGCGCACCGCCATGACGTCCTGATGGTCACCGAAGATGCTCAGCCCCTGAGTAGCCAGGGACCGGGCCGCGACATGGAACACCGTTGAGGTTAGCTCTCCGGCGATCTTGTACATATTCGGGATCATGAGCAGCAAGCCCTGGGAGGCGGTGAAGGTCGTCGACAGGGCGCCACCTTGCAACGCTCCGTGCATGGCTCCCGCGGCCCCCGCCTCGGACTGCATCTCGACCACCGTCGGAACCTGTCCCCAGATATTGGTCCGGGAATGGGCCGACCACTCATCGGCCAGTTCGGCCATGGTCGAGCTGGGCGTGATCGGATAGATCGAGCAGAGTTCGTTGAGTCGATAGGCGACGTCGACTGCGGCCTCGTTGCCGTCGATGATGACACGCTTATTCATGCCTGGCCCTCCGGGATCATCTCGATAGCATGTACCGGACATTGCTCATAACAGGTGGCGCAGCCGGTGCATTTCTCGTAGTCAAAGCGGTATCGGTGGCCTTTTCCGAGCTTGATGACGGCGTCCTCGGGGCAGGCCCCGAGACATCCATCGCACTCGAAGCAGTTGCCGCAGGACAGGCAGCGTCCGGCTTCGAAGTGGGCCTGGTCGTCGCTCAGCCCGCCGACGATCTCGCTGAAGTCGATGCGTTCCTCCGCGGCGAGCGAGGGCTGCGAGCTGCGTTCGTGGTCGCCGAAGTACCACAGATGCAGATCGTCGAAACCGACGATGGGGTGTGGGGCGTTCCGGCGGACCATGTTGCTGTTGAGCCAGCCATCGATCTTGCGGGCGGCGCGCTTACCGTGTCCGACGCCGATAGTTACGGTCCGGTCGCTGGGGACTGCGTCACCACCGGCGAAGATGCCGGGGATATCGGTCATGAGGGTCTCGGGATCGACCTGGACGGTATCGTCTTCGAAACGCATCCCCGGGATCATCTTGAGGAAACCGGTATCAGCCTGCTGGCCGATCGCCAAGATCACGGTGTCGGCCTCAAGCTTTTCGAAACGCCCGGTGCCGCGGGCCCGGCCGTTTTCATCCAGTTCCATGATCTCGACGGTTAGGTCGCTTTCGCCAGCCGAGGAGATGGTGCGTAGCCAGTTCATCTTGACGCCCTCGCGCTCGGCTTCCTCGCGCTCCTCGATGTGTGCGGGCATCTGTTCCAGGGTCCGCCGGTAAACGATGACCGACTCTTCGGCGCCCAGGCGCCGGGCCACGCGGGCGGCGTCCATCGCGGTATTGCCCCCGCCGTAGACCGCGACCTTGCGTCCGATGACGGGACGCTCACCAGAGGCCACGTCGCGCAGGAAGCTGACCGCGTCGACGAATCTGGAAGCGTCGGCGTTGGGAATGTCCACGCGCTTGCTTAGGTGCGCACCGACGGCGACGAACACGGCGTCGAAGCGCCCCTCGCTCTGCTCGGCTAGCAGGTCCTTGACCGTGTGGCTGTTGACGATGGTGACCCCCAGGTTCTTGATGCGCTCGATCTCGGAATCGAGTACGTCCCTTGGGAGCCGGTACTCGGGGATGCCGTAGCGCATCATGCCGCCGGGCAGCTCCGCTGAGTCGCGTACCTCGACCTCGTGTCCCCGCCGGGCGAGGTGATAGGCGGCGGACAGCCCAGATGGTCCGGCCCCGATCACCAGAACCCGGTAGCCGGTGTTGTTGCGGGGCCTGGCGAATTGCCAGCCTCGCTCAATCGCGAGGTCGCCGAGGTAGCGTTCGACGGAGTGGATGGAGACCGCCCCGTCCAGTTCCACCCGGTTACACGCGGTCTCGCACGGGTGATAGCAGACCCGGCCGTGAATGGCGGGGAAGGGGTTGTCGAGGGTCAGCTGTCGCCAGGCCCCCTCCTCATCGCCGGTCTTGATGAGACGCAGCCATTCCTGGATGTTCTCCCCGGCTGGGCATGCCGCGTTGCACGGTGGCAGTAGGTCGACGTAGATGGGCATACGGGACCGGACTGGTCCTACCCTCCCACGACCGGTGCTGAGGTCGGGTAGCTGGGTGATATCGGCGCGGTCGCTGGTCATCTCGCCCCTCTCCATCGGTTGCTGGCGATCTGGAATGACTCCACTACAAATGATCGTAGTAGTTCTCGACGCATTGTCCCCAATTTTGGCGGGTCCTGGGTTTTCTCTAGGGGGTGCGGTGCGCTATCATGTTTACAATTCAACCACCTGGAGGATTCTGATGACTCGTAATACCACTGAAGTCCCGATCGCTGATGTGCTCGCCGATCGGTGGAGCCCGCGTGGCTTCGATGCCGCCCACGAGCTGAGCGACGCCGAGGTTCGTGCGCTCTTCGAGGCGGCCCGCTGGGCTCCCTCGGCTCTGAACCTGCAGCCCTGGAAGTTCGTCGCGTCGCGGCGCGGGGAGGACGGATTCGGAGTCATCTACGACTCCCTCATGGGCTTCAACCAGGAGTGGGCCGATGCCGCTTCCCTGCTCATCGTGGCTTTCGCCGAGACTAGCCGGGACGGGCAGCCGCAGCGTTGGGCCGAGTACGACCTCGGTCAGGCGATGGCCCACCTCACCTTCCAGGCTGAGACCCTCGGGCTCAACGTGCACCAGATGGGTGGTTTCGACCCCGAGGCCCTGGTCTCGGCCTTCAAGCCGGGCGAAGGCTTCGTTCCGGTTTCGGTGGCTGCGGTTGGCCGCCACTCCGAGCAGGTGAG
>JAUMYR010000079.1:0-2673 GCA_030528545.1 Propionibacteriaceae bacterium
GCCGCATCCGGCGGGCGACGGCGAGGAAGTCGTCGTGGGTCCAATCCTCGCGGGGGTACTCGACTCCGGCGCGGGTCATCGCCTCGGTGTTGAAATAGATGTTCGCTGCGTTGAAATCGATGGGCATCTGGTAGAGGGAGCCCTTGTACATGAACGCCTCAATGAGGCTGGGGTGGACGTCGTCGAAATAGTCCTGCACTTGGGCGGCATCGCGGTTGACATAGGTATCGAGGGGCTCGGCTAGGCGTTCGGCGAACAGTTGGGCCCCTTCCGTGGCGACGACGCACACGTCCGGTGGGGTGCCTGCCGCGACCATGGTGAGGATCTTGGCGAAGAAGTCCGCCCAGTCCGTGCCCTGGACGGCCTGGAGCCGGACTGGGATGTCAGGGTGGTGGACGTTGAACGCCTTGACTAGTGACTGCCGTGCTGCGGCGTCCTGGTTGGTTCCAAGGATGGCGATGGACAGGGAGTCGTCGTGACGCCCGGGGATGTCCGCGCCGCTGAGGCGAGGCCACTGGCTGGCGACGAGCGCGAGCGATCCCGCGCCGACGGCACCGGCCAGCACCCCGCGTCGGGTGATGTGAGTCATCTTCGACCTCCGGCCTAATTCGATTTAGGTACCATCAGTGTGCACTTCCCACCTCGGTTGGTCAAGGGGTGACGAGACCCACGAAAATGTCCGGTAGCGGCAGGGGTTGCCTCACGTGGACTCGTCCGCGGAGGCGGTGCTCCCCTGACGAAGCAGCGGCTGGCCGTCATCATTACCCGCGAGGCGCCCGCCGAAGTGGAAACCCGCCTGTCGGTGTTTCGTGTTTGGGCTCAACCGCCTACGGGCTGGGGAGCCGTGACCCGAGAACGGTTGGGCCCGCCGGGCCGGATCACGGCACCATGCGACGTGAGCGCTCGCCGGATAGCCTGCGGCCCAGCCCCGGCAGCAGGACTCCTCGTCGCATAAGGAGCGGCGCGCCCGGTGTCGATGGTGCGCTCTTCTTCGGTCTCACATCGCAACGGCGCGTAGCGCACCGAGCGTGGCCACGTGCAGGTCAGCGAGGTCGAGGAGACGTCGGCTGAGCGCGTCCCAGTCCGAGTCGATCGCATCGAGCTGGCCTCCACCGATGATCTCTGCCTGACACCGGAGCAACGATGCCAGCCCGGGATAGTCCGACAAGGCGTCCGCGGCGTCCGAACGGCGTCGCGCGCCCAGCCGCAGAGAGAAGCCGCGTAACACATCGGCGGTCACCTCGGAGATCCCACCGCAGCGCGCCTCGTCGGCGAGATCTCTCAACCCCCGCTCGTTTCCCGGCGGGAAGACCGGGATAGCTTCGTTACCCTCAGCCCAGTTCAGTGCGTCCGGCAGCGATGCGGAAACCCACTCGCCGGGCGTGCCGACCGGTGCCGTGAAGCCGGTGCGCAGCGGGAACCTCCCGTCGGCATAGCCGATAGTGTCCGATCCCCAGGCGTTCAGGAAGTCCGCCACGGGCAGGGTGACGAACGGATGGCCCTGCGGGTCGTGCATCATGACGCGCTCATCGCTGACGCCGAGGACGGCGACGAAGTGGTCGGCACCGGTGGGACGGTCGGAACCCTCCTGGTGGCGAAGCAGCCCCATCTCTAGGGGGCCGACGAACACCGGCCCGTCGGCGGTCAGCCGTCTCAGGGTCGCGAGTGCTTCGTCGGCCGTGTCGAACGTCAGCCGTTCATGATGCACGCCCATGATCCGCAACGCCTGATCGAGTCCTTGGTCGGGGTCCCAGCCGGGCGGGTCGAAGAACGGCAATGGACCGATCCGTTGATATCCGAAAGCGGAACCTGTCAGCACCTCGATCAGCGGCGCATTGACAGGGACGCCGATCGTCATGGCCAGAGTGTTCGCGTAACAGTACGGCGTATTTCCCAGATAGGTCATGGCTGGCCTTCCCGCATCGGCGCTTCGATGGGCTGCTGCAACTCCGTCACCCACTCTGTCTGGTCGTCGGGGTAGGCACGGATATAGAGTTCGCGGTACGCACCGGAAGGCGTAAGGCCACGGTCAGTGATTGCCGTGTGTAGCGCCTGCCAACTGTTCGCGATGTGTTCCATTGAACCCAGGTGCACGCCGCAGGCGGCGCAATCGGCAGCAGGCACCTCGACGATCTCGAAACCCTCTGCCGCCGCCCCGTCGTAGACGTATCCGACCGTGACTTGCATGCCTTCGTCGGTGGGCTCGTAAAGAGCGACTGGAGTGTCCAACGCGCCCGGCGCATCGCCGATGACATCGGCAATGGCGTCGAAAGCAGGGCCGGCGAAACCCGCGATGTCGGGCTGTTCGGGAACGACGGCGGTGCGTGCGGCGAGGCGTAGCGCGGGCAACGGCTTTTCCACGTATTCGATCGTTGCCATGGTGTTCTTCGTTTCGATCAGGCGTAGCCGTCTCTCCACGTCGACGAGCCGGGCCTCAGCTATGCGGTGCTCGCGCTCGACGTCCGCCTGACGCGCCCGCAACTGCTCGGCGAGAAAGG
The DNA here is from genome assembly GCA_030528545.1 of Propionibacteriaceae bacterium. The sequence goes on from JAUMYR010000079.1 coordinate 2,499, forward strand.
CCGTGGAAACGCCCTCATCGAGCATGGCAACGATGTCGCCAATGCTGAAGCCGAGGCGCCGCAGCGCGACGATCCGATGCAGCTGCTGGAGCTGCGCCGGATCGTATGAACGGTAACCGGTGAGCTCGTCCACATGCGCGGGGACGAGCAGACCGGCAGAGTCCCAATGCCGCAG
>JAUMYR010000079.1:2773-4405 GCA_030528545.1 Propionibacteriaceae bacterium
CAGCGACGGAGTTCACCGGTGATCACGGTCATCGGCTGGCTGGACGTACCGAAGGTGAGTCTCCTGGCCTGGTAGACCGTGGAGACTTCTGCTGGGGTCTGAGAGAATGTGACTATGGTGTTCCGAGGAGAGGTTCGCTCTGTCACGGCACTGCTGGATGCTGCCCGCACCGTACCTGAGCATACGCCCAGCAGCCGTTTCGGAGTGCTCCACACCGCTGCTAGCAACGCAGCCATTTGCCGTGATCTCCTTGCCGATGGTGAGAGCCTGGATGTGTGCTGGCGGTTCGGTATTCTGCAAACCCTTGACGACTACACCTCAACCCTGCGCCGTGGCGGCCCCGAGCTCGCTGCTCAGGTCTTCACTGGCGAGTCCCCTCGAACCGGTTCAGTCCAGCTTGATGCCGCCTTTGCCGCGTTGGCTGACTACCTCGCCGGGCGGGATGGGTGGGCCACACCTGCGTGGGCGTTTGAGGCGGACCGTTGCACGGAGGCGTGGTATCCGGCTGTTCCAGCGGTTCTTCGCGCTGAGGCTGAGCGTGAGAGCCCGCAGGCGTTTAGACGTCGGGGGATTCTGATCACGTCGCGTTCGTTGGATCGGGCATGAGCCACGGCGGACCCCTTGATGCGGCTAAGGTGCTGGCCCTGTTCCAAGAGTTGTCTGATCGGCTGTCCAGGGCTGATGTTTTGGCGCAGTTATTCGTGGTGGGTGGTGCTGCGATGGCACTGGCCTACGACGATGGCCGCTTAACTCGCGATATCGACGCATTGTTTGTGCCCGCCCTGCAAGTTCGGCAGATTGCCGAAGAAATGAGTGTCATTCACGGCCTGGAACCGGATTGGCTCAATGATGCTGCAAAAGGCTTCCTGCCCGGCGATGACGAGAATCCTCTCACAGTGTTCGAGTCGGAATCACTGCTCGTGCAGGTGCCTTCCCCGGGGTACCTGTTAGCGATGAAATTACATGCCTCACGTGATGATCGTGACCTTGATGATGCTGCTGTGTTGTTCAACCGCCTCGGCTTCCGTTCGAGTCAGGACTGTATCGATCTGCTCACCCAAACCTATCCTGCGGGCCAGCTATTGCCTCGGCACCGCTATCTGGCTGAAGAAGTAGCCCGCCGGGCACATGCTGCTCATTCGCGCGAAGGGGCTAGCTAAACACTGGAGGCCCGCGCTGCGGCGCGCGGGGGCGGTGGTGAACCCCATTAGGTCACACCAGAACTCCAGAGACGCCGAGAAGCCGGTGACGATGGGAGCCGAACCGCTCCGGTGTCACGAGCGCGCCACGACATGAGGTGTTTCAGGTGGCGAGCCGTAGATCCGTGTGGCCGAAATCCTCGCCCTTGTAGAGCAGCGGCTCACCTAAGTCCTTTGCCAGCGCGTAGGTGATGCAGTCGCCGAAGTTCAGCCTCGCGGGATGTCCGCTGCCTCGCCCGAATCTCTGGTGGGCTTCCTGGGCCAGCCGGGCTTGGTGAGGCGTGAACGGCGCGACTTCGACACCAAGTCCCGATAGAACGGCATCCAGCGTTGGGCCCACGTTGGATACGCCTTTGCTCGCCAGTACTATCGCCAACTCCAGGTAGCTCGGGGCAGACATGAGCGCGCCGTGTTTTTCGAGCACTGCGCGGAA
>JAUMYR010000079.1:4505-6778 GCA_030528545.1 Propionibacteriaceae bacterium
CCAGGTAGCTCGGGGCAGACATGAGCGCGCCGTGTTTTTCGAGCACTGCGCGGAACCGCTCCCCTTCTGGTTCTCTCAGGAGGATTGCCGCGATGGGTGATGGGGCGCCCCCGGTCGAGAGCATCAACAACTAGGTGTGTGGTGGCTTGGGCCGCATTGAGGTCGTAGGCGGCGATGGTGTCGCGATAGGCGTCGAGGAAGCCGTGCCAACGTCGTTCTAGGTCGCTTCTTCGTCTTCCCTGGGGCAGGCGGCCGAGGCGGCGTTCGATCTCTTCGACCGTGATGACGCTGATCGCGAGGTCGGCCAGTTCGAGGGTGCGTGCCCAACTGAAAACGCCGTGATGAGGAGAGTCCTTCATGAACTCCGACGCGATGTTGGTATCAGCGATGATCACGATAGGTCGACCGTGCGGGGCAGATCGGTTCGGTCCGCGGGAGATAGGTCGATGCCGCCCGCCTCAGACATCGCGGAGTGCAGGCCGAACAGGATGTTCTCTTCTGGCCGCCCCACCGCGGCGTCGAGAATGGCGCGGACCTCTGCCTCGACTGAGCGGCCATGCTTTGCGGCACGACCGCGCAGGCGTGAGTGGGTGCGCTCATCGAGTTGCCGGATTGTCAGGGTAGCCATCTCGACCTCCTGACAGCAATGCTAGCACTGAACGCTGAAACGTCCTGGGTCTCGTTCCGGTCTGCTGCCGGGAGGATTGGGCCATGTCTCAGGACGCAGCGTGACCATTGACCCGGCTGCTGAGACCAGGCGCGTTGACCGGGACAGCACTGTCGTATTGGGTCAGCTGTGGCTGGGTGCTTAGCCGCCTAGCGCGCTTGGTGATTCGGGGACCTGCCAGGCGGTGGGGTAGTGCGTCCCGCCGCAGGTGTATCCACCGGTGATCTGCACCAGAGTGCCGGACTCGATGGTGGTGCCCGCTGTGATCTTGACGCTGCCGACGGTGATGTCGGTTCCATCGCTATTGCTGCTCACCGGGCCGGTGAAGACCAGTAGCTGATCGTCTTCGTTGAGTGGGCAGACCTCCGAATTGGAAACCCGTAGGGTTTTGACCGTGAGTTCGTGCGCGGCTGCATTGTTAGGGTGATCGAAGGTGGGAATGGACGCCACCTTGAGGCCCGACCCCTGGCATGCGGCCAGCAGCACGGCGCAGGCCGCACACACACCGTAACGTAGCTTCTTGTTCCTTTCTCTCAAGGAGGTTTGCGCCGGATATCTTCGCGATCTCGCGCCAGTCAGTTGCATCGGTGCCCCGCTCGCCGGGGAAGGTCTATGCAAGGCGAAACCATTCCTGCGCTGTAGCCAGCTGGGCCGCCTGTGCCGCCAACAGCTATGACCGTGGCAGGTAGCTTTGGCAGGCTGTTGAGCTTTCCGAGGCCGGAGGCCTGGACGCTCACGACGACTGCGTCGTATCGCGCTTCGTACCGGAAAGCCCCGGTGATCTGGTGTGCACTGAGGAAGCCCTTCAGGGATTCTAGCGTCGCGTCGATCTGAGCCGCGGAAAAGCGCGACTGAACCACCCTCATCAGAGAGTCTTTGGCCGTCGCGGTGCCTTCTTCTGCCGTGCCGCTGCTCAGCTTAGACAACGGGACGGTGGAGTCTTTGGTCAAGACGGCAACGCCGACCTGATCCACCGGGTCAAACTCGGTGGTGTAGACACCGAGCTTTCTGGCTTCCGGGGAGTCAAGATCGCCGAAGAAGTGGGCCAATTCGGCTCGGTGCGCTGTAATGCCTGTCACTGTGCGTGAGCTTTCGGTGAGCTTTTCCACGTCGGCGGCCACCGAGGGCTGGTCTCCGTGAGCGACTGCCGTCATGCTCGCCATGGCGACCGTTACTGCGGCCAGCGACATGTAGAGCCGCTGGTAGAAGCTGCGCATCATTGCGGACTCCTTGCCTTGAGTGCACCTCATATTAATGGTGACTGGCGCACTTTCCTGGACTTTGAAGCAACTCGTGGGGTCTGATTGAGTGCGGGCGCACCACCTCGCCTGGGGGTTGGGCGGGATCGCCCGCTTGGGCCGATGGCCCGGGTCGGGAACCTGGCGAGGCTAGACCCGCAGGCAACCCATCGCGTGGCCTGGCGCTAGGCGGTGTCCACGCCAGCGGCGACCAGCGCCTGGGGCGGCAGCTCCGGCACGTTGTCCAGTGTCGCTGGATCGGGTCTGGCACGCTCACCGCGACGGTGTCATGGCTCGCTTCGTAACGCGATAAGGACCGGGCCTGCCGAGTATGCCCAGGACATCGGGATTCGCTGCTACGGGGTCGC
>JAUMYR010000079.1:6878-9538 GCA_030528545.1 Propionibacteriaceae bacterium
GCCAGCGCCAGTCACTGCGTCGTGCTGCGGGAGGGCGCGCTGGCGTGGCAGGGGGCCATCGGCGACCTTGCCGCCGAACAGGGCGGGCTCGGTCAGGCGCTGCTGCGCAGGATGGGCGATTCGTGACCCCGCTCCGCGCCCCGACGGCGCTCTGTCTCGGCTTGGGTGTCGTCCTTGGCCAGGTGGCGCAGGTCCTCCTCGCCAGAGAACTCTGGTGGGGAGACTGGACGCTGCTGTCCCGCTGGGTGTGGTTCTCCGCTTCTTGGGGAGCGGTCGCGGCGGCGCTGGCCGGGGTGGTGGTGTGCGGCACGGTGCGTGGTGCCGGGATGCACCCCCTGAGCGGGCTCGCGGCGCGTTCCCGCATCAGTGTCTACCTGCTTCCGCTACTGCCGGTCGCTGGCGTCCTCGTGCTCGCCCACGGGATCGTGGGGGTGCTGCCAGGGCTGGCTGGAAACGACTGGGCGGGCGCACCCGAGCCCTACGCGGTCCTGGCGGGCCTGGGGTGGCTCCTGTCCGGGTTGCTGACCGGATGCGTGGTCCGGCTCAGGCTACCCGCGGCGATCTCGTGGGCGGTGGCTCCGCTGATCGTTTTCGCGGTGACCGTGGTGGCGATCCAGGGCGGTGAACAGTCGGCCCTGTACCGGATATCGCCCATGTCTTTTCACGAGTTCGCGGCTTTCAGCGAAAACCCTGAGGTTTCCGCGATGCGGATCGTGGCATTGGCCGGGACGATCGCGCTGCTGCTCTCGGCGGTGACCCTGAGCCGTGTGGGAGGAATCATCGGACTCGCCGCTGTGAGTTTCTCGTCGGTGATGATCGGTAGCCAGCCGGTGCTGTGGAAAGAGGACAACCAGGCACCCCTGGTCTGCGCCACTCGCGCGGGAAAGAGCATCTGCACCCCGGCGGATTATGGGGCCGGACGCGACAGCTACGAGGCCTACCTCGAACGAATCCTGGTGACAGTGCCCGAACTGGCTGAACCATTCGCCGAGATCGTCAGCCGGGACGACGGGGAGTCCGCCGGACGGCTATGGGTCGCGTCCGGTTCAGTGGAGAACCCGACCGCTCAGGTCCCGACCTTCGACGGGGTCGCGGTGTCCTTCGCACAGCAGGCCGTAGCTCATCGCTGCCAGGGCTCCAGCGACCTGAGCACCGCGCTCTGGATCAGGCTGGCCGATGTCGTGACCGGGCCTGCGGGAATCGACCACCCCTACCTGAACGAGTGGCGCCAGGCCCTTGAGGAAGGGGCCGCCGCCGACGGTGTGAGCGCCTCCCTGCACCGGGTGAACCGGATGGGCCGGGACGAGCTGGTCGGGCTGATCCTGGCGCGCCGGGACGACCCCCGGGCCTGCGCGATGACGCTGGCGGACCTGGGCGGATGAGGGCCATCCGGTTACTCGCCCAGGCGCGGGTCGGCTCGTGGGTCGGTCTCGGTGCCGCGGCCGCGGCGATCCTTGGCTGCTTCGTCCTCACCCGGATCGGGGCGGGGGCCGCGATCCTCCCACGGACCGGCATCGCCGATCAGCTGCTGCTCGCGGCCGTGGTGGGAAACCTCGTCGGTTCGGCGTGGCTGGCCTGGTGCTGCGTCCCGGCCAGCTGGCCTCACGAAGCACTCGCGGCGCGACCGCTCACCGGATGGCGCCTCGGCTGGGCCCTGGGGTGCGCCGCGCTGAACTGCTGGCCGCTGGCGCTGACCGGCCCGCTGTGGACCCCGGACCTCGGGGCCAGCCTGACCCTGACCGGGCTCGGCCTGACGGGGGCGTCCCTGCTGGTGTCGACGCTGGACGCCCGGGCACTGGCCGCACCCCAGGTCTGCTTCGCGCTGGCGAGCCTCATGCCCGGGCTGCTACCGCGCCCTTGGAACCTGCTGCTCGTCTCGGAACGATCCGCATCCTTCCTCGTCGCGGCCGGTGTGGTGTTCCTCGCCGGTCTCGCGGCCCACACCGTGGCTGGGTCGCGCCGCGTCCCGGACCTCGCCTGAACGCCAGCGCGGGGCGTGGTGGGGGCGTAGCCTGGTCAGGCATGAGCGATAAGACGATCATGTGTTTCGGTGACTCCCTGACCTGGGGCTGGGTGCCCGCCCCGGAAGGCGCCCCGACTAGCCGTTATCCCCGCGAGGTGAGGTGGACCGGGGTCCTGGAGGCGCGCCTGGGCGAGGGCTACCGCGTCATCGAGGAGGGCCTGAGCGCCCGCACGACGACGGCCGACGACCCGACCGACCCGCGGCTGAACGCATCCACCTACCTGCCCTCGGCGCTGGCCTCCCACCTGCCGCTGGACCTAGTGATCCTCATGCTCGGCACCAACGACACCAAGTCCTACCTCGACCGCACCCCCAACCAGATTGCGGCAGGCATGTCGCTGCTGGTCGCCCAGGTGCTCGGCTCCGCGGGCGGGGTGGGGACGCATTACCCCGCGCCGCAGGTGCTGCTGGTGGCGCCGCCCCCGCTGGGGGAGCTGGGCCACCCCTGGTTCCAGGTCATCTTCGAGGGCGGACGCGACAAGACCCGCCAGCTCGCCGGGAAGTACCGCGCTCTGGCTGACTTCTTCAAGGTCGAGTTCTTCGACGCGGGGTCGGTCATCACCACCGATGGGGTCGACGGCATCCACTTCACCGAGGACAACAACCGGGTCCTCGGCGAGGCGCTGGCCGAGAAGGT
>JAUMYR010000079.1:9638-10742 GCA_030528545.1 Propionibacteriaceae bacterium
GCCTGGTCTCCGGCGCGGGCGGTGTCCACCTGGGCCCGGGCGATGTCGTCATAGGCCGGACGCTCCACGTCCCGGAACACCCCGATCGGGGCGCGGTGCAGCACCCCGGAATCGGTCAGCCTCGACAACTCGAAGGCCAGAGTCGGGTCCGCCCGGTGGGCATCGTGCACGATGATCGCGTCCTCGCCCACCTCGGCCACCTCCGCGACCTCCAGCGAACCCGAGGCGCCGCGCACGACGCCGAGCGTGCCGTTGGCGAAGGTGACCGGCTCGCCGTGGACCAGCCGGATGATGCCCTCGCTGGACTGTTTCAGGTCCTCGAAGGCGTTGTCGTTGAAGATCGGGCAGTTCTGGTAGATCTCGACCAGGGACGCCCCCCGGTGCGCCGTCGCGGCCCTCAGCACCTCGGTCAGGTGGGCCCGGTCGGAGTCGATGGTGCGGGCCACGAAGCTCGCCTCGGCGCCCAGCGCCAGGCTGACCGGGTTGAACGGCTGGTCCACCGAACCCAGCGGGGACGACTTGGTGACCTTCCCGACCTCCGAAGTGGGGGAGTACTGCCCCTTCGTCAGGCCGTAGATCCGGTTGTTGAACAGCAGGATCGTGAGGTTGACGTTGCGCCGCAGCGCGTGGATCAGGTGGTTGCCGCCGATGCTTAGCGCGTCCCCGTCGCCGGTGACGACGAACACCGCGCAGTCTGGGCGCGACACCGCCACACCGGTCGCGATGGCGGGGGCGCGGCCGTGGATCGAGTGCATGCCATAGCAGTCCACGTAATAGGGGAACCGGGAGGAACATCCGATGCCCGAGATCACCACGGTGTTCTCGCGCTTGATCCCCAGCTCGGGCAAGAACCCCTGGAAGGCGGCGAGGATGGCGTAGTCGCCGCAGCCCGGGCACCAGCGCACCTCCTGGGCCGAGGTGAAGTCCTTGCGGTTGAGCGGGGTCAGCGACAGCGGCACCCCAGCGAGTCCGGCACTCATGGGCGTCCTTCGGTTCGGTCGATCAGCTGGTCGAGGTCGTAGGCGAGCTGGGTCAGAGAGATCGGCAGGCCCCGCACCCGCGAATAGGACTGCACGTCCACCAGGTAGGTCGCCCGCAGCAGCA
>JAUMYR010000079.1:10842-12425 GCA_030528545.1 Propionibacteriaceae bacterium
ACCTTCTGCGCCCGCACCGCGGTCATGTACTCGTGGTTAGCCGGATCGTAGGAGACCATGCCCGAACCGTCGGCCTTCTCCAGGCCGCCGATGCGGTGCTCCAGTCCCGGCGTACCGGGGATCGCCCAGGGACGCGCGAGGGTCGCCTCGTCGCGCAGGTAGGGGTGGAAGACCGCCTTGCCGTCCACCTCGGCGTTCGGTTCGGTCGCGAACCCGGGCTCGATCGGGGGGAGCGAATCCAGCTCGGGCAGCCGCCACGGCTCGGCGCCATTGGCCAGGTAGCCGTCGGTCAGCACGATCACCGGAGTGCGGTAGGTGACCGCGATGCGGCAGGCCTCGACGGCCGTGTCGAAACAGTCGGCCGGGGACTGCGCGGCCAGCACCGGCACGGGGGCCTCGCCATTGCGTCCGTGCACGGCCTGCAGCAGGTCAGCCTGTTCGGTCTTGGTCGGCATGCCGGTCGACGGCCCGGCCCGCTGCACGTCCACCACGACCAGCGGAAGCTCGGTCATGACCGCCAGGCCGATGGTCTCGGCCTTGAGCGCCATGCCGGGGCCCGAGGTGGTGGTGACGCCGAGCGAACCGGCGAAGGACGCCCCGAGCGCGGCCCCGACACCGGCGATCTCGTCCTCGGCCTGGAAGGTGACGACCCCCAGGTCCTTGCGGCGGGACAGCTCGTGCAGGATGTCGGAGGCCGGGGTGATCGGGTAGGAACCCAGGAACAGCGGCAGACCGGCCAGGTGGGCGCCGGTGATGAGGCCGTAGGCGGTCGCCAGGTTGCCCGAGACCTGCCGGTACTCCCCGGGCGGCATGGGCGCCGGATTGACCTGGTAGCGGACCTCGAACTCCTCGGTGGTCTCGCCGAAGGCGTAGCCAGCGCGGAAGGCGGCGATGTTGGCGTCCCTGATGTCGGCCTTGGAGGCGAATTTCTCGGCCAGGAAGGTCTCGGTCTGGCCGGTCGGCCGGTGGTACAGCCAGCTCAGCAGCCCCAGGGCGAACATGTTCTTGGCGCGCTGGGCGTCCTTGCGACCCAGCCCGAACTCGGCGACCGCGCCGACCGCGAGGCCGGTCAGGTCGAAGGCGTGGACGCGGTAACCCTCCAGGGAGCCGTCCTCCAGGGGGTTGGTGGCGTACCCGACCTTGGCTAGCGTCCGCTTGGTGAAGTCGTGGGTGTCGGCGATGATGACCCCGCCGCGCGCCAGGTCGCCCAGGTTGGCCTTCAACGCCGCTGGGTTCATCGCGACCAGCACGTCCGGGGCGTCGCCGGGGGTGACGATGTCATAGCTGGCGAAGTGGATCTGGAAGCTCGACACGCCGGGCAGCGTCCCCTGCGGGGCGCGGATCTCGGCTGGGAAATTGGGCAGGGTGGACAGGTCGTTACCGAACGTCGCGGTCTCAGCGGTGAATCGGTCGCCGGTCAGCTGCATGCCGTCGCCGGAATCGCCGGCGAACCGGATCACGACCCGGTCGAGGGTCTGTGTTGCCGCCACAGGGCTCTCTTTCTTCGTCTCGGGGTGCCTCGCACAGGCTGGGGGCCATCATACTCAGCCCGGCTCAAGGACGCCCAGGCTGGCGGGCGGGGT
>JAUMYR010000080.1 GCA_030528545.1 Propionibacteriaceae bacterium
CGGCGACATGATCCTCACCCCCACCACCGCCGAAAAACTCGGACTCGACCCACACACCGGCTAAACGGCTCGAAGAGACAGTGAGGAACAGTGACGTGGGGTAACTACTCCATGAGTAGAACTCGGGAGCTGGTTGGCCCTGAGCCTGGAGTCAACGCCCAGTTTCAACGGAGCAGCCAACGAAACAGGCCCCGAGAAGCCCTTATCGAGGGGAATCAGGGTTTACTCAATTTGACTCCCGGCTTTCGGTAACCAGAGAGGTCGCCTCACCGATGGCTCCAGAAACCGCCTCAAGAGGAATCGCGCGACCGGTTAATAGAATCCCAAGAACCGTCGCTCTCTCTACTTCGCGCTCAGTTGCTTGGTCACCAGGTTTCAGGAATACTCGCAACCTCGTCCAGCCAGATCTTCGGCGATGCGTCCGAGGGAGCGCGCCAGTCTCCGCGGGGCGAAAGCGAGCCGCCCGAAACCACCTTGGGCCCATCCGGCAAGGCTGATCTTTTGAACTGTTGGGTAATGAAACGCCTGCAAAAGACGCCCAGCCAGTGTTTGATCTCAGCGAGATCATAGCTATGCCGGTCGCTCCCCTCGATACCACGCGGCCACTGCCCACGCCCGGCGTCCGACCATGCGTGATAAGCCAGATAGGCAATCTTGCTAGGGCGGAAACCATGGCGCAGCACGTGGAACAGAGTGAAGTCTTGCAACTCGTAGGGGCCGATATTGGCCTGGGTCGATTGGGGTACCTCACCCGGACGAGCCGGAACCAGTTCTGGGGTGATCTCGGTCGCGAGGATCGATTCAAGCACCGCGCTGACCCTCTCATCGAATAGGCCGGAAGCGATCGCCCACCGGATGAGATGTTGCATCAGGGTCTTCGGCACCCCGGCGTTAACCCCGTAGTGACTCATCTGATCGCCGACGCCGTAAGTGCACCAGCCGAGCGCCAGTTCACTGAGGTCTCCCGTGCCGAGCACGATCCCGCCCCTGTGGTTGGCGATGCGGAACAGGTAGTCGGTGCGCAGTCCCGCCTGGACGTTCTCGAAAGTCACATCGTAAACGTCGTGCCCTTCACCATAGGGGTGGCCGAGATCGCGCAGCATCTGCTCTGCCGCCGGAGTGATATCGAGGGTTTCGAAGGAACACCCCAGAGCCATCGCCAGTTCTGTCGCATTGCCACGGGTGTGGTCACTCGTGGCGAAACCGGGCATGGTGTAGGCGAGGATGTCGCTGCGGGGACGCCCCAGCCGATCCATCGTGCGCGCGGCGACCAGCAGCGCATGGGTGGAGTCCAACCCTCCAGAAACCCCGATGACGATCTTGGGCTGCCCGATAGCCCGCAGCCTCTGTTCCAGGCCACAAACCTGGATGCTGTAGGCCTCACGACATTCCCGATCGAGGCGAGAATCATCGTCTGGAACGAACGGGAACCGGTCAACTGGACGCCGAAGCCCGAAGTCCCCTGCGGGCGGAGCCAGCTCGAAATGAATCACCGGCAAATGATCCCCCGCGACCACAGCGTTGTCGTCGAAACTACCCTGGCGGATTCTCTCCTGCCTCAGCAGATCAAGGTCGATATCGGCGATGGCGCTTCCCGGATCGGGAAGGAACTGTGGCGATTCGGCGAGCAACGCACCGTTCTCATAGATCATGGCCTGCCCATCCCAAGCCAGGTCGGTAGTGGACTCCCCCCCACCCGCCGCGACGAACAGGTAAGCCGCCAGGCAACGGGCGGACGCGGCCTTGCAGTGGAGACGACGATTCTCGCTTTCCCCAACGAGGCTTGGCGAGCTTGCCAGGTTGATTAGAACGCTCGCCCCGGCAAGTGCCGCCTGAGAGCTAGGAGACACCGGCACTCTCAGGTCCTCACCGATCTCAACGTGGAAACAGAACCCGGCCACGTCGGTCGCTTCGAACAGTAACTGGCCGAACGGCACCTCCCGACCCGCCACCACGATCTCGCCTTCGGCACCAGCGCCCGAGGCAAAGCACCGGGCCTCGTCATACTCCCGGTAGGAGGCCAGATATGTCTTGGGCACGACACCAAGGACGCTTCCCCGGTGCGCGACGACAGCGCAGTCGTATAACCGGTTCCGCCAGCGCAGCGGAGCGCCGACGACCATCACCGGGCCGAGGGCCGAGCTGCCTTCGACGACACGTGTCACAGCGTCGTGCACCCGGTCAAGCAGCACATCCTGGGCAACCAGATCACCCAAGCTGTAGCCGCTGAGGCCGAGTTCCGGGAAGGCCACCAGGCCCACCCCTTCGGCGCTCAGCTGTTTCGTCCGCTCTAACACCTCGGCGGCGTTGGCGAGCGGATCGGCCACATGGGTACGCACCGCCGTGGCCGCCACCCGGACGAAACCGTGGGTGTACAAGCTATGGAAATCCCTGGTCACTGTCACAGCGTTCAGTCTAGAAGTACCCACCGTCAAGAACATTGACCGTTCCTGGTGCCACCGGATCGTCCGGTCCCGCCCAGCTCACGGGCTCAGCGCACTTCGGCTTCGCCCCGCTAGGCCGGGCCGGGTTCCCCACCTACCGGACCCGGTGTGACCATGTGTGCCTACCGCATCGGCCGCGTTCCAGACCCCGGCCGCGGGCCCGCCGCCACAGGCTTCCGCGCGTGTGAACTCGTCCGCGCCAGTGACCGGATGCTTCCTCCTCACGGCGTTGTAGAGACGAAGTTATCCACAACAGGCTGGGATCGTGCCAAACCGTCCCCCTAGCCGGTTATTGTCCCTGCCATGGCCGAGCATGACACCACACGCCAGCCCCGTTTCGCCGCCGAGGAGCCAGAGACGGAGGCGCGCCCCAGCGGGGTCCAGTTACGTGCCCGCCGTAACCCTCGGCTCATCGCGCTCGGCGTCTTGTCGGCCTGCCTCGGGGCTCTTGGTGTGGCCTACCTGTATTCGGCGGCAACGAGTTCACAACAGGTGCTGATGGTTTCTTCGGCGGTCGCTCGGGGCAAGATCATCCAGGACGCAGACATAGCCGTCACTACTATCGGCTCCGCCCCCGGCATAGCAGTCACCGACGCAAGCCAGAAGGAGACCGTGATCGGCCAGACGGCGTTGGTTGATCTGCCCAAGGGATCCCTTCTCAACCCGTCATCGGTGGGCACCCCCGACCTCCCGCGGGGAACCTCCCAGGTTGGGCTCAAACTCTCCGTCGGACGCCTACCCGCTGGACGCCTACCCTCCGGAGCCAAGGTCACCCTGGTACGCACCGGAGAGCAGAGTGATAAGCCCGCATCCTTCGAAGCCATCACGCTAAGCCCTCCGGAGGACCTCGGTGACGGGCAGACCTTCCTGGTAGATGTGCAAGTCACCGCCGAGGAGGCACCGGCGGTGGCCCGGCTCGCTGCGGAAGACCTCCTGGCGCTGGTTCGCAAGGCGGACGACTGACATGGCCTTCATCGTCTGCACCAGCGCCACCGGGGCACCCGGAGTCACCACCACCGCCCTCGGACTTGCCTTAGCCTGGCCCGGGGATGTGTTGCTCGCCGACTGCGACCGGGATCCGGCCCAGAGCGTACAGGCGGGTTACCTCCGCGGACTATCGTTCACCGGACGCGGCCTCAATGCCGTCGCCCGGGCTCAACGCGAAGGACACCCCCTAGCCCAACACGTCTGGATGCAGGCCGTTCCGCTGAGTTCCGGGACGGCCCCAGACCGGCGTTTCCTTCCCGGGTTCACCCACCCTGGTTCTGCCAACCTATTCGACGAGGTTTGGAGCGACCTCGGGGACGCCTTCGCCGAGCTGGGCGGCAGCGGGGTCGATGTCATCATCGACGCCGGACGCGCCGGGCGGGCCGGTCTCCCCCCGGGGCTCATCGCATCAGCGGACATCGTGCTGCTCCTAGTCAACTCGACGCTGCGCTCCCTGGCCGCCACGCGGCTCTATGTCTCCTGGCTGGCCGAACAGATCACCAGCCATACCGACCGAGCCTCCTTCGCTCTCGGTGTCATCGGTGAGGGGCGCCCCTATTCCGCTGCTGAGATCAGCGCGCAGTTCGAGCTACCGGTCTGGCTGACCCTCGCTCATGACCCCGAAGCCGCGTCCGTCTACCTCGACGGACAACTCGAACCGAAACGGTTCGCCGACCTGGCCCTGCCCCGCAGCTTGCGCGCAGGTGCTACGTCGTTACTCGAACGGGTCCGCCAGCTCGCGGATGAACGCTCCGGAATCCAATCCGCGAGGTAGTTCTGGGGCTCTAGGGCCGACTCCTTCGGGAGCGGGCCACCGTCGCTGTCGTCTCTCGTCCGGTTTCGCCAGGACCACGGGGCTGGTCACCCGCTGGCCCGCTCGCGACCACTTTTTCCGCTGCGCCAGGGCTGTCCTGGCCGCCACACAAGAGTTATCCACAGATCCCACAAATCGCCCGGAAATGTCCCCCTCGCCAACTATCGTCCACCACATGGCCAACCACTCCCCGCTGGCGCAGGCACTCCGACCCGCACCGCTCCCGTCCCGGGCTCCCGGGGCGCCCGGTGCCGCGCCGGCCAGCCGAGCCCACCGGCACGCTATCGGGAAACCCGGGCGGAAAGGGCGGTCGTGATGGCCCGCGATGTCTCCTCCATGCCGACCTCCCTCGGTTCCTTCTTCAGCACACTCGACACCCACGGCACGGCGTCGACGGCCTCCCCGGCATCGGCTACACCCGCCCGCCCCAAGCCTGCTCCCGCCGCCGGTATCGACTGGACGACCGTGGTCACGCTGCGCCGCAAAGCTGCCCAAGAGATCGCCGACAACGTCGAACATTGGTCCAACGAGCATGCCACCCCGATGCCCGATGTCGATCTTCGGCTCATGGGACGCTCGGTGATCCGGGCGGTGGTACGACGCCATGCCACGCACCTCACCGCCTCGGGGCAGGCCATGTGGCCACTCGATCTAGAGCAGCGCTACATAGCAGCCGTGGAAAGCGCCACCTTCGGTTATGGCAGGCTGCAACCCTTGTTCGAGATTCCCGCGGCCGAGAATATTGAGATTCACGGCTGGGACAGCGTCGTCGTTCAGTACGGTGATGGCCGCCGCGTCGAGCACCCTCCCGTCGCGGATTCCGATGAGGAACTGATCGAGGCGGTACGTTTCCTGGGGGAATCGGCCTCGCCGCCTCGCCCCTTCGACGACGCGCACCCCACGATGACGCTGGCTCTCGGAGACAAGTTCCGGCTCCACGCCATCGGATTCGGGTTGAGCTACCGGCCTTCAATCATCATCCGCCAGCACATCCTGACCTCGGTGACTCTGGCGGATCTGGCCAGCCGCGGGATGCTTCCCACCCAAGTGGCGAAGCTGTTGCACGCTGCGGTGCTGGCCCGCAAGTCCATCGTCATCAGCGGAGACCAGGGAGCGGGGAAGACGACCCTGCTGCGGGCTCTCATCTCGGCGATCCCCGAGAATGAACGATTCGGGACGCTGGAGACCGACTACGAGTTGCTGACCCACCTCCAGCCCGGCCGCCGCAACATGCTGGCGCTCCAGGCCCGCGTCGGTCTCGGTGAACGCCAGGACGGGCGCGCACTCGGTGAGTACAGTGTCGCCGACCTGATCCCCGAAGCCCTCCGGCAAAACCTCTCCCGGCTGGTGGTCGGTGAGGTCCGGGGAGCTGAAGCCGGTGCCATGTTCGAGGCCATGCAGGCCGGAGCTGGAACCCTTTCCACGACGCATTCGCACTCTGCGACCTCCACTATCGACCGGCTGGCGTCCCGCGTCGCCCAGGGTGGGGTGCTGAGCGTCCCCGAAGCGATGCGTCAGATCGCGCACAACATCCATCTGCTCATTCACGTTCAGCTCATCGACGACACCTGGCGAGGTGGGGTGCGGCGTCGTTTCGTGTCAGAGATTCGGCAGCTGACCGGGGCCATCGAGAGCGACCGCCCCGTCACTCACCTGGTGTATTCGGCAGGCCGCAACGGCAAGGGTGCCACCTTCCACCCGGACGCGGCGCTGCTGGCGGATCTACAGCCTTTCCAATCCGCTTGGCAGGAGCGCTGATGGACGCCGTATTCGCCGCCTGCTGTGGTCTACTGCTGGTTGTCGGCAGTTGGCTGATCGCGGTCGGTTTGAGGCCTCGTCCACAGATATCCACAGTTTCGTCCACACCCCTGCGTATAACCCTGCTTCACCGGTGGGAAAGTCTTGGGCGCTCGGGTCAGGCCTGGTTGGCCGGAGCGGTTAGCGCGGGCGCCATCACGTATCTCATCACTGGGTGGCCCATCTGGCTCATCGTTGTCCCAGCCGGGATCCTTGGGCTGCCCGCCCTGCTTCGCGAACCACCCAACCGTGAGATCGAACTGCTCGCCTGTCTCGACCGGTGGGTGCGGTCGCTGGCTAGCTCGCTCCCCACCGGCAAGTCGATCCGTGACGCGATCCGCGCTACCCGGGCCCAGACTCCGCCGCTCCTTCAGCACTCCGTCGGACTGCTCCTTGCCCGCCTGGACGACCGGTGGCCGGTTCGGAACGCCTTCTTCGCGATGGCCGACGAGCTAGGTTCCGCGGACGCGGACGCGATCCTGGCAGCACTAGCCCTAGCCTCCGAACGCGGAGGTGTAGGTGCAGCTGACACCCTCCGTGCCTTGTCAGACGAGGTTCATGACCGGTTGCGGGCGATGCGGGAGATCGCCACCGAGAGGGCCAAGCCCCGCATCGTGGTGCGTCATGTGACGCTCATATCGGCCGCCATGCTCCTGATGATGCTGCTCTTTGGCGGCGACTTCTTCGACCCCTACCGCACCCCACTGGGGTCGATCATCTTGTCGGTACTGCTCCTGAGCTATGTCGGGGCGCTCGTCATGCTGCACCGGATGAGCCGTATCAAGCCCCGTCCCAGGCTGCTCGTGTGGCGTCCCGGAGGCGAACATGACTAGCCCGCTATTAGCGCTTTCCTTCCTCGGAGCCACGATCGGCGCCGGGATATTCCTCGCCGCCGTGGGCCTATACCGCGCCCCCGTGAGGCTCTCCGATGCCTTCGCCGCATTGGACGGGTCCAGCGACGACGCTCTGCCCCGCTCGGCCACCCTGACTACGGGGTCGGGGGAGAAAGTGGGGGCCTGGCTATATCAGCGCCTTCGGCTGCCACTCAGCGAATCCACAGTGCGGACGCTGGCTCTCCAGGGCCGCTCAATCGCCGATTTCTTCACCGAGAAGCTGGTCTGGACCGTGCTCGGTCTGGCCCTACCCCCGCTGTGGGTGTTTACCACCTTTGTGTTCGAGGGCCATCTCGACCTAATGCCTGCTGGGTTTTCCGTCGTCGGCGCCATCATCGGATACTTCATCCCCGACCTGCGGCTGCGCCGCGCCACCCAGCAGGCTCGGGCGGGCGCGTCCGAGGCGTTACTGATGTTCTTCGACCTGGTGACGCTGGAACGCCTAGCCAATCGCTCGGTGACGCAGGCTCTCCAGTCAGCGGCGGGGATATCGGAGACCTCGGTGTTCCAGAGGATCAGGCACGGCCTCGACCGGGCGAAGCTGGAGCAGGTCGCTCCCTGGCACGAGCTGAAACGGCTCTCCGCGGAGCTGAATCTACCGGCCATCTCCGATATCGCCGATGTTCTCCGGCTCGACGAGCAGGGGGCCTCTCTGGCCGAGCCGCTGCGCGCCCGCGTCCGCGAACTGCGCGACGCCCAGCTAGCGGAGGCTAAACAGGCCGCTCAAGAACAGACCGAGCGGATGACCCTGTGGATGACTCTGCCTGTCCTGATTTTCGGTGCCATCGTCGTGGCGCCACCGCTGCTGTCCATCCTGCAACGCTGAAATACGGAGGAATCATGCAACGACTAATCGCCACAGCCATCGGCTGGTACGCCTGGCTCAAGGACCTACCGCACCGCGACGAGCGGGGGCTGTCCCAATCGACGGAGAACGCCATGTTGCTGGGCGGCGCCGCGCTCATCGCCTTCGCCATCGTCACTGCCATCAAGTCCTACGTAAACTCGAACCTGCCTAAGTGAGGTGGCTCATGTCGAGCATCCTTCGGGGCCTTGGGTCGCTGATCGCGCTCCTCGCCGCCCTGATTGGCGTCCCGCTGCTCCTGGGGAGCATCGGGAGGCTGGGCGCGCTCGGCTCCGTGAACTGGGCGAAAGTCTTCGTTACCCCAGACGACGGGAGCCTGCTTCTTGGGCTCATCACGCTGATCGCCTGGCTGGCCTGGGCGGTGGTTGCTCTAACCATCGTCTTGGAGGCCGTCTCCTTCGTTTCGCGGGGCGCGATCACCGTCGCGTTGCCGGGGACCAATTGGTTGCGTCCAGTCGTGGCCTCCCTCATCCTCTCCGTCGGAGCCCTCGTCGTCGCGGCACCGCATGCGCCGCCTCTGGCCGACGATAGCGAGACCAGCGCCCCGGGCTCGCAGGCACCAGGGTCACCCGAATCCGCGAGCACTATCCCCGAGACCGAAGGCGACCAGGGGCAACGCCACGTCGTCGTCGCCGGAGACGACCTGTGGAGCCTGGCAGAGCACTACTTTGGGAAGGGCACCTCCTGGAGGCTGATCGCCGAGGCTAACCCGTGGCTAGACCCAACGGCCCGTTTGGATGCCGGCTCCATCCTGGTGATTCCGCAAGACCCGGACGCGGCCTCACCGCCGCAAACTCCCGCACTCACCCCCGTCTCGGTGGACCTGGTTTCGCCACCGCCGGTGTCTGCGGAGGCGAAACCAGCCGGTCAAGAGACCGGCCTCTCGGTATCCGAGGGAGCAGGAACCGGCACCGGGAGCGAACCCGCCGACACCACCGCCAGGGTCGAGCCTGGCGACACTCTGTGGTCCATCGCCGAACAGCACCTCGGCGACCCGTGGCGCTGGAGAGAGATCTACCAGCTGAACTCCGGGCTGATCGGCGACCCGGACCAGATCGACGTCGGCTGGGTCCTTCAGCTGCCCCCGAAGTCGCCTGTCCCACCAGCTGAACCGTCCCCTACCGCGGGTAAACCCGATGACGACACCGTCGCGACGGACGCTGCCGAGCAGCAACCAGAGGTTTCCAACGTCCCGCCGAACAGCACTGAAGGCGGTCAGCCTGCCCCCAGTATCGCCCCCACCCCTGAGGGACATCCCTCCAGCCCGGCTGACGGACGGAACGCCCCCACGGGCGCCCCTTCCGTCGCCGAAGACAGCGGAACCGAAACCGCCGAAGCTGCCTCCGCGGACAGCCTTGCGGCAGAACTCACCACCTTCGGTGGGGTGCTGGCCTTCGGTGTCTTGACCTTCCTGTCCCAGCAACGAGGACGCCAGTTACTGACCCGTTCCCTCGGACGCCAGGTTCCCCCGGTTAGCGTGGCCGCCCGGCGTCTTGGACAGGCGTTGACGCGCCGGGCGACTCCGCCGGAAGCGGACGAGCCCTCCCCCACCAGCGTGTTAGTGGGCTGGGACGCCGATCGCGGCATCACCGTCGATCTGGAACAGATCGGGATGCTGACGGTCGCCGGAAATGCCGAGCACCAGGCGGGAGCGTTGGCGGCGATCACCTCGAGCCTGCTGACCGCCCCCTGGTCCGCCGAGGTGGAGCAGGTATTGGTCGGCCGACACCAGTGCTGGGTCGACCAAGTCAACGATCCACGGATTCAGACAATGGACGACCCCTCGGCGGCCATCGCGGAGATGAGTCGGCTGGTGTCGGCCCGGCAACGGGCACGGTTATCCCAGCGGCTGAGCGAGTTGCGCTCCAATCCAGATCTGAGCACGGCCTGGAGACCAATCGTCTTCGTCTTCGCCCAGCCTCTGGCCGTCGGCCAGGCCACCCGGGTCCGCGACCTGGCGACGACGGGATCTGGGATATCGGCTGTCGTGGCCGACTGCGGGCTCGGCTTGGACGACACCATCTCCTACGCCAATCAGGAGGCGCGTTTCGGGGGTCGCACCTTCACCGCGCAGCTCATCTCTTCACCCGCGCGGCGTGGTCTCATTGAGCTATTCCGCACAGCAACCTCCGAGGAGACCAATCCCGCCCCATGGTGGAGCGATCCCGACCACCTGCCACCCAATGTCACCCCGCTGCGCCGCACCGGCGGCGCGAACGAGGAGCTTTCCATGCCCGTGCTGTCCCGCGACACAGCACACCCCGTGCTACTCATGCTCGGCCCCGTCGCCATAGAGGGCGCATGCGGAACACCGCCAAGCCGGGCCGTGAAACAATGCGCCGAATATTGCGCCTGGCTGCTCGCTCACCCGGGCCAAACGGCCACCGCGATGGCGGCCGATCTCCAGATCGCCGAACCCACCCGCCGTTCCAACATGAGCAGGCTGAGAAACTGGCTGGGGGAGTCCCCCGCCGGGGAGCCCTACCTTCCCGACGCCTATTCCGGCCGCATCGAACTCCATCCCGGCGTGACGAGTGACTGGGAACAGTTCTGCCTGCTCACCGCCGGTGGCATCAACAGGGCGCAGAGCACGGCATTGCGAGACGCCCTCGCGCTAGTTCGCGGGGCGCCACTGGCCGACGCGGCCCCCTGGCAATGGCAGTGGGCGGAGAACATGCGAACCGACATGATCTCGGCGATCCGAGACGCCGGGGTGGTGCTGTCCGAACACGCCCTGACCCTCGGGGATATCGACCTGTCCCGTTGGGCGATCGGACAAGCCTCGCTGGCTGCGCCAGAGGATGAGTTGCTGCTGGCCTGCCTGGCCAAGACCGAGTACCGAGCCGGGAACCACGACGAGGTCAGACAGCTGGCGCTGAGGATCACCCGCAACGCACGCCACACCGGGATCGACTTACAGGAGCGCACCGTCGAGGCGTTACAGCAGGTGATGGAGGGACGCAGCAGGACCAGACACGCCTGATTTCCCCTGCCACCCCGCCGGGTTCAGCCCCAGGAGAAGCCCCCTAGATCAGGGCCCATGATCCGGCGCATAGGCCCAGAAGGGTCGTGTCTAGGCCAAGGGGAAGGCCATCCGATCCCTGAGAACCCGCCCCTACACGGGAAACGCCGCTTAGACTGCGGCGCATGCAGGTTGAGGGAGGAGTCCGTAGATGGAGCAAGTGAACGCCTGGCTGGAGTGGCTCAGCGGCATCGTGTGGGGACCATACCTGCTCATTCCGCTGCTCCTCGGCACCGGCCTTTACCTGACGGTCCGCCTGTCTGGGCTACAGTTCCGGACCCTCGGTTCGGCCTTGCGGCTCGCCCTGTGGGAGCGCAAAGACCAGGGCGCTGAGGGAGGAGACATCTCTCAGTTTCAGGCGCTCACGACCGCGCTGGCGGCGACCGTCGGCGTCGGTAACATCGTCGGCGTAGCCGGAGCCATAGCCATCGGCGGTCCCGGGGCACTGCTGTGGATGTGGCTCACCGGCCTGGTCGGTATGGCCAGCAAGTACGCCGAGGCTTTCCTCGCCGTCCGGTTCCGCACCACCGACGCCAAAGGAGAAGTCTCCGGCGGCCCCCAGTACTACCTGATGAAGGCGATCCGGGGCAAGGGCGGAGTCGTGCTCAGCATCGTCTTCGCCGCCTTCGCGGCCCTGGCCAGTTTCGGTATCGGCAACATGACCCAGGCGAACGCCGTGGTCGGTAATCTCAACCATTCTTTCGGCTTCGATACCCAGATCGCCGCTATCGTCATCGCCCTGCTCGTGGGTGCCGTCATCATCGGTGGGATCAAGTCGATCGGTAATGTCACCGCCGCGCTCGTGCCCCTCATGATCGTGTTCTACGTGCTGGGAGCGCTGTATATCCTGCTGGCCAATGTCAGTGCGCTGCCACACGCGATCGGGCTCGTCTTCACCGATGCGTTCACCGGTACCGCGGCCGTGGGCGGATTCCTCGGCTCCAGCGTCATCATCGCCATGCAGTACGGCGTGGCCCGCGGCATCTTCTCCAACGAATCGGGCATGGGTTCGGCGGCTATCGCCGCGGCCGCCGCGAAGACCACCCACCCGGTTCGGCAGGGCCTGGTGTCCATGACCCAAACTTTCATCGACACCATCATCGTCGTCTCCATGACCGGCCTCGTGCTCGTCACGACCGGCGTCTGGCAGGGCACCCCCGGCGTCAAACTCGACAAGAATGTGCTGACCAGCCAGGCTTTCAGCTATGGCCTCCCCGGGGAATGGGGCGGTTACATTGTGTCTATCGGGGTCGTGCTGTTCGCCTTCTCCACCATCCTGGGCTGGTCATATTACGGGGATCGCTGTGTGGAGCGGCTCTTTGGGGTCCGTGCGGTGCTTCCCTACCGGATCATCTTCACCATCGTGGTCTATATCGGGGCGACCATCCCGCTGGACGTGGTGTGGAACGCCGCAGATGTGCTCAACGGACTGATGGCGCTACCCAACCTCATCGGTTTGCTGATCCTGTCCGGCCTCATCGCCCGGGAGACCCGCCACTACCTCAAACACGACCCGAA
>JAUMYR010000081.1:0-3764 GCA_030528545.1 Propionibacteriaceae bacterium
CTCGCGGCGTACCTTACAGTTCGATCAGAGCTTGGCCGCCCTGGACGGCATCGCCCGGCTCGACCAGGATGGCCGACACGGTTCCCGCCGACGGGGCGGTGATCTCGGTTTCCATCTTCATGGCTTCCAGAACCAGCAGCACCTGTCCGGCCTCGATCTCGTCACCCTCGGCGACGAGCACCCGAGCGACCGAGCCAGCCAGCGGTGCGGTGACCGCGTTGGCGGAGGTGGCGCGGACCGAGGCGGTGGTCGGGGCCGCGCTGACGTGCGCCCCCGCGCCACCGATGACAATCGCACCCATGGGCCGGGCTTCCTGCTCTTCGACCTCCACCTCAATGTCGTAGGGGATGCCGTTGACAGTAACTTTCAGTTTCATAACGTTTCCTTAGCTCAGCGCACGTGGAGCGGCGCATGGACGTGCTGGGAGCGGCGGGTCGTGACCTGCCAGTTACGGCTGGTCGCGAAACTCGCCTGCCGTTTCTTGGCTCGGAAGCCCAGGTAGCCAGCGACCGCGGCCGCGATCGCGACCATCGTCTCCTCCGGCACATTCTGGTGCAGCAGCTTCAGCGACTTGATCTCCACCTCGAGCGACTCGACCCGAGCCGAGAGGGTCTTGACCAGTTCGAGCAGTTCAGCGTCTTGACTCATCAGGCTTCCGATCAGACTGGGCCGAGGCCATGCTTCTTGGCCGGACGCAACTCGCGCTTCGACTGCAACAGCTCCAGGGCCATGGCCACCTTGCGGCGGGTGTCCTCGGGGTTGATGACGTCGTCGACCAGGCCGCGGGAGGCCGCCATGAACGGGGTGGAGAAGGTCTCGCGATACTCCTCGACCAGTTCGACCCGGCGGGTGGCGGGATCCTCAGCGGATTCGATCTCGCGCTTGAACACCACCGAGGCCGCGCCCTCGGCTCCCATGACCGCGATCTCGGCGGTCGGCCAGGCGAACACCTGGTCAGCCCCGAGGTCCTTGGAGCACATGGCGAGGTAGGCACCGCCGTAGGCCTTACGCAGCACCACGGTGATCTTCGGCACCGTCGCGGCGGAGTAGGCGTAGAGCATCTTCGCGCCGTGGCGGATGATGCCCCCGTGCTCCTGAGCGACGCCCGGCATGAAGCCCGGCACGTCCACCAGCGTCAGCAGCGGGATGTTGAAAGCGTTGCAGAAGCGGATGAACTTGCTGCCCTTGTCCGAGGCGTTGATGTCGAGGACGCCCGCCATCACCTGGGGCTGGTTGGCGATGACGCCGACCGTGCGGCCGTTGATGCGGCCGAAGCCGACCACGATATTCATCGCATACCCGGCCTGCACCTCAAGGAAGTCGCCGTAGTCCACCAGGCGGCCGATGACGGTGCGCACATCGTAGCCCGCCTTGTCCTCGGTGGGCACGAGCCCGGGCATCTCGGGATCGGCCTCCACCGTCGGGTCCGGGTCGACGACCGGCGGGTCCTCGGCGTTGTTCTGCGGCAGGAAGCTCAGCAGCTTCTTAGTGATGAGCAGGGCCTGCTCGTCGTCCTCGGCGACGAAGTCGATGTTGCCCGAGATCGACATGTGTGCGTCCGCACCGCCCAGGGCCTCCTGGGTGACCTCTTCACCCGTGACCTGCTTGATGACGCCGGGGCCGGTGATGAACATATTGGCCTTGCGGGTCTGGATGATGAAGTCCGTCAGGGCCGGGGCGTAGGCCGCACCGCCCGCGCAGGGGCCAGCGATGATCGAGATCTGCGGGACCGCGCCCGAGAGCAGCACGTTGGCGTAGAACACCTGGCCGTAACCGGACAGCGAGTCGATGCCCTCCTGGACGCGGGCACCACCGGAGTCGTTGATGAGCACGAAGGGGGTGCCGCACTTGAGCGCGGACTCCATCATCTGCACGACCTTCTTGGAGTGGGTCTCGCCCGCCGAGCCACCCATGACGGTGAAGTCCTGGCTGGCAATGTGGATCGGGCGCCCGAAGACCGCCCCGGTGCCGGTCACGACGCCGTCGGCGGGCATGTTGGCCTTGTCCATGCCGAAGGTGGTCGTCCGGTTCTTGCGGAACAGCCCGATCTCCTGGAAGGTGCCCTCGTCGATCAGGCCGTCGATGCGCTCGCGGGCCGTCATCTTGCCCGACTGGCGCTGCTTGTCGAGCTTCGCCTCGCCGCCGCCGAGACGGGTGGTGACCCGCCGCTCGTTGAGCTCCTCGATGCGGTCGGTCATCGTCTTCTTCTTGGGGGTTGCCACGTCAGGCCCTTTCCACGGTCACGCTGTGTTCGCGCCCGCCCATCGACACCTTGTACTTGATCGGGCCCTGCACCGCGCCCGCCGCGCCCTTGGAGGCTTCGGCCTCCTTGGCCAGCTGTTCAGCGGTCTTGCCCACGTTCTTGGGACCCTCCTCGCGGGTCTTGAAGAATCCGGGAGCCACACCCGGGAACATGGCGTTGGTTAGCACATCTTCCTGGCTGCCGTCGTATCCTTCGAGGCCTTCGGTCTGGGCGACCAGTTCCTCCCATTCGGGGGTCAGCAGGTCGGCGGGCCGGGTGGTGATCGGGTCCTTCTTCGCCTGGGTCTTGGCGATCTCGATCACCTCGGGGTTGCGCTCACCGATGCACTCGCCGTAGTAGCCGAGCATCAGGTCTGCGAACTCGCCGGTCATGACCTTGTACCGTCCCATCAGCACGTTGAACACGGCCTGGGTGCCAACGATCTGGCTGGACGGCGTGACCAGGGGCGGGTGTCCCGCGTCCGCCTTGACCAGCGGAACCTCGGCCATAACCTCACGGATGCGGTCTCCGGCGCCCTGGGCCTTGAGCTGGCTCTCCATGTTGGACAGCATGCCTCCGGGGATCTGGCTGGAGAAGATGTCGGTATCGACCAGCGTCGCCGACTCGAATTCCTTGTACTTCGGGCGCACCGCGGCGAAGTGATCGCGGATCTTGAGCAGCCGGTCCATGTCGAGATCGGTGGTGTATCCGGTGCCCTCCAGCATGGCTACGAGAGACTCGGTCGGGTTGTGGCCGGGGCCAAGGGACATCGACGAGATCGCCGCATCCACGACATCGGCACCAGCCTCGATGGCCTTCATCAGGCTGACCAGCGTCACGCCGGTCGTGGAGTGGCAGTGGACGTTGATCTGGATGTCGCCGTAGGTCTCCTTGATCGCCTTGACGATGTCGTAGGCGGGTTGAGGCTGCAACAGCGCGGCCATGTCCTTCAGTGCCAGCGATTCGGCACCCATGTCGATGAGCTGTCCGGCGAGTTTCACATATCCCTCGACGGTGTGCAGCGGGCTGATGGTGTAGCAGATGGTGCCCTGGGCGTGTTTGCCGACGCGCTTGACCGCTGCCATAGCGCGGGCCATGTTGCGCGGGTCGTTCAGCGCGTCGAAGACGCGGAACACGTCCATGCCGTTCTCGGCCGACTTCTCAACGAACTTGTCGACCACCATGTCCTCGTAGTGGCGGTAGCCAAGCAAGTTCTGGCCACGCAGCAGCATCTGCAGACGGGAGTTCGGCATGAGTTCACGGAAGGTGCGCAACCGCTGCCACGGGTCTTCGTTGAGGAAGCGGATGCACGAGTCAAACGTCGCACCACCCCAGCACTCAACGCTCCAGTATCCGGCTTGGTCGATATCAGCGCACGCGTCAACCATGTCCTCCATGGCCATACGGGTTGCCATCAGGCTCTGGTGCGCGTCACGGAGAGCTACCTCAGTGACGCCAATCTTTCGCGGAGTCATGGGCTCATCCTATGGCCTGAACTCCGACAACGTGTAGTCGGGGTCAT
>JAUMYR010000081.1:3864-10736 GCA_030528545.1 Propionibacteriaceae bacterium
CCGGCGATCATGGCGGAATTGGCCATCGGGTGAGCGAGGGAGGACATGATTCCCTTGACGATCATCATCGTTGCGCTCCACATCAGGCCGATGTTGTAGAAGAGGAAGAAGCCACGGAACTGCTTGACCTGGCTCAGCTGGAACAGCTTCTCCAGCCCCAGCACGATAAAGAAGACCAGGGCGCCTAGCGCGAGAAAGTGGGTGTGGACCACCTTGAGCTGGGTCCAGATGGTGACCTCATTGATTCGGGTGAACTCGCGGTAGAACACACCACCGACGAGACCAAGAGCGACATAGACCGCCGCCGCAGTGTAGAGCTTCTTGAGCACGGATGATCACTTCCCACTAGGTTCGAGTCAGGCCCAACGTCCGGTCGAGCTGACACCACCCTAGCTTATCGACATGGTGTCGACAAAATCCGTTCCTGGGCCCCGCACCGCGAGGTCCGGGCTCAGAGTTCCACGCCGACCAGGACTGGCTCTGGGACCAGGGTCACGCCGAAGCGGCCGGCCACACCATCGCGCACCTCCCGCGCCAGCGCCACGATGTCGCGGGCCCGCGCATCCCCCCGGTTGGTCAGCGCCAGGACATGTTTGGTGGACAGTCCAGCGCTGCCGCGCAGGTATCCCTTGGAGAACCCGGCCTGTTCGATGAGCCACGCCGCACTGGTCTTCACCCGCCCCTCACCCGCTGGGTAGCGTGGCGCGTCCTCAGGCAGGGGGGCCTCGGCGTCCAGGATGGGATTGGTGAAGAATGACCCCGCGCTCCAGGTGTCGTGGTCCTCCGGGTCGAGCACCATCCCCTTAGCTGCCCGGATGTCGAGCACCGCTTCGCGCACCCGCTTAGAGGGGGCCCGTTGCTTCAGCCCTACCCCGAGGTGTTCGGCGAGTTCGCGATAGGTCACCGGAGCCGACAGGTCCCCTAGCGGGAACTGGAAGGTCACCTCAATGACGACATAACGCCCAGGGTTCTGCTTGAACCGGCTCGTGCGGTAGCCGAACCCGCATTCGGCCAGTGGGAAGGTGGCGAATCCACCACTCTCCCGGTCGAAGGTCCGCACCGAGGCTATGGTTTGGGAGACCTCGGAACCGTAGGCGCCGACGTTCTGGATCGGGGTCGCCCCGGCCAGGCCAGGGATCCCCGACAGCGTTTCAAGACCGACCCAGCCCTGACTCACCGACTCGGCCACGACCTCGTCCCACACCTCACCGGCAGCCACCCGGACCAGGGCACCGCCACACGATGAGACGTCGGCCTTGATCCCCCTCGTGGCGATCCTGAGGACCGTCCCGTCGAAACCATCGTCGCTAACCACCAGGTTGGACCCACCCGAGAGCACGAGCAACGGCTCGCCCGCGGCATCGCAGTCCCGGACGGTCTCAACGATCTCGGCCTCGCTCCGGGCGACGACCATCCTGCGCGCCGCTCCCCCGACCCGCAGCGTCGTGTGATCCGAGAGACGAAGCGAATCGGGTACCTCGGCCTCGCCATGGCCAAGCCGGACCTGTTCCAGACTGCACGAAGAGGACTCATGCGTGGTCAACGCGCACCTCCGCCCGAGCGGCACCGAGCACCGCACCCTCCTGGGTGGTCGCGCTCAGCGACACCGTGGCGACCCCTTCCTCCAGCGCGCTCACGACGCCCCCGAAGGTGACCTCGATGCCCTCATCGGTGTCGGGCACCAGCACGGGGCGGGTGAATCGCACGCCGTAAGACAGCACCCGGCCCGGGTCGCCGGCCCAGTCCGTCACGACCCGCAGCGCCGCACCCATCGTCCACATACCATGGGCGACGACGCCGTCCAGCCCGATCGCCCGGGCGTGCCGATCCGAATAGTGGATCTCGTTGAAATCGGTCGAGGCGCCCGCATACCGGACCACTCCAGACCTGGTGATCCGCACCACCAGGGGAGCCAGTTGTTCACCCAATTCAGGCATCTTCCTGCTCCTGTCTCGTGTGCAGCAGTGTCGAAGTGGCGGTACAGACCCGTTCGCCGCCAACGGTCAGCGCGACCGAAATCCCGATCCAGTCGAGGCTGCCGCGCTGGCGGACCTTGTCGATGGTCAGCGTCGCGATGACCTGGTCTCCTGGGCGCAACGGCCGAGAATAGGCGAAGCCCTGATCCGCATGCACGGTGCGCATGAGCGCCAGGCCGAGGTCGGGGTCGGCGAAGAGGGCGCCCCAGGCCTGCGCGGCGATGACCGCCGCGAAGGTCGGCGGGGCGATCGGATCATCGCCGAAGTAGGCGGGATTGGTGTCACCCAGCGCTCGGGCGAACTCGGCAATCTTGGCACGAGACACCTCGTAGGGCGCCGTGGCCGGGTAGCAGCGGCCAACGTGCTCGGGGCTAATCGACATGGGGTCAAGCCTAGCGGGTTGGTCCGTCGCCGAACTGCGACAAAGGGGCCGGGTGCTCCCCCCATGGCCATAGGCTGAGCAGCGTTTCCAAACGGAGGAGCCTTGATGAGACGCACCCTTGTCGCCACAGCAACCCTGCTCGCCCTGAGCGCATGCAGCGGCGGATCACCCCAACCGGCACATACCGAAGCCCCGGCTGCCAGGCCCTCGGCAGCGCCGTCGATGGAAACGACTCCGTCCGCTCAGCCCGCCTCAAGCCCCGAAGTCTCCAGCATCGCGGTGGTGCCGGGCTATGCTCCCGGGCAGTTCCCGAGCGTCCCCTCGATCGTGATCCCCAATCTGTCGGTCCTGGACGAGGTCACGGCCAAGGCCGCCGAAACCCTCGCCGATAAACTCAAGTCCATTCCTGGGCTGAAGGTCTCCCCCGCCCACTGCGGGCCGGACGGGCAGCCCCTCGTCGGCGGTTCGGTGGTGCTCGGCGGCGACGGCACCGCCTCGGTCTCCGGGGACGGGGTCACGCAGGTGCGCACCGGTGACGGGGCAGGCATCTACAGCGACCCCGAGACCTCCCTCGTCAACAATGGCGACGGTTCTGGGCTGCTGAGCCGGGGCCCGATCAGCCTCATCATCCATACCGACGGCTCGGGCACCTACAGCGGCCCCGGGCTGTCGATCGCCCTGGACGGCAAGGGCGGCGGCACCATGACCCGGGATCAGGATTCCATCGTCGTCAACAGCGACGGTTCGGGCACCTATTCGGGCTCCACCCCGGGTGTGAGCCTCACCGTCAACGCCGATGGGTCCGGTTCTTACTCCGGCCCGGGCATCAACATCATCAATAACGGCTCGGGCACCGCGCTGGTCAACGGCATCCAGGTCAAGGCGGACCGGCTTCCCCCAGTCCCACCGGCGGGCAAGTTCCCGCCTCTCATGAAACTGGCCCCGGTCGATCCGGTCTGCGGCCTCTACGTGACGCTGGAGGCCGAGGTCTTGTTCGACTACGACAAGTCCGATATCCGCCCGGACGCCAAGGCAACGCTGCGCCAGCTCGTCGAGCCGCTGAACGGGATCCCCCAGGGGGTCTCCCTGCAGGTCCAGGGACACACCGACGCCCACGGCAGCGACGAGTACAACCAGGGCCTTTCCGAGCGCCGGGCCAACGCGGTGAAGGACGAGTTGTCCAGTTCTGGTGTCACCGCTGCCCTCAGCGCCACCGGATTCGGTGAGACCCGTCCGGTCGCCCCGAACGAGATCGACGGTAAAGACAACCCTGCCGGACGCCAGCTCAACCGGCGAGTCGAGATCTTCATACCGACGAAGTGAGCCAAGACCTAGAAACGGTGAGGGCCGCCCCTAAGGGCGGCCCTCACCGTTGGTCCTATAAAGGAAAGCTCAGCGGGTTTCCTTGTGGGTCTGATGCTTGCGGCACTTCGGGCAGAACTTGGCCAGCTCAAGACGATCGGGATCGTTGCGCCGGTTCTTCTTGGTGATGTAGTTGCGCTCCTTGCACTCGGTGCAGGCGAGCGTGATCTTCGGACGAATGTCCTGCGCCTTCTTGGCCATGCCTGGTTCCTAACTAATCGGTGCTCATCGTCGGTAGCGGGAGCGGGACTCGAACCCGCGACACAGCGATTATGAGCCGCTTGCTCTACCGCCTGAGCTATCCCGCCGTGAGTTCGGCCATCTATGGCGCCGCGCGGTGAGCGGCGATGGCCGAACACAGAGCCCCCATGCGGAATCGAACCGCAGACCTTCTCCTTACCATGGAGACGCTCTGCCTACTGAGCTATAGGGGCCAGCCGACGACTAAAGATACCGGACCTGAGCGGCATACTCAAATCGGCTCGTTCCGGGGGCGTTCGGCGAGGCTGACTAGGGCAAACCTTCAGAACCGGTGGAGGGCCCAGGAGGAACTCACGGCACTCACGTGTCCGGCTCAGCCTACCTGGGCCCTCGGTTGGCCCTACTTCACCGAGCCGCTCATCAGGCCGCGGATGAAGTATTTACCCAAGACGATGTAGACGATCAGAGTGGGCAAGGAGGCCAGCAGCACTCCCGCCATCGTCCTGGCGTAGTCGGGGTTCTGTGCACTCGCAAGTTCCATCAGCGCATAGGTGACCGGGCCATTGTTCCGGTTCGTCAGGAATAGCGCGAACAGGAAATCATTCCACGCGCTGGTGAATTGCCAGATCAGCGTCACCACGAAGGCCGGTGCCGAAACCGGCAGCACGATGGAGCGATAGATCCGCAACATCCCGGCACCATCTACCCGGGCGGCCTCCAGGATCTCGGACGGAACCGCGGTGGCGTAGTAGTTGCGGAAAATCAGCGTGCAGATCGGAATGCCATAGATCACGTGGGCGATGATGAGCGTCGGGATCCCCTGCAAGAACTCCGCGTTGCTGTTCATCGAGATCATCAGCCTCTGCAGGGGGATCATCACGGCCTGATAGGGAATGAACATCCCAAACAGGAACATCGTGAAGACCACATCGGCTCCGGGAAACTTCCACTTGGCGAACACATAGCCATTCATCGACCCAAGAATGGAGCTGATGACGGCGGCGAAGACCGCAAGCAGCAGGGAGCGACCCAGCGCCGGGGCGAGGGCTTCCCAGGCGGCGGACCACCCAGCCAGTGTGGGCGACTGCGGCAGCGACCAGGCGGTGGCGGCACCGTATTCGGCCCCGGATTTGAAACTGGTGATCAAGACCACATAGATGGGCATGAGCAGGACCGCGGCGAAGAAGATCAGCAGCCCCAGCTTGAGAGCACCAATCCCCGAGATCTCTTGCCTACGGCGCCGCGACGCGGCGGTGACAGTGACAGCGCTCATCTCAGCGTCCCCCCTTCTCGGTGCGGCTTGTGTAGACCAGATAAGGGATGACAGCGACCGCTACCACCAGCAGGATGATCGTGGCGTTAGCCGCCGCCTGGACTGGCTGATTCAACTGGAAGAGTTGCACCCACATCAGCGTCGCCGGGACCTCGGAAACATAGCTGTTCTGCCCCGCGATGGCATAGATCAGGTCGAAGGTCTTCATCGACATGTGCCCGACGATGATGAGCGCACTCAGCGCGATCGGGGACAGCTGCGGGAACAGCACGTGCCGGTAGATCTTCCACTCCGAAGCACCATCCACCCGCGCGGCCTCCCGCTGATCCTCCGAGATGCCCCGGAAACCGGCGAGGAACAGCGCCATGACATATCCGGCCAGCTGCCAGATCGCTGGCACCGCCATCGCGGCCATGTTGAACCTGCTCGAACTTGACCACCAGGTGCTCTGCAAACCGTCTAGGCCCAAGATGACGAATAGCTTGTTCAGCCCGATCGCCTGGTCTCCCATGCCGGGGTCGAGCAGCCAGCGCCACACTACGCCAGAGGCGATGAAGGACACGGCCATCGGGAACAGATAAATGGAGCGAAACACCCCTTCCCCGCTCACTCCCTTTTCAAGTAGCAGGGCCCATAGCAGCCCGAAGAACATGGTCCCTGCTACAAACACGACGGTGAGGACCAAGAGGTTCCAGAGCGCGTGCTGGTAGCGGTCCCAGGTCAGCAGCTCGACGTAGTTGGTGAGACCGCCCTCGGCGAGGACGCGCCCGCTCTTGGTCTTCGCCGATTCCAGGGAGGTCGCGATGTTCTGCCCGATCAGGCCATAGACGAACACGATGACCAAGAGGATCGACGGGCTGACCAAGAGCAGCCCCGGACCCCAGTCCTTGTACTTGCGCATATCGTGACTCCGTTGACGACGCGCGCCGCGTCCCCCCGGAAACCCAGGGGGACGCGCGCCCGTTCACTACTTGTTATTGGTCTCGGCCGCCTTGACCAGACCGGCGAGGAGTTCCTCTTCGCTCTTGTCGGTCCAGAACTTCGAGACCGCCGTGCCGATCTCGGAGTTCCAGGCGTTGTTCGCCGCCGCGCCGTGGATGATGGAACTGGCGATCTTGTCCTGTTTGAACGCCTTCATGGCGCTCTTCTGGTAGTCGGGGAACTCGGTATCGGCCACGTCGGTGCGTGCGGGGATGGAGCCCTTCACGATGTTGAACTTCTGCTGGCCCTCAGCCGACCCGACGAGGCGCAGCCAGTCCTTGGCTCCCTCGGGGTTCTTGCAGCCCTTGGGCAGGGTGAACGAGTCGGCCAGGAACAAGAAGGTGCCCTCGGTGCCCGGTGTGGGGAAGGCGACGTAGTCGGTGCCGTACTTCTTGGACTTGGCGTTGAACTGCGCGACCGCCCAGTCCCCCATGACGTTGTAGGCCGCCTTCCCGTCGATCACCATGTCGATCGCGGGGGTCCAGTCGTCGGCGCCGCCGGTATTGGCGTAGCTGAGCAGTTTGGCGAACTTGGACACCGCGCTGGTGACCTTGTCGCTCTTCCAGGAGGCTCCCTTGGTGAACAGCTTGTTATATTCCTCGGTTCCCAGTTCGCTGAGCAGGACGCTCTCAAACAGGTGCACCAGGGTCCAGGCGGCCGTCCCAACCGACAGCGGGGTTTGGACGCCAGCGGCCTT
>JAUMYR010000081.1:10836-12283 GCA_030528545.1 Propionibacteriaceae bacterium
CCTTAGTGGTTCAGCGCAGATCGTCGCCGAAATCGATGTCGTCCAGCGGGACCGAGGCTCCCGTCCCCGAGGAGAAATCGTAATCGTAGGGGTCGTAGCTCATCGCGAAGGCATTGGTCTTGGCGTCCTCGGTCGGCTCGACCCGGATGTTGCGATACCGCTCCAGGCCCGTGCCGGCCGGGATCAGCTTGCCCAGGATCACGTTCTCCTTCAGGCCGAGCAACGAGTCCGACTTGCCCTGGATCGCCGCGTCGGTGAGCACCTTGGTGGTCTCCTGGAAAGAGGCCGCCGACAGCCACGACTCGGTCGCCAGAGATGCCTTGGTGATGCCCATGAGCACCGGACGGCCCTCCGCCGGGCGGCCACCCTCGGTGACGGCCTGACGGTTCAGCGTCTCATAGGTGCCACGATCGACCAGTTCGCCCGGCATCATCCGGGTGTCGCCCGAGTCGATGACGGTGACCCGGCGCAGCATCTGACGGATGATGATCTCGATGTGCTTCTCGTGGATCGCCGCGCTCTGGGTGCGGTAGACCTGCTGCACTTCCTCCACCAGATGTTCCTGCACCTTGCGGACGCCCCGGACGCGCAACACGTCCTGCGGATCGGGGGTGCCCGCGGTGAGCCGCTGACCGACCTTGACGCGCACGCCGTCGCGGATCTGGATCCGCTTGCCATGCTCCTCGTATTCGAGGCGGGCACGGCGCGGCAGCGGATACTCGAAGTTGTCCCCACCGGCGTCCGGCACCACGACGATCTTGCGGGCCCGATCGTTGCTCTCGTCGATCCGCACGATGCCGTCCGCTTCGGAAATCGGCGCCTTACCCTTGGGGCTGCGGGCCTCGAACAACTCGACCACACGCGGCAGGCCCAGCGTGATGTCGTCGCCAGCCACACCGCCGGTGTGGAAGGTCCGCATCGTCAGCTGGGTGCCCGGCTCGCCGATCGACTGCGCGGCCACGATACCGACGGCCTCGCCGACGTCCACCAGCTTGCCGGAGGCCAGCGAGCGGCCGTAGCACATGGCGCAGGTGCCGGTCGCGGCCTCACAGGTGAGGACGCTGCGCACCCGGACGGTCTCCAGGCCGCCAGCGACCATCGCCTTGATCTCGGCGTCGCCGAGGTCGGCCCCGGCGGCCGCGATGAGGTTGCCTTCCTCGTCGAACACGTCGGAGGCCAGCGTGCGGGCATACACCGAGGTCTCCGCGTTGGGCAGCGGAACCAGCACACCGTTGGCGTCGCGCTCAGCGATGGTCTTAGTCAGCGCCCGCTCGGTGCCACAGTCCAGCTCCCGGACGATCACGTCCTGGCTGACGTCGACCAGGCGGCGGGTCAGGTAACCGGAGTCTGCGGTGCGCAGAGCGGTGTCGGCCTGACCCTTGCGGCCACCGTGGGTGGAGATGAAGTACTCCAGCACCGACAGGCCCTCACGGAAGTTCGACTTGAT